>JBILTM010000047.1:0-28322 GCA_044371545.1 Burkholderiaceae bacterium
CCCACACATCAAGGCTGAGTCGGGGGTGCCCGTATGCCCCCCACGTCTCACGGCGCCGGTGCCGGGGGGCCGATGCGCCGCGACTGGGCCGCACCGCCTCGTGGGGGTGCTCGACGGGCAAAGGTCGGCGCAGCCGACCTTTAGGGAAAAACTGTCTGAGCCCCGTAGGGGCGAGTTTTTTTCCCGGCCCGTCGAGTGCCCCCGCGAGGCGGGAACCCCACGAGCCGCAGGCTCGTGGGGGGCGGCCCTGGGAGCAAGCATCGGCCCCCCTGCACCGGCGCCGCCGCGCCAACCATCGACCGCCCCGCGACGCCGTCAGGGCTCGCCGTCGCCCTCCCCCGCATGCACGCCATGCCGGAGCACCCAGGAGATCGCGTCGGCGGTGAAGCCGCGCTGGGCGAGGAACCGATGGTGCTTCGCGCGCTCGGTCGCGTCGGGCGCGGGGATACCGAAACGCTTGCGCCAGGCGGCGAGCGCGCGGTCGCGCTCGGTGCTGCGCAGGCGGTCGAGGACGGGGGCGGAGACCGCGTCCTCGAGGCGATGGGCGCCGAGCTCCTGCTCGATGCGCCGCAGGCCGAAGCGGGACTCTCGGCGGTGCGCGAGGCTCTCGGCGAAGCGGGCCGGCGAGGCGAGACCCGCCTGCTCGAGTTCGTCGAGGACGCGGTCGAGTTGTTCGGGGGACTCGGCGTGGGGGCCGAGCTTGCGGGCCAGCTCGAAGCGGCTGTGCTCGCGCTGCGAGAGCAGGCGCAGCGCGCGTCCCTTCAAGGACGGGCCGCTCGGGGCGGCCCGGCGCGGCGCCTCGGCGGCGGGACGGGCCGCCCCGTCGTCGAGGACGGCCGGCTCGCCGCCGCGGGACGGGCGCCGGCGGAGGTTGCCGAAGCCCACCGCGCGACGGCCGTCAGGCCGCTTCGGCGGCGCCCTTGCCGCCTTCGATGACCTTCAGCCCGCGCGGCTTCACGCCGAAGTGCTCGCGGACCTTGTTCTCGATGTCGAGCGCGATCTCCGGGTGCTCGCGCAGGTACTCGCGGACGTTGTCCTTGCCCTGGCCGATGCGCTCGCCACCGTAGCTGTACCAGGCGCCGCTCTTCTCGACGACGTTGCACTGCGCGCCAAGGTCGATGATCTCGCCCTCGCGCGAGATGCCCTCTCCGTAGAGGATGTCGAACTCGGCGGCGCGGAACGGGGGCGCGACCTTGTTCTTCACGACCTTGACCTTGGTCTCGTTGCCGACGACCTCCTCGCCCTTCTTGATCGAGCCGGTGCGGCGGATGTCGAGGCGGACCGACGCGTAGAACTTCAGCGCGTTGCCGCCGGTGGTCGTCTCGGGGTTGCCGAACATCACGCCGATCTTCATCCGGATCTGGTTGATGAAGATGACCAGGCAGTTGGTCCGCTTGATGGTGGCGGTCAGCTTGCGCAGCGCCTGCGACATCAGTCGCGCCTGCAGGCCCGGCAGCGAGTCGCCCATCTCGCCCTCGATCTCGGCCTTCGGCGTGAGCGCCGCGACCGAGTCGATGACGATCATGTCGACCGAGCCCGAGCGCACCAGCGCGTCGGCGATCTCGAGCGCCTGCTCGCCGGTGTCCGGCTGCGAGATCAGCAGGTCCTCGAGGTGCACGCCGAGCTTCTGCGCGTACTGCACGTCGAGCGCGTGCTCGGCGTCGATGAACGCGCAGGTGCCGCCGAGCTTCTGCATCTCGGCGATGACCTGCAGCGTCAGCGTGGTCTTGCCCGAGGACTCGGGGCCGTAGATCTCGACGACCCGGCCGCGCGGCAGGCCGCCGATGCCGAGCGCGATGTCGAGGCCGAGCGAGCCGGTGGACACGACCTGGATGTCCTCGGCGATCTCGGCGTCGGACAGCTTCATCACCGAGCCCTTGCCGAACTGCTTCTCGATCTGCGACAGCGCGGCGGCCAGCGCCTTGGCCTTCTCGGCCTTGGATTTCGGATCGTCCATGGGGTGTCCTGTGGCTGGGTCGGCGAGGCGCTTGAGCGGTGGGCCGACGGGTTGTTCGAGGGAGAACCGACGGGAAGGAGTATCGCACGGAACCACTGTACAAACAATCAGCTTTCCGGCCTAGCCCGAAGGTCGGGGGGTCATCCCGCGGGCGGGCGGTCGGCGAGCTCGGCCTCGAGCCAGGTGCGGGCCGCATCGAGCGCGTGGCGTGCGGCGCGGCGACGCACCTCGGCCCGGTCGCCGGGCAGGTGCAGTGTCTCGACGCGCACCAGCGGCGCGTCGTCGGCGAGACCCGGCGGGCGCATCGCCCAGCCGAAGCAGACCGTGCCGACCGGCTTGCCGGGCACCGCGCCCGACGGGCCCGCGATGCCGGTGATCGCGATCGCGAGCGAGGCGCGCGAGCGCGCGAGCGCGCCCATGGCCATCTCGCGCGCGACCGGCTCGCTGACCGCGCCGTGCGCGCGCAGCGACGCATCGGACACGCCGAGCGCCTCGTGCTTCGCGTCGTTCGAGTAGGTGACGAAGCCGCGCTCGAACCACGCCGACGAGCCGGCGGTCTCGGTCAGCGCGCGGGCGACCAGCCCGCCGGTGCACGACTCGGCGGTCGCGACCGCGAGCCCCGCATCGAGCAGCCGCGCACCGAGCGCCGCACCCGAGGCGAGCACCTCGTCCTCGGAGGGCGCGGCGCCGCTCATCCGAACACCTTCGTCCCCAGCGCGAACACGAGCACGGTGTAGAACGCGGCGATCACGTCGTCGAACATCACGCCGAAGCCGCCCTTGACCGTACGGTCGACGTGGCGGATCGGCGGCGGCTTGATCACGTCGAACGCGCGGAACAGGAAGAACGCGGCGAGCTGCGACGCGAACCCCGACGGCACCAGCAGCAGCACCGCCCAGAACGCGACGACCTCGTCCCAGACCATGCCGCTGTGGTCGAAGACGCCGAGGTCGCGGCCGGTGCGCTCGCAGGCCCACACGCCGATGGCGAACGACACGGCGATCACCGCCCACCACGCGGCGTCCCACAGGAACGGGTCGAGGACCGCGAACGCGAGCCACGCGAACAGCGTGCCGAAGGTGCCGGGCGCGGCGGGCGCGAGGCCGCTGCCGAAGCCGAGCGCGATCCAGCGCGACAGGCGCGGCTTCATGAACTCGAAGGTGGGCTCGCGCCAGACGCGCCGCTCGACGGGCTCCGCGCGCACGCGCTCCGGAGGCTCCGCGCTCGCGCGCTCCGGGGGCTCAGGCGAAGTGGTCGAAGGATCGGGCATCTGGGCGGGTGACACGGCCGTCGACGTCGACCAGGCGAAGGCCCGGCGAGGCGTCGATGCGGCCGATGCGCGTGAGTGTAAGCCCGATGCGGGCCTCGAGCGCCGCGATCGCCTCGCGGCGCGCGGGGTCCGCCGCGAACAGCAGCTCGTAGTCGTCGCCGCCGGACAGCGCGAGCGCGACGCCGCGCGGACGCGGCAGCGCGGCGAGCGCCGCGTCGACCGGCAGCACGTCCGCCTCGATCGTCGCGCCGAGCGACGCGCCGCAGGCGGCCGACGAGCGCGCGAGCAGGTGGCCGAGGTCGCCGGCGAGCCCGTCGGACAGGTCGATCGCCGCGCGCGCGACGCCGCGCAGCGCGAGCCCGAGCGCGACGCGCGGCTGAGGCCGCTCGAGCCGCGCGCGGGCGGCCGCGAGCGCCCCGGCGCCGACCCCGTCCCGGCCGGGCTCGCCGGGCGCGGGCCAGCGGCCTGCGTCCAGCCGCTCGCGCACAGCCCAGGCGGCCGCACCGATCGCGCCCGACACCCACAGGTCGTCGCCCTCGCGGGCGCGGTCGCGGCGCAGCGCGTCGGCCGCGGGCACGGTGCCGAGGACGGTCACGCACAGGTTCAGCGGGCCGCGGGTGGTGTCGCCGCCGACCAGCGGGCAGCCGTGCGCGCCGGCGAGCGCGAGCAGGCCCGACGAGAACGCATCGAGCCAGGCCGCGTCGGCCTCGGGCAGCGCGAGCGCGAGCGTGCAGCCGATCGGGCGCGCGCCGATCGCGGCGAGGTCGGACAGGTTGACCGCGAGCGCCTTGTGGCCGAGCGCCGCGGGATCGACGTCGGCGAAGAAGTGGCGCTCCGCCACGAGCATGTCTGTCGACACCGCGAGCAGTTCGGGCCCGCCCGCGTCGAGCAGCGCACAGTCGTCGCCGATGCCGAGCGCGACGCCGGGCGCGGCCGGCGCCGTGCGGTCGAAGAACCGCCGGATCAGCTCGAACTCGCCGAGGCCGGGCACCGCACCGCTCCGTGGTCCGCCGGGGCCGGCCGCGACCGCGCGCTCAGCGCGGGCGGATCTCGGTCGGACGGGCGCGCGCGGCCACCTTGTCGAGCACGCCGTTGATGTACTTGTAGCCGTCGGTGCCGCCGAAGGTCTTGGCGAGCTCGACGGCCTCGTTGATCACGACCCGGTACGGGATCTCGAGGTGGCGCGTGAGCTCGAACGCGCCGACCAGCAGCGTCGCGTGCTCGACCGGCGACAGCTCGGCCACGCGCCGGTCGAGGTGCGGCTCGATCTGCGCGTGCAGCGCGTCGATCTCGCGGATCGAGCCGTGCAGCAGCTCCTCGAAGTGCTCGCGGTCGGCCTTGTCGAAGTTCGGCGAGGTGGCGACGAGGTGCGCCTCGATCGCGCCGGCGTCCTCCTTCGACAGCAGCCACTGGTATAGCCCCTGCATCGCGAGCTCGCGCGAGCGCCGCCGCGCGCTCTTCGGCGGCGTGCGCTCGTCTGGGCCGCGCGGCGGGCGTGCGGGGCGTTCGGTGGCGGTCATCGGGGGGCGGCTCTCAAGACGTTCAGGCCTCGTCGTCGTCGTCGCCCGACAGCGTCGCGAGCGACGCGGCGAGGTTCGCCATCTCGACCGCGACGCGCGCGGCGTCGGTGCCCTTCTCCTTCGTGCGCGCGTGCGCCTGCTCGTCGGTGTCGACGGTCAGGATCGCGTTGGCGATCGGCACGCCGTGATCGAGCGACACGCGCATCACACCGTCGGCGCTGCGGTCGGAGACCACCTCGAAGTGGTAGGTCTCGCCGCGCACGACGGCGCCGAGCGCGACCAGCGCGTCGAACTGCTCGGTCTGCGCGAGGTGGCGCAGCGCGATCGGGATCTCGAGCGCGCCGGGCACCGCGCAGACGAACACGTCGTCCTCGGCGACACCGAGGCGGCCGAGCTCCTGCAGGCAGGCGTCGCGCAGCGCGTCGCAGATCGGTGCGTTGAAGCGGGACTGGACGATGCCGACGCGCAGGCCCTCGCCGTTCAGATCCGCATTGAAGACCTCGATGTCCATGCCCGTCCTCACGGCTGGGATTCGAAACCCACGACCTGCAGGTCGTAGCCCGTCATGCTCGGCATGCGCCGCGGCGCCGACAGCAGCCGCATCCGCCCGACGCCGAGGTCGCGCAGGATCTGCGCGCCGACGCCGTAGGTGCGCAGGTCCATCTTCGCGGCGCGGCGCGGCTTCGCGGCCGCGTCGGGCGGCGCGATCAACGCCTCGAACTGCGACAGCAGCCGCTCGCCGTCCTGCGCGCAGTTCAGCATCACGACGACGCCCGCGCCGTGCGCGGCGATCGCCTCGAGCGCGCGGTGCACCGACCACGCGTGGCGGCCGCGCTCGACGTCGAGCAGGTCGAGCACGGTGAGCGGCTCGTGGACGCGCACCAGCACCTCGTCGTCGGGGCCGAACGCGCCGCGCACCATCGCGACGTGCGGCGATCGGCTCGGCGCGTCGCGGTAGACGATCATGCGGAACGGGCCGTGCGGCGTGCGGACCTCGCGCTCGCCGATGCGCTCGACCAGGCTCTCGGTCGCGCTGCGGTACTGGATCAGGTCGGCGATCGTGCCGATCTTCAGGCCGTGCTCGCGCCCGAACTCCACCAGGTCCGGCAGCCGCGCCATCGTGCCGTCGTCCTTGAGGATCTCGCAGATGACGGCGGCGGGCGTCAGGCCCGCGAGCTGCGCGAGGTCGCAGCCGGCCTCGGTGTGCCCGGCGCGCATCAGCACGCCGCCCGGCTGCGCGGCGAGCGGAAAGATGTGGCCCGGCTGCACGAGGTCCTCGGGGCGCGCGTCCGCCGCGACGGCGGCCTGAACGGTGCGCGCGCGGTCGGCGGCCGAGATGCCGGTGGTGACGCCCTCCGCGGCCTCGATCGAGACGGTGAAGTTGGTGCCGTGCGGCGTGCCGTTGACCTGCACCATCGGCTGCAGGTTCAGCTGCCGGCAGCGATCGGCGGTCAGCGTGAGGCAGATCAGGCCGCGGCCGAAGCGGGCCATGAAGTTGATCGCCTCGGGCGTCACGAAGTCGGCGGCGAGCACCAGGTCGCCCTCGTTCTCGCGGTCCTCCTCGTCGACGAGGATCACCATGCGGCCGGCGCGCAGCTCGGCGACGATCTCGTCGGTCGACGAGATGGACGCGGCCGGGCTCGGCGCAGGGACTGGGTGCAGGGGCTGGACGGCGGGCGGGGACATGGCGGGCTCCACCGGCGACGGGACGGCCGGACGGCACCGCGGATTTTACCGGATTCGCCATTGTCCCCGCGCAACGCGCACCGGTGCACCGCGCCGCGCCCGCGGCCGCTTACACTGCGGCCCCACCGGACCGCCCGGCGCGCCGGGCCCCATGCACACAGGAGACCCCCGATGCCGATGAGACCCTCCCGCCGCGCCGCGTCGATGGCGATCGCCGCAGGCACGCTCGCCGCCGCGCTGCCCGCCTCGCGCGCACAGGCGTTCCCGTCCAAGCCGATCCGCCTGATCTGCCCGTTCCCGCCCGGCGGCGCGGTCGACATCGCGTCGCGCGCGATCGCGGCCGAGCTGTCGAAGACGATCGGCCAGCCGGTCAACGTCGAGAACCGCCCCGGCGCGGGCGGCAACATCGGCGGCGCCGAGGCGGCCCGATCGGCGCCCGACGGGCACACGATCTTCATGACGACCAGCGGCATCCAGGCGATCAACCCGGTGCTGTACTCGAAGATGCCGTTCGACCCGGCCAAGGACCTGGTGCCGATCGCGGCGCTGGTCTCGCTGTCGAACGTGCTGGTCGTCCACCCGTCGGTGAAGGCGAACTCGGTGCAGGAGCTGATCGCGCTCGCGAAGGCGCAGCCGAAGTCGCTGAACTGCGCCTCGAGCGGCAGCGGCACGAGCATCCACATGTCGCTCGAGATGTTCAAGCAGCTCACGAAGACCGACATCGTCCACGTGCCCTACAAGGGCAGCGCACCCGCGCTGACGGACCTGCTCGGCGGGCAGGTGCAGCTGATGTTCGACAACATCCCTTCCGCGCTGCCGCACATCAGGGGCGGCAAGCTGCGCGCGCTCGCCACCACCGGCGCGAAGCGCGACCCGGCCCTGCCCGATATGCCGACGATCGCCGAGGCCGGCGTCGCGGGCTACGAGTCGGGCGTGTGGTTCGGCCTCGCCGCGCCGGCCGGCACGCCGCGCGAGCTCGTCTCGAAGCTCGCCGCCGAGGCGATCAAGGGCACGCAGTCGCCCGAGTTCGTCAAGCGGATGACCGAGCTCGGCTACGTGATCATCGGCGCCGGCCCCGACCCGATGGCCGAGATGTCCCGCGCCGAGGTCGCCCGCTGGGGCCCGATCGTGAAGGCCTCGGGCGCGACCGCCGACTGACGGCGGTCGCGGCGCGGCGCCGGCCTCCGGCCTCGCGGCGGTTCGCCGCCGCCGCAACGGCCGGTGGCACGCGTCGCCCGCATCCGGCCGCCCGTCCCCCTGCCGGAAGAGCTGGACGGGGCGCCACCTAGACTGGCACCGCTCCGTAGTGGTGCCCATGTCCCGACGATCCCGCAGACCCGACCGCGCCGAGCAGGCGCCCGCTGAATCGACCGTGCCCGGCGCGCCCGGAGCCGAGGAACCGTTGCCTCTGCCGGGCACGCGGCCGCGGTTCGCGATGCCGATCCACCTGCCCGCTGCCGCCGCGGCCTGCGTGCTGGTCACGCATGTCGCGCTCGCGCTGCTGCTGTGGGCGAAGGGCTGGGCGCCGTCGCGCTTCGAGGTCCTCGCGCTCAGCGCCGCGATCGGCCTCGCCGTCTCCGGAGGCGTGCTCTGGGGCGTCGGCGCGTGGCTCGGCCGCCGGATCGACCGGATCATCCACGTGCTCGAGCGCACGCAGGTCGGCGACTACACCCAGCGCGTCGACTCGGGCCTGCACGACGACATCGGCATGCTCGCGCGGCGCGTGAACCTGCTGGTCGCGACCTCGGCCTCGCGCGAGAAGCGGATCATGGAGTCGGCGCTATCCGACCCGCTGACCGGCCTGCCGAACCGCACGCTGCTCTCCGAGCGGATCCGCCACTCGCTCGCGATGTCGCGGCGCAGCCGCGCGCCGTTCTCGGTCGCGGTGCTCGACCTCGACCGGTTCAAGTTCATCAACGACACGCTCGGCCACGCCACCGGCGACACCGTGCTGGTCGAGGTCGCCAACCGGCTGCGCAACGCGGTCCGCGACAGCGACACCGTCGCGCGGCTCGGCGGCGACGAGTTCGTGCTGCTGCTCGCCGGCGGCGAGGACGCGGCGCTCGAGGTCGCGGCGCGGATCGTCGACGCGATGAAGGCGCCGCTGCACCACCGCGACCAGCTGATCGACATCGGCGTGTCGATCGGCATCTCGATCTACCCGCAGCACGGCGCCGACGACCTGACCCTGCTGCGCCACGCGGACACCGCGATGTACCGCGCCAAGCGCCGCCGCGCCGGCGTCGAGATCTTCGACGGCGAGCAGCAGCAGGAAGTGCGCCGCAGCTACCTGTCGATGCTCGGCGAGCTGCGCACCGCGCTCGAGGCCGGCCAGCTGGTGCTCGACTACCAGCCCAAGCTCGACCTCACCAGCGGCCTGATCGTCGGCCTCGAGGGCCTGGTGCGCTGGCACCACCCGACCCGCGGCCGCGTGCCGCCGGGCGAGTTCATCCCGTTCGCCGAGCAGACCGGCTTCATGCGCGACATCACGCGCTGGGTCGTCACCGAGGGCGCGAAGTTCGCGGGCGAGCTCGCCAAGCGCGACCTGCAGGTCAGCGTGTCGGTCAACGTCTCGGCGCAGGACATCGAGAATCCGGCGTTCTCCGGCGGCATCGCCGACGTGATCCGAGAGCTGCGGCTCGAGCCGGGCCGGCTGACGCTGGAGATCACCGAGAGCGGGCTGCTGAGCGAGACCGAGAACGCGCTGCGCAACCTGCAGTCGATCGCGGCGCTCGGCGTGCGGCTGTCGGTCGATGACTTCGGCACCGGCTACGCGACGCTCAAGCAGCTGCAGAAGCTGCCGGTGCACGAGCTGAAGGTCGACCGCTCGTTCGTGAGCGGCATGAACCAGAACCGCGGCAACCAGACGATCGTCCGCTCGACGATCGAGCTCGGCAAGCAGCTCGGCCTGCGCGTCACCGCCGAGGGCGTCGAGACGGTCGCGGAGCTGCGCGCGCTCGCGACGATGGGCTGCCACGAGATCCAGGGCTACTACCTCGCCAAGCCGATGCCGCCGGTCGAGGTGATCGCGTGGATCGAGATGCGCCACGCGCTGTACGCCAGCTCGCGCGAGGCGTACTTCAAGATGCTCGTCGACAACAACACCCCGAACGCCGCGCGCTGAAGGCGCCGCCCGCGCAGGCCGCGGGCACGCCGATTGCCTCGCTCGACCGTGACCGTCGGCCGCCCGGGCCGGCGAAGCGAACGCGCAGGCACCATGACCGATACCCCGCGCCCGGAGCCGAGCTCCGGGCAGGATTCCGCTCGCATCCCGGCGCAGGGCGGCGCGCGGCTAGAGCATCAGGTGCTCGGCCTGCTTCGCAACTGGCTGCGGCGATCGCGCGAGGCGGGCGACGCGCGCACCGAGGCGGCCATCGATCGCGGCTCGTACGAATCGTTCCCGGCGAGCGACCCGGTCGCACCCGCGGGTTCGTCGACCGACCGCGAGCCGGCGCTCGACGAGATCGACTGCACGATGCGCACCGACAGCCTCGAATTCCGCTGCGCTTCGCGGGAGCCCGACGCGTCACGCCCGCCGCCCGCCTCGATCATCGAGGGCGAGGCGCCGGGCGGCAACCGGATGCGGCTGCGGGTGTGGGTCGACGGCGAGCCGCCCGAGGCCGGCATCGCACGATCGCTGGAGCTCGATCCTGCGCACGCGAGCATCCAGCCCCGCCAGGCCGAGCGCCGAGCGGGCGGCGAACGACGCACGAGCCCACGGCCGATGCCGGCCGGCTTCGACCGGCGCTTCGCCGAGCGGCGCGCGCGCGATGGCGCGGGCGCGAGGGGCTGAGGCCTGGCCCCCTCGGGACACGGGCCGACCGGGCCCGCACCGCGCGTCGATCGCGATCGGTGCGGCGCTACACTGGGCCGATGCCCCGACCGACCCGCCCCGACGAACCCCATCCCGCCCTTCACGCTGCGCGGCACGCGCGCGAGACCGCGGGCGACGACGCGGCCGGCGGCGACGAGGCGCGCCGCGACGCGTTCGCCGCGCTGCTCTACGGCTTGGCGACCGCGTTCGCAGCGCGCGACGACGCGCCCGACGCGCCGCCCCTCGACGAGCGGGTCGACGCGCTCGCCACGACGATGCTGCGCGATGTGCTCGGCCTGGGCTTTCGAGACGCGTGCCGCAGCGTCGAGGCGATCGCCGACGCGATCGTGGCCGCACGCCCGGACCCCGCGGTGCTCGGCCTCGTGCACGAGGGCGCGGCCTGCGCGGCGAGCTGGCTCGACGGCGACCGGCCGACCTTCGAGGCGCGCGTGATGCAGGCGACCGCGGGCGACGGCTTCGCGTCGGACCGGGCGCTGCGCACGCGCCGCTGAGCGCCCGCCTCGTCAGAGCGCGGAACGGGTGGCGTCGCCGAGCATCCGCTCGACGTACCGAGCGATCAGATCGATCTCGAGGTTGACCTTCGCACCCGGCGCGAGCCGCTTCAGCGTCGTCGCCTGGATCGTGTGCGGGATCAGGTTGATGCTCACGTCGCAGCCGCCGTCGGGCAGGTCGGTGACGCGGTTCACGGTGAGGCTCGTGCCGTCGATCGTCACCGAGCCCTTGTAGGCGAGGTACTTCGACAGCGACGCGGGCACCCGGACGTCGAGCCGCCACGACTCGCCGACCGGCTCGAACACCGCGACCTCGCCGATGCCGTCGACGTGGCCGCTCACCAGGTGGCCGCCCAGCCGGTCCGCGAGGCGCAGCGCCTTCTCGAGGTTGACCTCGCCGGGCGCCTCGAGCCCGACGGTCTTCGACAGGCTCTCGCGAGAGACCTCGACGACGAAGCGCGTCGCTTCGACCGAGATCGCGGTCATGCACGCGCCCTGGATCGCGATCGAGTCGCCGACCGCGACGTCCTGCAGGCCGAGCCCGCCCGCCTCGACGGTCAGGCGCATTCCCGCGCCCTCGCCCAGCGGGTCGACGCGCTCGATGCGGCCGACGGCCGCGACGATGCCGGTGAACATGGAAGGACCGCTCCGTCGGTGGATGGGATCAGAAGCGCGCCATCAGGCGCAGGTCGTCGCCGAGGCGCTCGACGTCGGTGAAGCGCAGCCGACGGCGCCCTTCGAGGTCTTCGGGCGCGTCCATGCCGAACATCGGCAGGCCGCTGCCGAGCAGCGCCGGCGCCATGTACGCGAGCAGCTCGTCGACGACGCCCGCGCGGACCAGCGAGCCGTTGAGCTTGTGGCCCGCCTCGACGTGGACCTCGTTGAAGCCGCGCGCGCCGAGCTCGGCGGCGAGCGCGGCCAGGTCGACCTTGCCGTGCGGATTCGGCATGCGGATCACCTCGCAGCCACGGTCGCTCAGCTCGCGCTCCTTGTCGGGATTCTCGACCGCGCAGGCGATCCAGGCGGGCGCGCCCTTCAGCACCTGCGCGTCGAGGTCGATCTCGAGCCGCGAGTCGACCACGACCTTGACGGGCTGGCGCGTGGTCTCGACCATCCGCACGGACAGCTGCGGATCGTCATCGCGCACCGTGCCGATTCCGGTCAGGATCGCGCAGGCGCGCGCCCGCCACGCGTGGCCGTCGCGGCGGGCGGCCTCGCCGGTGATCCAGCGGCTCGTCCCGTCGGGCAGCGCGGTCAGCCCGTCGAGCGACGCGGCCACCTTCAGGCGGACCCACGGCCGGCCGCGGACCATCCGCGACACGAAGCCGATGTTGAGCTCGGTCGCCTCGTGCTGCAGCAGCCCGCAGCGCACGTCGACGCCGGCGTCCCGCAGCCGGGCGAGGCCGCGTCCGTTGACGCTCGGGTTCGGGTCTTCCATCGCCGCGATGACGCGCCCGACCCGGGCCTCGATCAGCGACTCGACGCATGGCGGGGTGCGGCCGAAGTGGCTGCAGGGCTCGAGCGTGACGTAGACGGTGGCCCCGCGCGCCCGCCCGCCGGCCTCGCCGAGGGCGACGACCTCGGCGTGCGGCTCGCCGGCGCGGCGATGCCAGCCCTCGCCGACGACCGCGCCGTCCTTGACGATCACGCAGCCGACCCGGGGATTCGGCGTCGTGGTCGCGAGCCCGAGCCGGGCGAGCTCGAGGGCCCGGCTCATGTGGCCGTGGTCGGCGGAGGTGAACATCTGGCGATTCTAGCCGGGGACGGGCCCGGGACGGCTCCGCCCGGGGGCCGGCGCACCGGTTGACCGGCATCAAGCCGCGGGGCCGGGGAACGGCGACGATCAGGCCTCGGGCGCCGGAAGACCGCTCGGGCCTCCCCCCCATGCTTGGCGAGCGGCCCGGATGCGGCTAGGCTGCCGCCCGCACGACCACAACAGACGGGGGAGACCGTGCCGAATACCAAGCTGATGCTGGACTACGTGTACGACCACGAGCAGGCCGACGCGTCGCGCGTCTTCCTGACCCAGCCGTACGACGGAGGCAAGACGGTCGACTACACCTGGGCCGAGGTGGTCGGACAGGCGCGCCGGATGGCGGCGCACCTGCGCTCGCAGGGCATCGGCGACGGCGCCCACGTCGCGATCCTCTCGAAGAACTGCGCCCACTTCTTCATGGCCGAGCTCGCGATCTGGATGGCAGGCGGCACCACCGTCGCCATCTTCCCGACCGAGGGGCCGGACACGATCCGCTACGTGCTCGAGCACAGCGACTCGAAGCTGCTGTTCGTCGGCAAGCTCGACACCTGGCCGCAGCAGGAGCCGGGCGTGCCCAAGGACATGCCGCGGATCGCGCTGCCGCTCGCGCCGCCGACCGCGTACGAGAAGTGGGACGACATCGTGGCGCGGACCGAGCCGCTCGCGGGCCGCACCGCGCGCAAGCCGGACGACCTCGCGATGATCATCTACACCTCGGGCTCGACCGGCACGCCGAAGGGCGTGATGCACAGCTTCGGGCGGATCACCACGGCCGCCGAGGGCATGGTGGCCTCCGAGAAGTACAGCAAGGACGACCGGATCCTGTCGTACCTGCCGCTCGCGCACGTGTTCGAGCGCGCCTTCGTCGAGTCGGCCGCGTTCGTCGCGGCCCCGCACATCTACTTCGCGGAAACGCTCGATTCGTTCGTCGCCGACGTGCGCCGGGCGCGTCCGACGCTGTTCATCTCGGTGCCGCGGCTGTGGGTCAAGTTCCAGCAGGGCGTGCTGCACAAGATGCCGCAGCACAAGCTCGACCGGCTGCTGAAGATCCCGATCCTGTCGGGCATCGTCAAGCGCAAGATCCTCGACGGGCTCGGCCTCGACAAGGTGCGGCTCGCCGGCAGCGGCTCGGCCCCGATCCCGCCCGAGGTGATCGCCTGGTACCGCCGGCTGGGGCTGAACCTGATGGAGGGCTACGCGATGTCCGAGGACTTCGCGTACTCGCACAGCTCCAAGCCCAACGCGAGCGAACCCGGTTACGTCGGCGTGCCCTACAGCGGCGTCGAGGTCCGGATCAGCGACGAGGGCGAGGTGCTGATCAAGTCGCCGGGCCAGATGGTCGGCTACTACAAGCAGCCCGACCTCACGAAGGAGTCGTTCACCCCGGACGGGTTCTTCAGGACCGGCGACCTCGGCGAGCGGCGGCCCAACGGCCTGCTGAAGCTGACCGGCCGGGCCAAGGAGCTGTTCAAGACCGCGAAGGGCAAGTACGTCGCGCCCGCGCCGATCGAGAACATGCTCGGCGAGAGCACGATGATCGAGACGGCGATGGTCTCGGGCGTCGGCCAGCCGGCCGCCTACGCACTGGTCGTGCTCGCCGAGGAACTGCGGCCGAAGGTCTCGGATCCGGCTGTTCGCACCGAGGTCGAGCGCGAACTGTCGGCGCTGCTGAAGAGCGTCAACGACCGCGTCGCCGACTACGAGCAGCTGAAGATGATCGTCATCGCGAAGGAGCCGTTCTCGATCGAGAACGGGCTGCTGACGCCGACGATGAAGATCCGCCGCTCGCGCATCGAGAACGCGGTCTCGCCGAACCTCGACAAGTGGTACGGCGCGAAGGGCTCGGTGGTCTGGTCGTGACCGGGACGGCGGCGGGCACCGCCCGCCGCCTCACTTCGCCTTCCTGGCGCGCCCGGCCTTCGGCTGGACTTCCTCGATCGCCTCGGTGAACTCGTCGACGTCGCCGAACTCGCGATACACCGACGCGAAGCGCACGTAGGCGATCTTGTCGATCTTCTTCAGCTCGCGCATCACCAGCTCGCCGATCCGCTCGCTCGGCACCTCGCGCACCGCGAGCGCGAGCAGCCGCTCCTCGATGCGGCCGATCGCGGCGTCGAGCGCCTCGGAGGTCACCGGCCGCTTGCGCAACGCGAGCGCGAGCGAGGCCCGCAGCTTGCGCCGGTCGTAGTCGGCGCGCATGCCGTTCTTCTTGACGACCGCGGGCAGCGACAGCTCGACGCGCTCGTAGGTGGTGAAGCGCTTGTCGCAGTGCACGCAGCGCCGACGGCGGCGCAGCGCGTCTCCGTCGTCGGCCTCGCGGGTCTCGATGACCTGCGTGTCGGGGTGGTCGCAGAAGGGGCAGCGCATCGTGCGGATTGTGCCACGCGGGCCCCGTCGCCCCGGCAGCGCCGCGCCGCGGCGGCGCCGCTCAGCGTGCGCGTCGGCGCGTCGTCAGCGCGAAGCCGGCGAATCCGGCGGCGAGCAGCCCGAGCGCGCCGGGCGCCGGCACCGCGTGCGACGGCGTGAAGGCGATCCGTGCGATCAGGTCGTCGTAGTCGTTGTCCGGACCGGCGCCCGAATCGTCGAAGTACGCGAGCCAGACGTTCTCGCCGACCGCCTGGAAGCCGATCCCGCGATGACCCGACTCAGCCTGCGCCGCCTGGGACGCGGCGCTCGCGTTCTCGACGCAGCGGCTGCCGCCGACCTCGGGGCCGCCGCTCGTGCAGAACGTGAACCGCAGCAGCCCGGGGCCGACCGCGAACGGGCCGTCGACGTCCGAGACCGGCGTCCAGGTCGCCCCGCCGGGGCTCAGGAAGAGTCGTGTGCCCTCGAACCACAGGCTGTTGAGGTAGCCCGCCTCGTAGCCGGCCGTGGTGAACGTAACCGAGCCCGCGGTGGTGGCGCGCAACTGGCCGAGCAGGACGGTCGTCGGCGCGCCGGGCATGTCGTTGCCAGCGGAGACGGCGGCGACGAGGCCGCCGGTGCCGTATTCGGCGGTGTCGAGGATCAGCGCGGCGTTCGCGACCGGGGCCGACGCGGCGAGGGCGAACGCGGCACTGTGCAGGAACGGGCGGATCGACATGACGGAATCCCGCGACGGATGAAGAGATCGGGCATCGTGCCGCCGGATGCGGCGCGATGCCCGACACCTTCAATGCAAGGCATGTGCCACGCGAGCATCCATGCGGGTTCTCGGGCGATCGGGCCCTCGCGAAGGACCCCGCGGGTCAAGGCGCCCGACGTGACCTGTGTCACGGTCCGAGCGACCGCCCCCTGCGGGTCGCGTGGGCGTTCGCCTCAGCCGTAGACCGGGAACCGCGCCGTCAGCGCCCCGACCTTCGCGCGCACGCGCTCGATGTTGGCCGGATCGCGCGGCGCGTCGAGCACGTCGGCGATCAGGTGGCCGACCTGCTGCGCCTCGGCCTCGGCGAACCCGCGCGTCGTCATCGCCGGCGAGCCCAGTCGCACGCCGCTGGTGACGAAGGGCTTCTCGGGGTCGTTCGGGATCGAGTTCTTGTTGACCGTGATGTGGGCCTGGCCGAGCACCGACTCGGCCTCCTTGCCGGTGATCGACTTCGGCCGCAGGTCGACCAGCATCACGTGCGACTCGGTGCGGCCCGAGACGATCCGCAGGCCGCGCCCGATCAGCGTCTCGGCGAGTACGCGCGCGTTCGAGAGCACCTGCTTCTGGTAGTCCTTGAACGAGGGCTGCAGCGCCTCGTGGAAGGCGACCGCCTTGGCCGCGATCACGTGCATCAGCGGGCCGCCCTGCAGGCCGGGGAACACCGCCGAGTTGATCGCCTTCTCGTGCTCGGCCTTCATCAGCACGATGCCGCCGCGCGGGCCGCGCAGGCTCTTGTGCGTGGTGGACGTGACGACGTCGGCGTGCGGCACCGGGTTCGGGTAGACGCCCGCGGCGACCAGTCCCGCATAGTGCGCGACGTCGACCATGAAGATCGCACCGACGTCCTTCGCGACGCGCGCGAAGCGCTCGAAGTCGATCCGCAGCGAGTACGCCGAGGCGCCTGCGATGATCAGCTTCGGCTTCGTCTCGTGGGCCTTGCGCTCCATCGAGTCGTAGTCGATCGCCTCGTTCGCGTCGAGGCCGTACGAGACGACGTCGAACCACTTGCCCGACATGTTGAGCGGCATGCCGTGGGTCAGGTGTCCGCCCTCGGCGAGGCTCATGCCCATGATCCGGTCGCCCGGCTTCAGGAACGCCAGCATCACCGCCTGGTTGGCCTGCGAGCCGGAGTTCGGCTGCACGTTCGCGGCCTCGGCGCCGAAGAGCTTCTTCACGCGCTCGATCGCGAGCGTCTCGGCGACGTCCACGTGCTCGCAGCCGCCGTAGTAGCGCTTGCCGGGATAGCCCTCGGCGTACTTGTTGGTGAGCTGGGTGCCCTGCGCGGCCATCACCGCCGGGCTCGCGTAGTTCTCGGACGCGATCAGCTCGATGTGGGCTTCCTGGCGGCGGTTCTCGGCCTCGATGGCCTTCCAGAGCTCGGGGTCGACCTGAGCGATCCCCTGGGTGCGGTCGAACATGGTGCTGGGTCCTATCTGCAGTCGGATGCTCCGGCGTGCGGCCGGCCACTGCCCAGGCGAACGGCGGGCGAACGGCCGGAGCCGTTCACCGAATCCGCGTTCCACGGTGTCGATTCACCCTTACTCGCCAGTCACGCGGTCGGCCCGGATTGTACGGGATCGGCGCGCACCGCGCCGGAGATGCTCAGAGCTCGTCGAGGGCATCGCGCCAGTGCGAGACGTCACCCCAGTCGACGAGCGTGAAGCGGTCGCCGTCGAAGCGCAGCCGGTTCAGGCTCGCGTTGGCGATCTCGAAGTCGCGCGGCGCCTCGAGCGCGAGCCCGCGGGCGAGGCGGTGCGCGATGTCGAGCACGCCGCCATGCGTGACCACCACCAGCGTGCGGCCGACGTGCGTGGACGCGAGCGAGGCGAGCGCGTCCTCGACCCGCCGCGCGAAGACCCGCAACGACTCGCCGCCCTCGATCTCGAGGTCCGGATCGCGGGCCTGCCAGCGCGCCGCGCGGGCCGCGTCGTCGCGCAGGATCTCGGCGTAGGTTCGACCCTGGAACACCCCGAAGTGGCGCTCGCGAAGCCGCGCGTCGAAGCTCGGCTCGACGTCGAGCGCGGCGGCGATCGGCTCGGCGGTCTGGCGGCAGCGCTGCAGGTCGCTGGTGACGAGCGCGGGCGGCGCACTGCCCGCCCGCGCGCGACGCGCGTCGGCCGCGAGCCGGCGCGCGGCCGCGCGCGCCTGGCGCAGCCCCTCGTCGTTCAGCGGCGTGTCGAGGTGGCCCTGGATCCGGCGGTCGCGGTTCCACGCGGTCTCGCCGTGGCGGACCAGCACCAGCTCGGTGACGGCCGCGCCGGTCATGCCGCGGGCGGCACGGGGCCGGCGAGCCGCGGGTTGAGCGTGTAGCTGCCGGTCACGGTCGCGCGGGCGAGCACGTGCCCCTGCATCGCGGCGAGTGCCTGCGCGCCGGTGAAGCGCCCCTCGAGCGGCAGGCGCTCGACGTCGAGCGCGTGCACCGCGAACCGGTAGCGGTGGATCAGGGCGTCGTTCCACGGCGGGCACGGGCCGTCGTAGCCGAAGTACTCGCCCGCCATGTCGTGGTCCTGCGCGAACCAGGCGGTGTAGTCGTTGAGCCCGTGCCGCGCGCCGTGTCGCGTCTCCGGGCCCGGCTTGCCCTTGGGCACCACCTGGTCCGAGAACTCGCCGGCCGCGACCGACACCACCGCGACCGGCAGGTCGACCAGCACCAAGTGGAAGAAGTCGACCCGGGCGAGCGAGGTCGGCACCTCGCGTCCCGGGTGGTTGACGTCGTCGGGCACGCTCGGCGCGTCGAAGTCATGGCACAGCACCGCGAACGAGCGCGTGCCCTCGGGCGCGTCCCACCAGGCGAGGTGGGGATTGCGGTTCGGCGCCAGCGCGACGTGCAGCTTCGCGTCGATGCGGGCGAACGCGAACTCCGCCGGGATCGCGTCGCCGTCGCGGAAGGAATCGCTCCAGAGCTTCATGTCGGGCTCCCTTCGGCGCGGGTGCCGGGCGCGACGTCGAGCCGGATCGTGACCGGACCGTCGTTGACCAGGTGCACCTGCATGTCCGCACCGAAGATACCGGTTTCCACGACCGGATGGGCCGCCCGCGCCCGGGACACGAACGCGTCCCACAGCCGCCGCGCCTCGTCCGGTGGCGCGGCCGGCCCGAAGCTCGGGCGCAGGCCGCTGCGGGTGTCGGCCGCGAGCGTGAACTGCGGCACCAGCAGCAGCCCGCCGCCGACGTCGCGCAGCGAGCGGTTCATGCGGCCGGCGTCGTCGGCGAACACGCGGTAGGCGAGCAGCCTCGCGAGCAGCGCGTCGCCCTGCGCCTCGGCATCGCCGCGCTCGGCGCACAGCAGCACCATCAGGCCCCGGCCGATGCGGCCGACGTCGCGCCCGTCGACCACGACGTGCGCGCGGGCGACCCGCTGCAGCAGCGCGATCACCGGTCCGCCCCGGCCGCGCCCGGCGCGCTCAGGAGACGACGACGCGCGCGGCGCGGCGCTTGCCGACCTGCACGACGTAGCTGCCGGCCGCAAGCTTCAGGCCCTTGTCCGACACCTTCTCGCCGTCGATGCGCACGCCGCCCTGCTCGAGGTTGCGCATCGCCTCGCTGCCCGAGGCCGCGAGGCCGGCCTGCCTGAGCAGCTGCGCGATCGCGATCGGCGCGCCGGCCACGTTGACCTGGGGCAGCGCGTCGACGTCGAGCACGCCGCGCGAGAAGCGTGCGTCGAACGCCTCGCGGGCCGCCTCGGACGCCGCCTTGCCGTGGAAGCGCGCGACCATCTCGGCCGCGAGCCCGACCTTCGCGTCGCGCGGGTTGCGGCCCGAAGCGCACTCGGCCTTCAGCGCGGTGAACGCCTCGATCGACAGCGACGACAGCAGCGTGTAGTAGGTCCACATCAGGTCGTCGGAGATCGACATCAGCTTGCCGAACATCTCGTCGGGCGCGTCGGTGATGCCGACGTAGTTGCCCTTCGACTTCGACATCTTCTCGACCCCGTCGAGCCCGACCAGCAGCGGCATCGTCAGGATGCACTGCGGCTCCTGGCCGTACTCCTTCTGCAGCTCGCGGCCGACCAGCAGGTTGAACTTCTGGTCGGTGCCGCCGAGCTCGAGGTCGGACTTCAGCGCGACCGAGTCGTAGCCCTGCATCAGCGGGTACAGCAGCTCGTGGACCGAGATCGGCAGGCCGCCACGGAAGCGCTTGGTGAAGTCGTCGCGCTCCATCATCCGCGCGAGCGTGTACTTCGCGGCGAGCTGGATCATGCCGCGCGCACCCAGCGGGTCGCTCCACTCGGAGTTGTAGCGGATCTCGGTGCGGGCCGCATCGAGCACCAGGCTCGCCTGCTCGAAGTAGGTCCGGGCGTTCGCCTCGATCTGCTCGCGGGTGAGCGGCGGGCGGGTCGCGTTGCGGCCCGACGGATCGCCGATCATCGCGGTGAAGTCGCCGATCAGGAAGATGACCGTGTGGCCCAGGTCCTGCAGCTGGCGCATCTTGTTCAGCACGACCGTGTGGCCGAGGTGCAGGTCCGGCGCGGTCGGGTCGAGGCCGAGCTTGATGCGCAGCGGCACCCCGTTCGCCTCCGAGCGCACGAGCTTGCGCAGGAAGTCCGCCTCGATCAGCAGCTCGTCGCAGCCGCGCAGCGCGATCTCGAGCGCCCGACGGGCGGATGACGAAGCCGGTGGCTCGGCGGCTTCGGATTTTGCAGGCGGAGTGCTCATCTGCGATACTTGCACGGACATGGCTGCCTTCGGGTTTCGGATACACTGGCGCGCTCGTCCCCGACGAACGACGACCGCATCTCGGCGCTCCGCCCCATCAGGGCGGGCGGCGCTCGCGGCTGCCGAATCGGCGGGGCTGGCAGTTCGCGCGGCGTCGGATTCTAGCCCAGCGTACCGCCCCCCCAAACCGGTGGTCCGCACCACCCAGCCGAAGAGCCGACGCGCGACGTTCACGATGCGGTTGCCCCAGGTCAAGACCCTCGCGCTCGCGATCGGCACCGCCACGTCGCTGGCGGCCGTCACCGCGTTCGGCGTCGCGCCGCTGACCGCCTCGCAGCTGCCGCAGAGCGAGGTCACCGTCGAGGCGGTGACGCTCGCGCCCGAGGTGCTCCCGACCGAATCCGCGTTCGCCCAGCAGGAGAAGGTCCGCCGCGGCGAGACCCTCGCCTCGCTGATGGCACGGCTGCGGGTCGACGACCCGGCCTTCGCGGCCTTCGTCCGCCGCGACCCGGTCGCCCGCCGGCTGCTCGAGCTGCGGGCGGGCCGGACCGTGTCCGCGGTCGTCGCCTCGGACGGCTCGCTGGAGCGCCTGACCTACCGGATCGCCCCGGACGACGGCGACACGCTCGGCCGCCGGCTGCTCATCGTCCGCCAGGGCGACGGCTTCGCGGCCGCCGAGGAGGCGGTGCCGGTCGAGCGCTCGGTCGAGACCCGCAGCGCCGAGATCCGCCGCTCGCTGGTCGAGGCGCTCGACGAGGCGGACATCCCCGACAACGTCGTCACGCGGATGGCCGACATCTTCGGCACCGACGTCGACCTGCAGCGCGACCTGCGCCGCGGCGACCGGCTGCGTGTCGTCTACGAGACCCTGCGCGAAGCCGGCAGCCTCGAGCCGCCGATCGTCGGCAAGATCCTCGCCGTCCAGTTCCGGGGCGGCAGCCGCAAGCTCGAGGCGGTCTGGTTCGACCGCGCCGACGGCACCGGCGGCTACCACGCGTTCGACGGCCGAAACCTCGCGCGCCCGTTCCTCGCCTCGCCGCTGGAGTTCACCCGGGTCAGCTCGGGCTTCACAGAGAACCGGCTGCATCCGGTGCTGCGCGACTGGCGCGCCCACAAGGGCGTCGACCTGCCGGCTCCGATCGGCACCCACGTGCGGACGGTCGCCAACGGCACGATCGAGTTCGTCGGCCAGCAGCGCGGCTACGGCAACGTGGTCGTGGTCAGGCACGACGCCCGACACATGACGCTGTACGCCCACCTGCACCAGTTCGCCGACGGCCTCGAGCCGGGCGCGCCGGTCCGCCAGGGCGAGGTGATCGGCACCGTCGGCCAGACCGGCTGGGCGACCGGGCCGCACCTGCACTTCGAGTTCCACATCGACGGCCAGCACGTCGACCCGATGGCGGTCGTCGCGCAGGAGCCGGTCCGCGCGCTAGCGGGCGACGAGCGCACCCGCTTCAACGCCCTCGCCGGCCAGTACCGCGCCCGCTTCGGCCTGCTCGACACGCAACTCTCCGCGCGCTTCGAGTAGCGCGCCACTCCGGTGTTCATCGGCCTGATGTCGGGCACCAGCGTCGACGCCGTCGACGGGGTGCTCGCGACCTTCGACGGCGACGCGCCGGGCGCGCCGGTGCGGACCGTCGCGTTCGCCTCGCGGCCGATGCCCGCCGCGCTGCGTGCCGAGCTGCTGGCCCTGCAGCAGCCCGGCCCCGACGAGCTGGCGCGCGCGGCGCTCGCGACCGTCGCGCTCACCGACCTGTACGCCGAGGTCGCGCTCGAGCTCGCCGGCCGCGCCCAAGCGCCGGTCGCCGCGATCGGCGCCCACGGCCAGACCGTGCGGCACCGCCCCGAGCTCGGCTACACGCTGCAGCTGATCGACGGCGCGCGGCTCGCCGAGCGCACCGGGCTCGTCACGGTGGTCGACCTGCGCTCGGCCGACGTCGCGGCCGGCGGCCAGGGCGCGCCGCTGGTACCGGCGTTCCATGCGCTCGCGTTCGCGTCGGCGACGCGCCGGCGCGCGGTGGTCAACATCGGCGGCATCGCCAACGTCAGCCTGCTGCCCGCGGGCGGCGGCACCGTGACCGGCTTCGACACCGGCCCCGGCAACCTGCTGATGGACGGCTGGTGCGAGCGCCACCTCGGCGCGCCGTTCGACCGCGCCGGCACCTGGGCCGCCGGCGGCCGCGTCGACGCCGCGTTGCTCGCGCGGCTGCGCGACGAGCCCTACTTCGCGCTGCCCGCGCCGAAGAGCACCGGCCGGGACCTGTTCACGATGGCCTGGCTCGACGCCCGCCTCGCAACGCTCGCCGCGGCCCCGGCGCCGCGCGACGTGCAGGCGACGCTCGCCGAGCTCACCGCGACGACGATCGCCGACGCCTGCCGCGCGTTCGACGCGCAGGAGGCCCGGGTCTGCGGGGGCGGCGCGCACAACGCGCACCTGATGGCGCGGCTCGCCGCGCTGCTCACGCCGGCCGCGGTCAGCGGCACCGACGCGCTCGGCGTCGATCCCGGTGCGGTCGAGGCGCTGGCGTTCGCGTGGCTCGCGCGGGAGCGGCTCGCCGGGCGGGCGGCCAACCTGCCGGCGGTCACCGGCGCCCGCGGGCCGAGGGTGCTGGGCGCGGTCCACGCGCCGGCGCCGCGCGCCTGAGGCGCGGCGGGCCGCCATCGGCGGCGACCGGACCGGCCGGGGCGTCGCGCCCCGGCGGGAGGCGTCAGACCGAGAACGACGACCCGCAGCCGCAGGTCGTGGTGGCGTTCGGGTTCTTGATGACGAACTGGGCGCCCTCGAGGCCGTCCTTGTAGTCGATCTCGGCGCCGACCAGGTACTGGTAGCTCATCGCGTCGATCAGCAGCTGGACCCCGTTCTTCTCCATCACGGTGTCGTCCTCGTTCGACTCCTCGTCGAACGTGAACCCGTACTGGAAGCCCGAGCAGCCGCCGCCCTGCACGAACACGCGCAGCTTCAGGTCGGGGTTGCCCTCCTCGTCGATCAGCTGGCGCACCTTGTCGGCGGCACTGTCGGTGAAGACGAGCGGGGCGGGCATTTCTGCAACAGCGTTCATATGGTCGACCTCCGGACTCGGGAATTGTAGCCAGCCGTCGAAGACCTTGCATGGGGCAGGGTCGCGACTGCGGAAAGAACGAAGCCCGCCGGGTGGGGCGGGCTTCGGAGGGATGTCGGGGCGGTTTCCGACGGATCGAGCCGCCTCTCGGCGGAGTCCCGTTCTCGACGCATCAGTGCGCCGCAAGCATGCGGCACCCGTTCGTGGGGCGGCCCGAGCAGTGCTCGGGCCCGCTGAGCAACCGGCCGTCCTGCGACCGGCCTCTGCTCAGGCCCCACTCACCGCTTGGAGAACTGCTTGCGCCGACGCGCCTTGTGCAGGCCGACCTTCTTGCGCTCGACCTCGCGGGCGTCGCGGGTCACGAGCCCGGCGTTCGACAGCGCGGGCTTGAGGGTCGCGTCGAAGTCGATCAGCGCGCGGGTGATGCCGTGGCGCACCGCGCCGGCCTGGCCGGTCTCGCCGCCGCCGTTGACGTTCACCTTGATGTCGAACTCGCCGACGACGTTGGCGACCTCGAGCGGCTGGCGCACGACCATGCGGCCGGTCTCTCGGGCGAAATACGCGTCGAGGGGCTTGCCGTTGACGACGATGTCGCCCTTGCCCTTCTTGATGAAGACGCGCGCCACCGAGGTCTTGCGACGGCCGGTCCCGTAATTGTATTCACCGATCATGGGTGAGATCCTGGTACGCAGGGCGCTGGGGTTCAGCGCTCAGTTTCAGACTTCCAGCGCCTTGGGCTGCTGGGCGGTGTGCGGGTGGGTCGCCTCGGCGTAGACCTTGAGCTTCTTGATCATCGCGTAGCCGAGCGGGCCCTTGGGCAGCATGCCCTTGACCGCCTTCTCGAGCGCCCGACCCGGGAAGCGCTGCTGCATCTTCTCGAAGTTGGTCTCGCTGATGCCGCCCGGGTAGCCGGAGTGGCGGTAGTACTTCTTGTCCTGAGGCTTGGCACCGGTCACGCGGATCCGGGCGGCGTTGACGACGACGATGAAGTCGCCGGTGTCGACGTGCGGCGTGTACTCCGGCTTGTGCTTGCCGCGCAGGCGAGCGGCGATCTCCGCGGCCAGACGCCCGAGGACTTTGTCGGTGCCGTCGACGACGAACCAGTCGCGGCGCACTTCGTGGGGTTTGGCGGAGAAGGTCTTCATGGCCTGACGATTTCTGCGAAGCCCGTTATGATAACCGGAAGGCGCGCGTCGCGTCAAAACGTGCGTAAAGGCCCGGCCCGGACGTCGCGGCCGGGACCTCGTCGCGCGCGGTCCGACCGACCCCGGACGAAAAAAACCCGGGCGGTGAAGCCCGGGTTGAATCCACCTTTGGAGGAGGGTGGAGGAGACAGCGGAGGTCGTGCATCGCACGACCGATGAAGCGATCCTAGCACCGGCTATCGTGCTGTGCGACAAAAGTGCCCGACGACACTAGAGGACCGACTCTAACTCGGGAAATACCGCTGGTTCCGCCCGATCGACCGGCCGCGAAGACGGCCTCCGGAGGGCCGGTTTCTTGCGCTGCAATATTGCAACGGAGTGGCATCGGAGATGGAAACGCGGGTGAGGTGGACCGGGCCGGGAACGATGACGTTCGTGGCCGAGACCGGCAGCGGGCACGCGGTCGTCATGGACGGCGCCCCGGATGGGGGCGGACGCAACCTCGGCCCGCGGCCGATGGAGATGGTCCTGCTCGGCACTGGCGGCTGCACGGCCTACGACGTCGTGCTGATCCTGAAGAAGAACGGCCAGGACGTGCGCGGCTGCGAGGTGGCGCTCGAAGCGGAGCGCGCGGCGACCGACCCGAAAGTCTTCACGTCGATCGAGTTCCGGTTCACCGTGCGAGGCCGCGGCCTGAAGCCCAACCTGGTCGAGCGGGCGATCAAGCTGTCGCACGACAAGTACTGCTCTGCCTCGGCGATGCTCGCCAGGACGGCCGAGCTGAAGCTGTCCTGGGAGATCGTCGAGGACTGATGCGGGGTTTCGCCGGGCACTGCCCGGCGCCGCGGCAGTGAGGCCCGGCACACTTGCCGGACCCGCGGTCCGCAGGACCGACTCGGCCACCGCGGCGGCTCCGCGGCTCGCGCCGGGGCGGCGGCGCCTCAGATCCGGTGCGCCGTCTCGGTCATCACCTTGGCCGCGAGCCGCATCGCGACCCGCACCGGCTCGGGCATCGGCGCCGCGCCGAGCGCCTCGGCGTGGTCGGCGTGGCCGCCCTCGTCCGCCTTCATCCGCTCGACGATCGCGCGCGAGGCGGCGTCGCCCTCGGGCAGCCGTTCCAGGTGGCCGGCCAGGTGGCGCTCGACCTGCCGCTCGGTCTCGACCATGAACCCGAGCGAGAATCGGTCGCCCAGTCGCCCGGCGAGCGCGCCGAAGGCGAAGGAGCCGGCGTACCAGAGCGGGTTCAGCAGCGACGGCCGGGCGCCGAGCTCGCCGAGCCGATCGCGGGTCCAGGCGAGGTGGTCGCCCTCCTCCGCCGCCGCCTCCCGGAAGAACCGCTCGAGCCGCGGGTCGCCGGTGGTCGCCGCCTGCCCTTCGTAGAGCGCCTGTGCGCAGACCTCGCCGACGTGGTTGACCCGCATCAGCGCGCCGGCGAGCCGCCGCTCGGGCTCGCTCAGCGCGTCCGCAGGGGTCGGCCCGGCGGGCCGGGGCGTCGGCCGGCTGGCGCCAGGAGCCGCCGCGATCGCGGCCATCGCGCGGCCCGCGCCGGCGAGCAGGCGGTCGAGGGGGGTCGTGCGGCGCACGGTATCGGGGGGCGAGGTGGGGGCCATCGCCGACTATTGTAGAAGGCCCGACCGCGCGCCACCGGCGTCCGACGGACGGGCGCGCGGACGCCCCCGGACCGGGCCGCCGGCTGTTGCAACGAAGCGACAGGCGGGGCCCGGGCGGCGCTCGCGAACCCCGCTTTTCCTTTGCCGGCGTGAACTTTTTGGCGAGAATAGCCGGCAACTTCCGGCCGAAGAGTTTTCTCGGGGAGTTGGGGTGTCGGGTTCGTCCAGGCGCCTGTGGAATCCAGAAACCTAGGAGATTGATCAATGAAGAAATCGCTTCTCGCAGTGGCTGTCGCGGCCGCCCTGCCGACGTTCGCGCAAGCGCAGTCGTCGGTCACGTTGTTCGGTCTGCTGGACGCGTCGGTGCAGTACTCGGACGCGCAGGCGAACGCCACCGTCGCCAACGGCGTCGTCACCGAGGGTCAGAGCGGCCTGTCTCTGGCCAACGGCGTCGCCTACGGCTCGCGCTTCGGCGTGCGCGGTACCGAGGACCTCGGTGGCGGCCTGCGTGCCATCTTCACCATCGAGCACCGCCTCAACATCGACACCGGCGACACCTCGGGCGGCCCGGGCGTGACCGGCCAGCAGAAGTTCTGGAACGGCCAGGCGTGGCTCGGTCTGTCGGGTGGCTGGGGTCAGCTGACCGCCGGCCGTCAGTACTCCCCGATCTTCTGGATGCTGATCCCCGCCGACTTCAGCTCGTACGGCTACTACAACAACTGGGCCGCGACCTCGGGCAACAACGTCCAGACCGTCGGCGCCTTCATCACCCAGGGTCCGATCCGTCTGGACAACTCGCTGGCCTACCGTTCGCCCACCTTCGGCGGCCTGACGGTCTACGCGACCTACGCGTTCGGCGAGAACCTGCAGAACGCGGCGCTGCCCGGCGGCTCGAACCAGGCCGGCACCGGGGACATCTGGGGTATCGCGGCGGGCTGGCAGCTCGGCGGCCTGTACGCCGGCCTCGGCTACCACTCGGCCGACACCAAGGCCTACGGCACGGGCCTGACCGCGACGGCGCAGGCGGCGTTCCAGAACGTCCTCGCGGCGACCCTGTCGTACAAGTGGAGCAGCTTCGGCGCCAGCATCGGCTACACCCAGCTGAACTTCGAGAACATCGCGGGCAGCGACCCGAGCATCTCGAACATCATGGTCAGCCTGTTCGCGAACCTCGGCCCGGGCACCCTGTTCGTCAACGCGACGCAGCGCGAGTACTCGGACTTCACCGGCGCCCGCAACGACTCGGGTCTCGACCTGGGCGTGTCCTACCGCGTGCCGATCTCGAAGCGGACCGACTGGTACGTGGCGTACGGCCTGAACGACGTCTCGGGCATCCAGGCGCCGACGGCCAACATCCTGATCGACAGCCAGAACCGCTTCGCGCTGGGCATCCGTCACCTGTTCTGACCGGTGGCCGCCGGTCCGCGGACCGGCACCCAGTCGTACCTGAAAGCGCCGGGGCAACCCGGCGCTTTTTTTTCGTCCACGCGGGCCGGTCCGCGGCCGGCGGAACCCGGATATGATTGAAGTCTGATTAATTCAAGCTTCAAGCATCGACGGGAGCGACGATGGACGGGAGCGCGGTCGACCACGAGACACGGCTGGAAGCCGACGACCACTTCGCGCTGAAGCTCTGGCTGCGGATCCTGACCTGCTCGAACCTGATCGAGTCGCGGATCCGGCACCACCTGCGCCGCGACTTCGACTGCACCCTGCCCCGCTTCGACCTGCTCGCGCAGCTCGAGCGCGCCGACGGCCTGAAGATGAGCGAGCTGTCGCAGCGGCTGATGGTCACCGGCGGCAACGTGACCGGCCTGGCCGACCAGCTGCAGCACGAGGGCTGGCTGGTGCGCGAGGCGGTCGAGAACGACCGGCGCGCGACCCGGCTGCGGCTCACCGGGGCCGGCCGCGAGCGCTTCTCCGGCATGGCGCGCACCCACGAGGGGTGGGTCGTCGACATGCTCGGCGCGCTGTCGCGCGACGAGCAGCGCCAGCTCCACGTGCTGCTCGGCAAGCTCAAGCTCGGACTGCGGCCGGCTGGCGCCGGCTCGGGCGAGGAGGCCACCGCCGGCGCGACCGCCCGCCGTCCGACCCGCGTGAAATCCGCCCCGCCCCGCCCCCGACGTGCGCTCGCCGTCGCCGCGCGCGCCGCGAGCCGCGCCGCCGTGCCCGCCGCCCCCATCGCCCGATTCCGCAACAAGGTGCGCCCAT
>JBILTM010000212.1:0-8300 GCA_044371545.1 Burkholderiaceae bacterium
CGCTGCTCGGTGACATCCCGTACCTGGGCTACCTGTTCAAGAACACCTCGCGCACCAACGACCGGACCGAACTGCTGGTGTTCCTGACCCCGCGCGTCGTGACCGACGTCGCGGCCGCGCGCTGATCACGAGGGCTCGCCTGATGCGATTCGACCCCATGAACCGACTTCTGCGACGCGCGACCCTCGCGCTTGGCGCGGTGCTCGCCGCCGGCCTGCTCGCCGCGTGCGGCGGCGAGGGCGCGGGCGCGGGCGGCAGCGCCGCCGGCACGACCGGCACTACCGCCTCCGACATCCTGCTGTTCAGCGACAAGGTCTCGCTGCCGGGTACCGACGGCTCGACCAGCGCGACGATCACCGCGCAGGTCAAGGACGCGTCCAACAACGTGGTGCGCAACCAGCGCGTGGTCTTCTCGACCTCCGACAGCGGCGTGGCCCTGTCGCCGGTCGGCACCACCTCGGTCACCGACTCGGCCGGCCGGATGCAGGTGACGCTCGACCTCGGCAGCACCGCGGCCGCCCGCGCCAACCGCGTCGTCACGGTGACCGCGACCTCGGGCAATGCGAGCGCGACGACGACGGTCCAGGTCGTCGGCACGCGCGTGTCGGTCGTGGGCCCCGACTCGCTCACGGTTGGCGCGTCCTCCGAGTACACGATCGCCGCGGTCGACGCCACCGGCGCCGGCGTCGCCAGCCTGCCGGTGACGGTGACGTTCGCCGGCGGCACGCCCGCGTCGTCGGCGCTGACCACCGGCGCCAACGGCCAGGTGAAGGTCACGCTGACCGGCGTGACGCCGGGCGCGAGCGCCGTCGTCGCCACCGCGGCCGGCATCGACCCGGTCTCGCGCGCGGTGAACGTGCTCGGCTCGAACACGCCGTTCCGCGTGCTCTCGCCCGCCGACGGCTCCGAGGTGCTGGTCAACACCGACCAGCCGATCACCGTCCAGTTCCAGGAGAACGGCGCGCCGGCCGCGGGCCGGACCATCGTCGTCACGACGACGCGCGGCACCGTCAACGGCTCGACCAGCGCGAACGTCGTCACCAACGCGAACGGCGAGGTGACCGCGAACGTGCGCTCGGCCTCCGCGGGCCAGGCGACGATCACCGCGACGGTGTTCTCGGGCGGCACGCCGAACAGCGTGTCGAGCCGGATCAACTACGTGTCGCGCACCCCGTCGAAGATCACGCTGTCGCTCGACCCGAGCTCGATCGGCGCGAACGCGCCGGGTTCGACGAGCAGCACGAGCCGCCTGATCACGACGGTCCGCGACGCCACCGACAACCCCGTCAAGGGCGCCCTGGTCACGTTCGCCGCGCAGGACCCGAGCAACGGCTCGATCCAGCCGAGCACCGCGGTCACCGACGCGTCGGGCCAGGCGATCGCCTCGTTCATCGCCGGCCCGACCTCGAGCAGCGCGGTGCAGATCTCGGCGTCGGTGTTCAACGCGAGCGGCACGCTGGTCGCGACCGACAGCAAGACGATGACGGTGTCGGCGGTCGCGCTGTTCGTCGAGCTCGGCACCGGCAACAGCATCGAGGCGCTCGATGCGACGACCTACTCGATGCCCTGGACGGCGATCGTCACCGACGCCAACCGCAACCCGGTCTCCGGGCTGCCGGTGACGGTCTCGCTGACCGCGGTCAGCTACTTCAAGGGCATCTGGGCGTACAGCGGCTCGTCGTGGTCGCCGGTCAACTACGACAACGCCACGCTGCCGCTGCTCAAGTGCGCGAGCGAGGACACCAACCGCAACAACCTGCTCGACGCCGGCGAGGACATCAACACCAACGGCCGCCTCGACCCGGGCAGCCCCGCGTCGGTCCGCGTGACGACGGCGGACGGCAAGACCGCCGCCGACGGCCGGGCGACGCTCGCGGTGATCTATCCGAAGAGCTTCGGCGAGTGGGTCGAGGTGACGATGCGCGTGACGATCGGCACCCCGGGCACGGAGAGCTCGATCTCGCGGACCTTCGTCGTGCCGGTGCTGGCCGCCGACGTGACGTCGGCGACGGTCGCGCCGCCGAACGTCAACGCGCGCACGCCGCCGAGCGCCAACCCGGCGAACGCCCTCGTCGGCCCGTACGGCTACGTGCAGGACTGCACGAACCCGAACTGACCGGCCGCGGCCGGATCTCCGAGCGCGAGGGCCGCCTGCGGGCGGCCCTTCGCGTTTCGTGGGCTATCCTTCGCCGATGGATGCCACCGCTCCCGCGCTGCCTGCCGCGCTCTTCCTCGTGGGCATGATGGGCGCGGGCAAGACCACCGTCGGGCGTCGGCTCGCACGGCGCCTCGAGCGCCCGTTCGTCGACGCGGACCGCGAGCTGGAGGCCCGCCTCGGCGTGCCGATCCCGACGATCTTCGAGCTCGAGGGCGAGGCGGGCTTCCGGCGCCGCGAGGCGGCGATCATCGACGAGCTGACCCGCCGCGAGCCGATCGTGCTCGCGACCGGCGGCGGGGCGGTGCTCGATCCGGCCAACCGCGCGGCGCTGCACGAGCGCGGGCGCGTCGTCTACCTGCGCGCCTCGGTGGGCGACCTGTGGCACCGGCTGCGGCGCGACAAGGTCCGCCCGCTGCTGAAGGCCCCCGATCCGCGTGCCCGCATCGAGGAGCTGGTGCGGCTGCGCGACCCGCTGTACCGCGAGGTCGCGCACCTGGTCGTCGACACCGGCCGCCAGCCGGTCGACCAGGTCGTCGATGCTATCCTCGCGCGTCTCGCCCCGTCGCGCCGCGCGGCGCCCGCCGCGCCGCCGCCCCCGTCCACCGATGCGTGAAGTCTCCGTCTCGCTCGGCGAGCGCTCGTACCCGATCCTGGTCGGCGCGGGCCTGCTCGCCGACTGCGCGCCGCTCGCGACCCTCGCGGCCGGGCGCATGGTCGCCGTCGTCACCGACTCGAACGTCGCCGCGCTGCACGCGCGCCCGGTCGTCGCGGCGCTGCGCGCTCACGCCGCGTCGGTCGCCGAGGTGGTGCTGCCCGCCGGCGAGGCGCACAAGACCTGGGACACGCTGAACCGGATCTTCGACGCGCTGCTCGCCGCGCGCTTCGACCGCGACGCGCTGATCGTCGCGGTCGGCGGCGGCGTGGTCGGCGACATGGCCGGCTTCGCGGCGGCCGTCTACCAGCGCGGCATCGAGTTCGTGCAGGTGCCGACGACGCTGCTCGCGCAGGTCGACTCCTCGGTCGGCGGCAAGACCGGCATCAACCACCCGCTCGGCAAGAACATGATCGGCGCGTTCCACCAGCCGCGGCTGGTGGTGATCGACGTCGCCACGCTCGCGACGCTGCCCGACCGAGAGCTGTCGGCGGGCCTCGCCGAGGTGGTCAAGCACGGCGCGATCGCCGACGTCGCGTACTTCGACGCGGTCGCGGCCGCGCTGCCCGCGCTGCGCGCGAAGGACCCGGCGGCGCTCGCCGACGCGGTCGCGCGTTCGTGCGAGATCAAGGCGTCGGTGGTCGAGCGCGACGAGCGCGAGGGCGGGCTGCGCGCGATCCTGAACTTCGGCCACACCTTCGGCCACGCGATCGAGGCCGGGCTCGGCTACGGCGAGTGGCTGCACGGCGAGGCGGTCGGCGCGGGGATGGTGATGGCGGCCGACCTGTCGCGCCGCCTCGGCCTCGTCGACGACGCGAGCGCGCGGCGGCTGCGCGAGGTCGTCGAGGCGGCGGGGCTGCCGGTGCGCGGGCCGGCGTGGTCGGCCGCGCGCTACGTCGAGCTGATGTCGGTCGACAAGAAGGCGAAGCAGGGCACGCCGCGCTTCGTGCTGCTCGACGGCCTCGGCCGCGCGACGGTGCGCAAGGTGCCCGACGCGCCGCTCGCCGAGACGCTCGCCGCCTGCAGCGGCTGACGGCGGCCCCGATGCACGGTCTGGCGCCCTACGCGGCCGATCCCACCCGCAGCCTCGGGCGTCGGCATCCGGAGTCGGCGCCCGAGGGCCGCAACGAGTTCCAGCGCGACCGCGACCGCATCGTGCACTGCGGGGCGTTCCGCCGGCTCGAGTACAAGACGCAGGTCTTCGTGAACCACGAGGGCGACCTGTTCCGCACGCGGCTCACGCACTCGATCGAGGTCGCGCAGATCGCCCGCACCGTCGCCCGGCGGCTGCGCCTGCACGAGGACCTGACCGAGGCGATCTCGCTCGCGCACGATCTCGGCCACACGCCGTTCGGCCATGCCGGGCAGGACGCGCTCAACGGCTGCATGAAGCCGTACGGCGGCTTCGAGCACAACCTGCAGTCGCTGCGCGTGGTCGACGAGCTCGAGGAGCGCTACGGCGCCTACGACGGGCTGAACCTGTGCTTCGAGACGCGCGAGGGCGTGCTCAAGCACTGCTCGGTCGCGAACGCGCGCCGTCTGGGCGACGTCGGGCGCCGCTTCATCGACGGCACGCGGCCGTCGCTCGAGGCGCAGCTCGCCAACGTCGCCGACGAGGTCGCCTACGTGAACCACGACGTCGACGACGGGATCCGCTCGGGGCTGCTGACGGTCGCGCAGCTCGCCGACGTCGAGCTGTTCGCGCGCCACCACCGCGAGGCGGTGGCCGCCTACCCGGATGCGGGCGAGCGCCGGCAGGTCGCCGAGACGGTGCGGCGGATGATCAACGAGCTGGTGCTCGACCTGACGGCTGCGAGCGCCGATCGGATCGCGCAGGCCGCGCCGCGCTCCGTCGACGACGCCCGCGCGGCGGAACCGCTGATCGCGTTCTCGGACGAGGTGCGCGAGCGCGCGAGCGCGCTCAAGCGCTTCCTGTTCGACAACCTCTACCGGCACTACCAGGTGGTCCGGATGACCTCGAAGGCGGCGCGGATCGTCGCCGAACTGTTCGCCGCGTTCGAGGCCGATCCCCGGCTGCTGCCGACCGAGCACCGCCGCAAGGCCGACGAGCGCGACCGGCACCGCGTGATCGCCGACTACATCGCGGGCATGACCGACCGGTACGCGATCAAGGAGCACCGGCGGCTGTTCTCGGTCGACGAGTCCTGAGGGCCGCATGGCCCGCATGCCGCGCCGGGCGATCGCCGCCCACCCGCACCACGTGCTCCAGCGCGGCCACAACCGCCAGGCGGTGTTCGTCGACGACGACGACCGGCGCCAGTACCTCGCGTGGCTGCTCGACGCCTGCACCGAGCACGGTCTCGTCGTGCACGCATACGTGCTGATGGACACCCAGGTGCACCTGCTCGCCACGCCCGAGCGCGTCGACGCGCTGTCGAAGGCGATGCAGGCGGTGGGTCGGCGCTACGTGCGGTGGTTCAACCGCCGGCACGCGCGCAGCGGCACGCTCTGGGAAGGGCGCTTCCGGTCCTCGCTGGTCGAGGCGGACCGCTACCTGCTGGCATGCCAGCGGTATATCGAATCGAGCCCGGTCCGCGCCGGCCGGGTCGCGAGCCCGGCCGACTGGCCGTGGTCGAGCCACCGCCACCACGCCGGCCTCGCGGCCGACCCGCTGGTGCGGTCCCACCCGACGGTCTGGGCGCTCGGCAACACGCCGTTCGAGCGCGAGTCGGCCTACCGCCGACTGTTCGACGAGGTCGCATCCCAGGCCGAGCACGAATGGCTGCTGGCTTGCCTGTTGGGCGGAAAGCCGACAGCGAGCACTGACTTCCAGAAGAAGCTCGAATCGTCGCACGGGGTGCGGCTGCTGCGGCGACCGGTCGGGCGTCCGAGGCGCGTGCCGCCGGCCGGCGGCTGACCGGGCACGGGACGGCACCCGCACCGGGCTCCGATCGCCCTGGGTTGGCGCGACGGCCGGTGATCTGTCCCCGGTATTCTGCACGGGTTTGGCGCAAGCTCTCGAACCGTCATCCGACCCCGATTTAAAGGCGTCGACAGCGCTTGTGCGCTGCACTATCCTCGGTCCATCGTCCGTAGGAGAAGTGCGATGGCACTGCCGCAGCCGCAAGGCCTGTACGACCCGTCCAACGAACACGACGCCTGCGGCGTCGGCTTCGTCGCGCACATCAAGGGCGCGAAGAGCCACGACATCGTCCAGAAGGGTCTGCAGATCCTGCTGAACCTGGACCACCGCGGCGCGACCGGTGCGGACACGCTGTTCGGCGACGGCGCCGGCATCCTGATCCAGATCCCCGACGACTTCTATCGCGGCGAGATGGCGGCGCAGGGCGTGCAGCTGCCGCCGCCCGGCGAGTACGGCGTCGGCATGGTGTTCCTGCCGAAGGAGCACGCCTCGCGGCTCGCCTGCGAGCAGGAACTCGAGCGCACGGTGCGCGCCGAGGGCCAGCGCGTGCTCGGCTGGCGCGACGTGCCGGTCGATGCCGAGATGGAGATGAGCCCGCTGGTGCGCACCTCCGAACCGGTGATCCGCCAGATCTTCATCGGGCGCGGGCGCGACGTGATGGTGCCGGACGCGCTCGAGCGCAAGCTCTACGTGATCCGCAAGACCGCGAGCCACGCGATCAAGTCGCTCGGCCTGAAGCACGGCAAGGAGTACTTCGTGCCGTCGATGTCGACGCGCACGGTGGTCTACAAGGGCCTGCTGCTCGCCGATCAGGTCGGCCGCTACTACCGCGACCTGCAGGACCCGCGCACGGTCTCCGCGCTCGCGCTGGTGCACCAGCGCTTCTCGACCAACACCTTCCCGGCCTGGGAGCTCGCGCACCCGTACCGGATGGTCGCGCACAACGGCGAGATCAACACCGTCAAGGGCAACTACAACTGGATGCGCGCCCGCGAGGGCGTGATGCAGTCGGCGGTGCTCGGCGAGGACCTGAAGAAGCTCTGGCCGCTGATCTACCCCGGCCAGTCGGACACCGCGTGCTTCGACAACTGCCTCGAGCTGCTGGTGATGGCCGGCTATCCGATGGCCCAGGCGATCATGATGATGATCCCCGAGGCCTGGGAGCAGCACGCGCTGATGGACGAGAACCGCCGCGCGTTCTACGAGTACCACGCCGCGATGATGGAGCCCTGGGACGGCCCGGCCGCGATCGCATTCACCGACGGCCGCCAGATCGGCGCGACGCTCGACCGCAACGGCCTGCGCCCTGCGCGCTACATCGTCACCGACGACGACCTCGTCGTGATGGCCTCCGAGGCGGGCGTGCTGCCCGAGATCCCGGACAGCCGCATCGTCAAGAAGTGGCGCCTGCAGCCCGGCAAGATGTTCCTGATCGACCTCGACCAGGGGCGGATCGTCGACGACAAGGAACTCAAGGACCAGCTCTCGGCGAGCAAGCCGTACCGGCAGTGGATCGAGCGTATCCGCGTGAAGCTCGACGAGGTCTCGACCAGCGAGCGCCTCGGGACGCCCGACCAGGACGAGTCCGCCGCCGAGAACACGTCGCCGGTCGCGCCGGTGCCGCTGCTCGATCGCCAGCAGGCCTTCGGCTACACGCAGGAGGACCTGAAGTTCCTGATGGCGCCGATGGCGGTCGCCGGCGAGGAGGCGGTCGGCTCGATGGGCAACGACTCGCCGCTCGCGGTGCTGTCGGACAAGAACAAGCCGCTCTACAACTACTTCAAGCAGCTGTTCGCGCAGGTCACCAACCCGCCGATCGACCCGATCCGCGAGCAGCTGGTGATGTCGCTGGTGTCGTTCGTCGGTCCGAAGCCGAACCTGCTCGACATCAACAACATCAACCCGCCGCTGCGCCTCGAGGTGAGCCAGCCGATCCTGTCCGCCGAGGACATGGACCGCATCCGCCACATCGGCCGCTACACCGACGGCAAGTTCCAGAGCTACGAGCTCGACGTCTGCTATCCGGTCGCCTGGGGCAAGGAAGGCATCGAGGCGCGGCTCGCGTCGCTGTGCGCGAACGCGGTCGATGCGGTGAAGAGCGGCTTCAACATCCTGATCGTCTCCGACCGCCGCGTCGACGACGAGCACGTCGCGATCCCCGCGCTGCTCGCCACCAGCGCGATCCACCAGCACCTGATCGACACCGGCCTGCGCACCTCGACCGGCCTGGTCGTCGAGACCGGCTCGGCGCGCGAGGTGCACCACTACGCGCTGCTCGCCGGCTACGGCGCCGAGGCGATCCACCCGTACCTCGCGATGGAGACCATCGGCGCGATCCACGCGGGCCTGGGCGCCGACCTGTCGGCCGAGAAGGCGGTCAAGAACTACGTGAAGGCGATCGGCAAGGGCCTGCACAAGGTGATGTCCAAGATGGGCATCTCCACCTACATGTCCTACACCGGCGCGCAGATCTTCGAGGCGATCGGGCTGAACAAGTCGCTGGTCGACAAGTACTTCACCGGCACCGCGTCCAACGTCGGCGGCATCGGCATCTTCGAGGTGGCCGAGGAGGCGATCCGCATGCACCACGCCGCGTTCGGCGGCGA
>JBILTM010000048.1:0-27938 GCA_044371545.1 Burkholderiaceae bacterium
GCTACGTGAAGCCGGGCAACGCGACGACGCTCGACAAGGTGATCTGGAAGCCGACCGGCCTGATCCAGGAGAACGCGCAGAGCGTGCGCTTCGGCGCGATGGGCTACCTGCTCGACGGCGCGGTGGCACGCGACGGCGGCGTGCTGCGCTCGCGGATGAAGTTCGTCGGGCCCGACGAGCCGCGCCTCGGCGGCAACGGCACGCAGCCGAACACGCTGCGCGAGTGGGATCCGTCGACCGGCATCTACGTGACCAATCCCGACGCCACCGACGCGAGCGCGACCAACTCGACCTACGGCCTGGGGGGCGCCGACCGGGTGACGCGCAGCGGCGTGATCCAGTTCCTGAACGGCTTCGGCCGCAAGGCGGGCTACAAGAGCCTCGATCCGTTCAGCGAGCTGGTCTACGAGTCGCTGCGCTACTACCGCAACGTCGGCCCGACGCCCGAGTACACCCACATGGGCCTGACCGGGGGCAGCACCGGCACCAAGGTCGACGGCTTCCCGGTGATCACGAGCTGGGACGACCCGCTCGAGCCGCCGCAGGGCTTCCGGCAGGCGACCGAGTGGTGCCCGAAGAACTTCATCGTCGGCATCGCGGACTCGAACACCCACAAGGACAAGCGCCTGCCCGGCAACACCGCGACCGACAACGAGCCGGCCGCCCAGCCCTCGAACCCGGACACCGGCTACAACGTCGTCACGCTGCTCAACGAGATCATCGCCACCGAGCTGACCAACGAGGGCGTGCAGCTGCGCAACTCGGGGGGCGGCAACCTGACCGCGGGCAGCGCGAACTGCTGCAACGGATCCGCGTACCTGGCCGCGCTCGCGTACTTCGCGAACACGCAGGACATCCGGCCGGACGACGCGCGGATCCAGACCCGGGGCAAGCAGACGGTCAAGACCTACATGGTCGACGTCCGCGAGGCGGGCAGCTGGGGCACGGGCGTGGCGCGCTCCGACGCGCGCCGCCGCAACCAGCTGTGGGTCGCCGCGAAGTACGGCGGCTTCAAGGACATCAACAACAACGGCAGGCTCGACGCCGGCGACGCGATCGCCGACGAGAATCGCGACGGCTCGATCAACGTGCGCGACGTCTGGGACCGCAACGGCGACCTGCTGCCCGACACCTACTTCGAGGCGAACACGCCCGAGGCGCTGGTCGACGGCCTGCGCGGCGCGTTCCGCTCCATCCGCGCGGAGATCGCGTCGAACGCGGGCGTCGGCGTGTCCACGCGCTCGGTCGAGCTGCAGACCGACTCGGGTCTCTACCGGGTCTCGTACGACGCGAGCAACTGGTCGGGCTCGGTCGCCGCGTTTCGCTACAACGGCTTCGACGCGGCCTCGGGCGACATCAACGCGACGCGGATCTGGGAGGCGGCCGAGCGGGTCGCCAACCAGAACTGGGACAGCGGGCGCCGGATCGTGACGATGCGCTCGAACCTCGACTCCGAGGCGCCGGTGACGCCGGGCGGCGTGCCGTTCCGCTGGGCGACGCTGAGCGCCGAGCAGCAGGCCGCGCTCGGGCACTCCGACGTGCTCGAGTGGGTGCGCGGCCGACAGGACCTGGCCGGCTACCGGCTGCGGATCCGCCGCGACGACGCGACCAACTCGATCCGCCCGGCGGTGCTCGGCGACGTGATCGACTCGGAGGCGCGCTACGTCGGGGCGCCGCAGTCCAAGCTCACCGACACCTACAACCCGGGCTACGAGGCGTTCAAGGCGGCGCGCGGCGGCCGCCGGGGCGTGATCTACGTCGGCGCGAACGACGGGATGCTGCATGCGATCGACGCGTCGATCGACGCCGGCTCGACCACCGGCGGCACCGAGATCTTCGCGTACGTGCCGTCGTTCCTCTACAAGGGACAGAGCGCGCCCGACGTCGACGGGCTGCGTGCGCTGTCGGACATCGACTACGTGCACCGCAACTACGTGAACGCGACGCCCTGGGTCGGCGACGTGGACTTCGCGCGCACCGACGGCGCGAACGCCTCGGGCGACTGGCGCACGGTGCTGATCGGCGGGCTCGGCAAGGGCGGGCAGGGCTACTTCGCGCTCGACATCACCGACCCCGAGGCGTTCGGGACCGAGGCGGCGGCGGCATCCAAGGTGCTGTGGGAGTTCACCGACCCGGACATGGGCTTCTCGTTCGGCGCGCCGCAGGTCGTGAAGACCAGGCGCTGGGGTTGGGTCGTGCTGCTGACCTCGGGCCACAACAACGTCCGTGCGTTCGACTCGGCGGGCCGCGGCCGCGGGTTCCTGTACGTCGTCGACGTGAAGACGGGGCGCCTGCTGCAGAAGATCTCGACCGGCGTCGGCACGATGAACGCGCCCTCGGGCCTGGCCCAGGTGAGCGCCTACGTGCCCGACGCGGCCGATGGCTCGGTGACCGAGGTCTACGGCGGCGACCTGTACGGCAACGTCTGGCGCTGGGACTTCAGGAGCGATACCGATCCGGTGCCCGCGCCGTTGCTCTTCGCGACGCTGCGCGACGGCGCCGGCAACGTTCAGCCGGTGACCTCGGGGCCGATCGTCCGCGCGGCGCCGCTGACGCGGAACCGCTACGTGTTCGTCGGCACCGGCCGGCTTCTCGGCCAGAGCGACCTGTACAACACGTCGACGCAATCGTTCTACGCGTTCCGTGACGGCACGCGTGTGAAGGCCTGGACTGCGACCGACAAGCCGCCGGCGGTGAGCTTCCCGATCGAGCGCAGCGAGATGGTCGCGCAGACGAACCTGCTGACGCCGGTCGTGCGTAACGCGTCGAGGCCGGCCGGCTGGTTCTACGACCTGGCCAACGTCGGCGAGCGCGTGATCGTCGATCCGGTGGACACCGACCTCGGCAAGATCTCCTGGCTCGGCTCGATCCCGGACAGCACGAACCCGTGTGCGCCGGCGGGCGGCGCGCGGATCTACGCGGCGAACTTCGAGACCGGCCAGAGCCAGCTGTTCGACCCGACGACGATCGGCACCACGAATCCGGTCCGGATCACCGCGTACAACCCGCAGACCGGCATCGTCGGCCTGCGGCTCGTCCGGGTCGACGACAACATCCGGGCGGTGGTCACCGGCCAGTACGGCGAGCTCAAGCTCACGCAGGCCTACGTCCGCTACCTGAACCCGCGCTCGATGAACTGGCGCGAGGTCACGGACGCGGGGATGTGAGCCTGCGCACCGTACGCGGCGCCGCGGCGCTCGCTGGTCTCGTGCCGGTGCGCGTCGCGCTCGCGCTCGGCGCCTCGTTCGGCCTGCACTGGGGCGCGCTGCACGCGCTCGGCGACGGGCCCGAACGGCAGGCGCCCCGTGCGTCGACGACGCCGGTGGTGATGGTCGCGGCGGTGGGCGCGCAGCCGGCACCGCCGCCGGCCGCGGACCCGCTTCGATCGGCCGACGCGGCCGCGGCCGCGCCGGTCGGCATCGCTGCCGGGTCGATCGCCCGCGCGCCGGATCCGGCGACGCACGCCGTCTCGCAGCCGTCCGCCGTGCGGCGCGAGCCGGACCGCGGGGCCGCCGGCACGCGGTCGACGCTGCCCGACGTGCGCGTCGAGGCCTCGCGCCGCGAGCCGGTCGCGGGTGCGCAGCCCGAGCCGGTCTACCTCGAGGCCTGGGAGGTCGACCATCCGCCCGAGTTCCTCGTCGCGCCCGACGGGCTGGATGCGCTGCCGGCGCTCGCCGGCGGCGCCGTCGAGCTGCGCGTCGCGGTGCGGGTCGACGCGACCGGACGGCGGGTCGCGCTCGAGGTCGATGCGGGCGAGGTCCCGCCCGAGGCGGCGCGGCGGCTCGCGCGCGGCGTCGAGGCGGCGTTCGAGGACGTCGCGTTCATGCCGGCGCGCCGCGACGGGCGGCCGGTGCCCGCGGTGATCCGCTGGTCGGTGGCGCTCGACCCGAGGGCGCCGATCGCGCTCGGCTTCAGGCTGCAGAACTGATCCTCGGATCCGCCCGGGCAGGCAACAGCGTGGCCGCGAGGGTCAAGCCGGCCCGCCGAGGCACGTCGAGACTGGATGCTGCGGCGGATGTCGCCGCGCTCAGGATGCCTCGATGCCTTCGCGCTATCCCGCGCTCCTCGACGACGACACCCTCGACACGATCGCACCCGCGCTCGCCGCGCTGATGCGCGAGGCGCACGAACCGGTGCGCGACGGCCTGGACGCGGCGCTGCGCACGCTCGCCGCGCACGCCGAACGGATGGCGCGCGGACAGTTCAGCACCGCCACGCTGCACTGCGCGGCGCTCGGCGCGCCGTTCGACCCGGCGCTCGCGCCGGTGGCGATGGACCCGGACGGGCTGCCGTCGCTGTTCGGCCGGTCGTTGTCGGACGGCTCCGCGCGCGCGGTCGGCGCGTTCGGCATCGAGCCGGTCGCGCGGCTGGCCTCGGGCCTCGCGCGGGTGCTGCCGCTCGGCACCGAGGCCTCGGCGCGGCTGCCCGGGGTCGCGGCGGCGGTGCTGCTCGTCGCGTGGGGCGAGGCGATCCGCGAGGAGGGGCTCGATCCGGCGGGGTTCGGCGCGCTTCTGCGGGCGACGTCGCCGCTGCTCACCGCGTCGCTGCTGACGCTGCGGATCGCGACCGCCGCGGGCCTGCCGATCTCGCCGGTGCCGTTCGCGGGCGCCTGAGCCCGCGCGCCCGCCGGCGCGCCGTCAGAGCAGCGTCGCGTCGGTCGCCACGCCCATCAGCACGCGGCCGGCGAGCTCGAGCGTCGGCGGCGCGACCATCGCGTGCTGCGTGCCCACGTGCGCGTCGCGGAAGCGCCGCTGCAGCGGACTCGACTCGAACACCGACGAGCCCCCGCCGAGGTCGTACATCGCGCGCGCGACGTCGGCGGCGGTGCGGGTCGCATGCGTCGCCGACAGCCGCAGCGCCGCGCGCTCGTGCAGGTCGGGCCCGTCGCCGCCCTGTGCGCGCGTCCACGCGGCGCCGACCGCGTCGACGCACCAGGCACGCGCCGAGCGCAGCGCGGCCTCGGCGCGCGCGAGCTCGGCCTGCGCGCCCGCCCGCTCGGCGAGCGTGCGCCGGCTGCCCTGCGGGCGCTTCTCGGTCGCGAGCGCCACCAGGTCCTCGATCGCGGCGCGCGCGTTGCCGAGCATCACGAAGGCGATCCCCTGCGCGAGCAGGCCGAAGGGCGGCATCCGGTAGAGCGGCCCGCTCTCGCGCGGCGCGTCGACGATCAGCGAGACCGAGCGCTCGCGCGGCACGCGCAGCGCACGGACCTCGACCTCGCCGCTGCCGGTGCCGCACAGCCCCGAGACGTGCCAGCCGTCGAGCCGCGTGCCGTCCGAGGCCGGGAAGAACATCATCCGCGCGTCGGGCGCGCCGTTGGGCAGCATGCGCGGCGCACCGCCCTCGATGACCACGCAGCCGCCCGACAGCCAGGCGCAGTGCGCGTGCCCGGAGAACCACGGCCAGCGCCCGTCGACGACATAGGCGTCGCCGTCGACGACCGCGCGGCCGATCGGGGCGAACACGCCACCTGTGACCACCTCCGGGCCCGAGTGGATCGTCGCGGCCACCTCGGCGTCGAGCCACGCGGCCGACATGCCGGCGGTCGCGCCGATCATCGTGCACCAGCCGGCCGACGCGTCCGCCGCGCCGATCGCCTCCATCGACGCGAGTGCGTCGAGCGGCGCGCACTCCAGGCCGCCGAGCCGGCGCGGCAGCAGCGTGCGGAAGAGGCCCGCGCGGGCGAGCGTCGCCGCGAGGTCGGCGGGCAGGGTCCGGTTGCGCTCGATCTCGTCCGAGCGGAGGCAGATCGACGGGGCGAGTTCGCGGGCGGCGGCGACGATGTCCATCGCCCGATCATAGGGGCGCGGCGGCGGGCCGGGAAGCCGCGCCGACCGCCCCCCGGGCACGACTACTTCAGCAGCACCTTGACGGTGTCGTCGACGCTGCCGGGCTTGATGTAGCCGATCGCGTTCCGGTTCGCCGCGACCGCCTTCTTGACCTCGGCGTCGCTGTCGACGACCTTGGGCGGCGTCGCCTTGCCGCTGAAGGTCAGCTGCGCCCACGCGGCCTTCGCCTGCGCGGGGCTGCGACCCACGACGGTGGTGTAGAACACGCCTCGCAGCGGATTGTCCTCGGCCTGGTCGAGCGGCACGACCGGCGTACCGTCGGGCCAGGTGCGCAGGTCCCCGACGAACAGCCGGGCGATCTGGGCCTTGTCGAGCGGGTGCGCGTTGTCCTTGTGACCGATGACGACGACGTCCGAGGCCAGCGCAGGGACGGCGAGCGCGGCAGCGATCAGGGCGGGCGGCAGCAGCCGCAGCACGGTGGGGAGTCTCATGGTGGGCTGTCCGTCGTCAGAAGATGAACGCGATGCTCGCGGCGAGCGCCTGCCACGACTTGCGGCCCGTGCCGGCGGGCGTCTCGCCCGACAGCGCCGCCTGCGCGTAGCCCGAGTTGAAGTGGTTCTCCAGCCGCAGCGCGACGCCCGAGTTGACCCGGTAGGTCACGCCTAGCGCGACCGTGTTCTGGTAGGTCGCCGGGTCGGCCGAGTCGTAGCCGGGCGCGCGGACGACGTCGTACCGGGCGAACGGGATCCACTGGTCGGTCAGCGCGTAGCCGGCCTGCAGGTAGAACGCCTCGGTGGCGGTGCTGCTGCCGCCCATCGAGCGGTCGATGCGGCCGTACTCCGCCTTGAGATCCCAGGCGCCGGGGTTCCAGCCCGCCGACAGGATCATCGAGTTCTTGCGGATGTCGGTCGGGTCGCCGACCATCTGCTGCGACTTCGTGGACGCCGACAGCATCAGCCGCACGCCGTCCCATGGCGTGCGCCAGTCGATCCGCCCGCCGATCAGCCCCTTCTGCTTCAGCTGGTTCGCTACCGACGCGTGCTCGACGATCTGGCCGCCATACAGGTCGAGCTCGACCCGCCCGCTGCCGGCCGGCACGACGTAGGTCGCGCCGACGCCGCCGTAGGCCTCGTCGACGAGGTCGGTGTCGGGCTGGTAGAGCCCGGGCAGGATCGTCGACTGCTGCAGGAACCGGGCGTCGATGAACTCGTTGTAGAAGCCGAGCGGCGCGAGCACCTTGCCGGCCCGCACGGTCAGCCGGTCGGTGAACTGCCGGTCGACGTAGAACCAGTGCGGATCGATCGACGAGCCGCTGATCGTGGTGAGCTGCGCCCAGAACTTCGAGCGCTCGTCGAGCTTCGCGGTGACGACGAGCGCGAGCGTGTTGTCCTTGAAGGCGCCGTCCGAATCGGCGCCTAGCCAGGTGTTCTGCGTCGTGCGGATGAAGGACTGGTGGCCGTAGCCGTTGATCGTGATGTTGCCGAACTCGGCCGCGACCGCGGGAGCGCCGGCGATCGCGCCGAGCGCGAGGGCGGCGATCGCGCCGCGAAGGACATTGAAGGAAGGCATCGTGGGGCCTCTGGGGCGGGGGGAGGGGGGCGTGTCGGCCCGCGTCAGGCGGGCGCGGCGGTTCGGAAGGCGGCGATCATCCGGCCGAGCTCGTCGGCCTGGGTGCGCAGCGACAGCGTCGCGGCCGAGGCCTGCTCGACGAGCGAGGCGTTCTGCTGCGTCGCGTCCTCGAGCCCGCCGATCGCCGAGTTCACGCTGGCGATGCCGGACTCCTGCTCGGCGGAGGCTGCCGAGATGCGTTCGACCTGCTCGGTCACGCTTCGGATGCCGCGGACGATCTCCTGCATCAGGGCGCCTGCGGCCGCCACCTGCTGCGAGCCCGAGTCGACGCGACCCACGGAGTCGCCGATCAGGGTGGCGATCTGCCGGGCCGCCTCGGCGCTGCGCTGCGCGAGGCTGCGCACCTCGCTGGCGACGACCGCGAAGCCGCGCCCCGACTCGCCGGCGCGGGCTGCCTCGACCGCCGCGTTGAGCGCGAGGATGTTGGTCTGGAACGCGATGCCGTCGATCAGCCCGATGATCTCGGTCACTCGGCGGCCGCTGTCGCTGATCGCCGACATCGTGCGCACGATCTCGTCGACGGCGACGCCGCCGCGCGCCGCGGTGTCGGAGGCGGCCGCCGCGAGACGGGCGGCTTCCCTCGCGCTGGTGGCGTTCTCGCGCGTGCGATCGGCGAGCTCGCCGACGCGCCCCGCGGTGACCGTCAGCTCCGCAGCCTGGTTCTCCGTGCGCTGCGAAAGATCGCCATTGCCGGCGGCGAGCTCGCCCGCGGCGGACGCGACCGCCTCGGCGCTGCGACGGGTGTCGCCGACGATCGACGCGAGCGTCGCACGGAGCCGGCCGGCCGCGTGCAGCAGGCTCCCGGTGTCGCGCTCGGGATAACGGACCTCGCTCGCGAGATCGCCCTGCGCGATCCGCTGCAGGACGGCGGTGGCGTACTCGGGCGCGCCACCGAGTGCACGCTCGATCGATCGGATCACGAAGGCCGACATCGCGACCAGTGCCACGATCGTCGCGAGCGCTGTCGCCGCGTTGAGCAGCAGTCCGCGATCGAGCGAAGTCTGCGCCGACTCGAGCCCGGCCTCGTTGCCCCGCGCCGCGGCGGAGCGCGCCGAGTCGAGCGCGGCGCCGAGCGCGGTCTGCGCCGACTGCATCGCCGCGATCACCGGCCCCGGATCGCCGTCGGCACCGAGCATCATCGTGGCGGCGCGCTGCGCGGGCGCGAACCAGGCGTCGAAGGCCCCGCCGAGCGTCTGCGCAGTCTCGGCCTTGCCGGCCAGCGCCGCGATTCCATCGAGCTCGGCGCGAACCGCCTTGGCCCGGCCGTCGAGCGCCTTCAGCGCCTCGGCGTCACCGGCGGCGACCGCGCCCTTGAGCGCTTCCTGCAATGCGGTGTATTCGGTCGACACCGTCTGCAGACGGATGTAGTACTGGTACTCGACGCGACCGAGCTGCTCGATGATCGCGCCCGTCTGTCGGGCATTGGCGAGCGCCACCGCGAATCCGGCCGCGAACACGAGCACGGCCAACAGGGGCAGGGTCCAGACCTTCTGCTTGAACGTCATCGATCGCTCCGCCCGACCGGTCGCGGTTCGCGGGCCGGGGGACAGTGGGCGCGCCGGGGGGAGCACGCCTCGAGATGGAACGATGTCCCAGCGTAGCGGTGTCCAAGACAAGGAAAAGGAGCGGTGATCCGGGTCAGATCCGGATCGGCGGATCGGCGGTGCCCGGGCGAGGGGAGACGGTCGAAGCCGTCCGACGAGCGGTGCGCGCGGCGCGGGCCGGGCCGTTCGCGGCGTCGTCATGCCGGGCCAGAGCGTTGCTGCGTGGCGCGAGAGGGCGCCCCGCGGCTACAGGCCGAACGACGTCGAGTCGATGCCCTGACGGGCCGCCGCGCACCCGCGCTGCCGGACCCCGAAAAGGAAACGGGCCGGTCGTCTCGCGACGACCGGCCCGCTGGAGATGGCGCGCCCGGCAGGATTCGAACCCACGACCCCTTGGTTCGTAGCCAAGTACTCTATCCAACTGAGCTACGGGCGCTGAACGGAGGAGTATAGCAGGGTCGTACCGGACCGGGAAACCCGCGGGTGGCCGGACCCGCGACCACGGTGCGCGAGGCCGTGCTGACGACGCGCGCCCGCAACGCTCTCGCCTGCTCAGTTACCACTATACGAAAAAGACTTTCTCGATCCGAAAATTCCTGTGGACTTTCGGAGAGGCGCTTCCTAGAATCGGCCGGATCCTTCGAGGAGACACACGATGTCAGCGGTGCCGAACACCCCCGCGGCCAACGACCCCGATTCGCTCGAGACGCAGGAGTGGCTCGATGCCCTGGAGGCGGTGCTCGACCGCGAAGGGCCGGAGCGCGCGCACTTCCTCCTCGAGAGACTGATCGAGAAGGCCCGCCGCAACGGCGCCTTCATCCCCTTCTCGGCGAACACCGCCTACATCAACACCATCCCCGTCCAGCTCGAGGCGCGCAGTCCGGGCAACGCCGAGTACGAGGAGCGCATCCGCTCGTACATCCGCTGGAACGCGATGGCGATGGTGGTGCGAGCCAACCGGCTCGACCCGCCGGACGGCGGCGACCTCGGCGGCCACATCGCGTCGTTCGCGTCGCTCGCGACGATGATCGGCGCGGGCATGAACCACTTCTGGCACGCCCCGCACGAGGGCCACGGCGGCGACCTCGTCTACTTCCAGGGCCATTCGGCGCCCGGCATCTACGGCCGCGCGTTCCTCGAGGGGCGCCTGACCGAGGAGCAGCTGCTGAAGTTCCGCCAGGAGGTCGACGGCAAGGGCCTGTCGTCCTACCCGCACCCGAAGCTGATGCCGGACTTCTGGCAGTTCCCGACGGTGTCGATGGGGCTCGGGCCGCTGATGGCGATCTACCAGGCGCGCTTCCTCAAGTACCTGCACGCGCGTGGCATCGCCGACACCTCCAACCGAAAGGTCTGGGTGTTCTGCGGCGACGGCGAGATGGACGAGCCCGAGTCGCTCGGCGCGATCTCGCTCGCGGCGCGCGAGAAGCTCGACAACCTGATCTTCGTCGTCAACTGCAACCTGCAGCGCCTCGACGGCCCGGTGCGCGGCAACGGCAAGATCATCCAGGAGCTCGAGGGCGAGTTCCGCGGCTCGGGCTGGAACGTGCTGAAGCTGATCTGGGGCTCGTACTGGGACCCGCTGCTCGCGCGCGACAAGGACGGCATCCTGCAGCGCGTGATGGAGGAGACCGTCGACGGCGAGTACCAGGCGTACAAGGCCAACGACGGCGCCTTCGTTCGCAAGCACTTCTTCGGCAAGCACCCGAAGCTGCTCGAGATGGTGTCGCGGATGACCGACGACGACATCTGGCGGCTCAATCGCGGCGGCCACGACCCGCACAAGGTGTTCGCGACCTTCCACGCGGCGATCAACCACCGCGGCCAGCCGACGGTGGTGCTCGCCAAGACGGTCAAGGGCTACGGCATGGGCCGGGTCGGCGAGGCGAAGAACCCGACGCACCAGCTGAAGAAGCTCGACACGCAGGCGATCCGCGAGTTCCGCGACCGGTTCAACATCCCGATCCCCGACGACAAGCTCGACGAGCTGCCGTTCTACAAGCCGTCCGAGGACACGCCGGAGATGCGCTACATGCACGAGCGGCGCAAGGCGCTCGGCGGCTACCTGCCGCAGCGCCGGCGCGTCTCGAGCGAGACCTTCGAGTTGCCCGGGCTCGACGCGCTGAAGGCGGTGCTCGAGCCGACCGCCGAGGGCCGCGAGATCTCCACCACGCAGGCGTTCGTGCGCGTGCTCACCGCGCTGATCCGCGACAAGTCGATCGGCTCGCGCGTCGTGCCGATCGTGCCCGACGAGGCGCGGACCTTCGGCATGGAGGGCATGTTCCGCCAGCTCGGCATCTACGCGCCCGAGGGGCAGAAGTACACCCCGGTCGACAAGGACCAGGTGATGTACTACCGCGAGGACAAGGCGGGCCAGATCCTCGAGGAGGGCATCAACGAGGCGGGCGCGTTCTCGTCGTGGATCGCGGCGGCGACGTCGTACTCGACGAACGACCGCATCATGATCCCGTTCTACATCTACTACTCGATGTTCGGCTTCCAGCGCATCGGCGATCTCGCCTGGGCGGCCGGCGACATGCAGGCGCGCGGCTTCCTGCTCGGCGGCACCTCGGGCCGCACGACGCTGAACGGCGAGGGCCTGCAGCACGAGGACGGCCACAGCCACGTGCTGTCGGCGACGATCCCGAACTGCGTGTCGTACGACCCGACCTACGCGCACGAGGTCGCGGTGATCATCCAGGACGGCCTGCGCCGGATGGTGGGCAACCAGGAGAACGTCTACTACTACCTGACGCTGCTCAACGAGAACTACGCGCACCCTGGGCTCAAGGCGGGCAGCGAGGAGGGCATCGTCAAGGGGATGTACCTGCTGCGCGAGGGTGATGCGGGCAACAAGACGCGCGTGCAGCTGCTCGGCAGCGGCTCGATCCTGCGCGAGGTGCTCGCCGCGGCGGACCTGCTCGAGAAGGACTGGAACGTCGCCGCGGACGTGTGGTCGGTGACCAGCTTCACCGAGCTGCGCCGCGACGGCCTCGACTGCGAGCGCTGGAACCTGCTGCATCCGACCGAGCCCCAGAAGGTGCCGTACGTGACCCGCCAGCTCGATGCGCACGCGGGTCCGGTGATCGCGTCGACCGACTACATGAAGCTCTACGCCGACCAGGTCCGCCCGTTCGTGCCGAAGGGCCGCGCGTACAAGGTGCTCGGCACCGACGGCTTCGGGCGCTCCGACTTCCGCTACCGGCTGCGCGAGCACTTCGAGGTCGACCGCACGTTCGTGGTCCTCTCGGCGCTGCGCGCGCTGGTCGACGAGAAGGCCGCGAAGCCGCAGGCGCTCGCCGACGCGATCAAGCGCTACGGGATCGATCCCGACAAGACCAACCCGCACTACGCCTGACGGATCCCCCGCACGATGGCCACGATCGAACTGAAGGTGCCGGACATCGGGGATTTCGCCGACGTCGAGGTGATCGAGCTGCTGGTGTCGCCGGGCGACGCCGTGAAGCCGGAGCAGAGCCTGCTGACGGTGGAGTCCGACAAGGCGTCGATGGAGATCCCGTCGAGCGCCGCCGGGCGGATCGTCGAGATGAAGGTCAAGCTCGGCGACCGGGTGTCCGAGGGCACGGTGATCGCGCTGCTGGAGGTGGCGCAGGCGGGGGCTTCGGCGCCCGCCACGGTGCCCGCGCCCGCAGCCGCGCCTGCCGCGGCGCCGCCGAAGGCCGCCGCCCCCGTCGCTGCGTCCGCGCCGCCGAGCGCGGCCGTGGCGGCGGCGCCGGCCGCGCCCGCCGCCGGCCCCGTCCTCGTCGAGGTGCCGGACATCGGCGACTTCAAGGACGTCGAGGTCATCGAGCTGCTGGTCAAGCCCGGCGACACGGTGAAGGCCGAGCAGAGCCTGGTCACCGTGGAGTCGGACAAGGCCTCGATGGAGATCCCCTCCAGCGTCGCCGGGGTCGTCGTCGAGCTCAAGGTCAAGGTCGGCGACAAGGTCTCGAAGGGCGCGCCGCTCGCGGTGCTGGCCGCGCAGGCCGCAGGCCCCGCGCAGCGCGCCGACGTCGGGCCGGTCGAGTCGAACGACACCTCTGCCGAAGGCCGCCCGAGCGGCGTGCGCGAGGAGACGGCCGCCGCGCGCCAGGCCGAGGCCACGCCCGCGGCCGGTCCGCCGCCGCGCACGCCGCCGGTGCCCGCGGGCGCAGGCGACGAGGCCGGGCACGTCGTGAAGCCGCACGCCTCGCCCTCGGTGCGCAAGTTCGCGCGCGAGCTCGGCGTGGACCTGTCGCTCGTGCGCGGCAGCGGCCCGAAGCAGCGCATCCTGAACGAGGACGTGCAGGCCTACGTGAAGGACGCGGTCGCGCAGGCCGCGCGGGGTCCGGCGGCGCCCGCCGCGTCGCCGGTGGCCGATGCGGGGGCCGGGCTGGGCCTGCTGCCCTGGCCGAAGGTGGACTTCGCGAAGTTCGGTCCGATCGAGACCAAGCCGCTGCCGCGGATCCGCAGGATCTCGGCGGCGAACCTGCACCGCAACTGGGTGATGATCCCGCACGTCACCAACCACGAGGACGCGGACGTCACCGACCTCGAGGCGTTCCGGGTGCAGCTGAACCGGGAGAACGAGAAGACCGGCCCGAAGCTGACGATGCTCGCCTTCCTGATGAAGGCCTGCGTGCACGCGCTGAAGACGTTCCCGGAGTTCAACGCCTCGCTCGAGGGCGAGGCGCTGGTGCTCAAGCGCTACTGGCACGTCGGCTTCGCAGCCGACACGCCGAACGGGCTGATGGTGCCGGTGATCCGCGACGCCGACCGCAAGGGCGTCGGCGAGATCGCCACCGAGACCGCGGAGCTCGCCCGCAAGGCGCGCGACGGCAAGCTCTCGCCCGCCGAGATGCAGGGCGGCACCTTCTCGATCTCGAGCCTGGGCGGCATCGGGGGCACCGGCTTCACGCCGATCGTCAATGCGCCCGAGGTCGCGATCCTGGGCGTGAGCCGCACCGCGACGAAGCCGGTCTGGAACGGCTCGGCCTTCGTGCCGAGGCTGATCCTGCCGCTGTCGCTGTCCTACGACCACCGCGTGATCGACGGCGCGGCCGCGGCGCGGTTCAACGCGCACGTGGCCACGCTTCTGGCGGATTTTCGCAGGGTGATGCTGTGAGTCGCCGCCGGTAGAGTGGCTGCATCTCCTACGCACACGGGACCGCCGCGGTGACCACCATCGTCGTCGTCAGGAAGAAGGACCGCATCGCGATCGGGGCCGACTCGCTCGTCACCTTCGGCGAGACCCGCCTGCCCGGCGACTACGAGGCCAACGACAAGATCATCCGAGTCGGCGACTCGTACATCGGGCTGGCGGGCAGCACCGCGCACTTCGAGGTGCTGCGACGCGTGCTGGGCGAGATCGAGCGGCCGCGGCTGCACTCGCGCAGCGAGGTGTTCGAGACCTTCCTGCGTGCGCACCAGGTGCTCAAGGAGCAGTACTTCCTGAACCCGAAGGAAGAGGACGACGACCCGTACGAGAGCTCGCAGATCACCGCGCTGATCGCGAACCCCAGCGGCATCTACGGCGTCTACTCGTACCGCGAGGTGTTCAGCTTCGAGCGGTTCTGGGCGATCGGCTCGGGCCGCAACTTCGCGCTGGGCGCGATGTACGCGACCTACGGCAACGGCCGCAGCGCCCGGCAGATCGCGCAGATCGGGGTCGACGCCGGCTCCGAGTTCGACAAGAGCTCGAGCGGCCCGAGCCGCATCCACGAGTTCGAGATCGCCCCGACGACGACCTGAGCGGGCCCAGCCCGCGCATCGACCCACACACACTTCCATGCCCACCATCGAGCTGCGCGTTCCCGACATCGGCGACTTCAAGGACGTCGAGGTCATCGAACTGCTGGTGAAGCCCGGCGACCTCGTGAAGCCGGAGCAGAGCCTGCTCACCGTGGAGTCGGACAAGGCGTCGATGGAGATCCCGGCGAGCGCCGGGGGGCGGATCGTCGAGCTGAAGGTGAAGCTCGGCGACAGGGTGGCCGAGGGCACGGTGATCGCGGTGCTCGAGGCGGCCGAGGCCGGTGCGGCCGCGGGTGCATCCGATGCGCCTGCAGCGCCGGCTGCCGCCGCGCCGGCCGCTGCGGCCCCGGCCCCGGCCCCGGCCCCGGCCCCGGCCCCGGCCCCGGCCCCGCGGGCCGCCGGATCGACCGCGGCCGGCGCGCCCGCGCCCCGGCCGGCCGAGGCGTTCACCGCCACGCCCGACCTCACGTGCCGCATGCTGGTGCTCGGCGCAGGACCCGGCGGCTACTCGGCGGCGTTCCGCGCCGCCGATCTCGGCCTCGACACGGTGATGGTCGAGCGCTACGCGACACTCGGCGGCGTGTGCCTCAACGTCGGCTGCATCCCTTCGAAGGCGCTGCTGCACGTCGCGGCGGTCGCCGACGAGGCGCGCTCGATGGCCGCGCACGGCATCGCGTTCGGCGAGCCGCGGATCGACCTCGACGCGCTGCGCGGCTGGAAGGACAAGGTGGTCGGCAAGCTGACCGGCGGGCTCGCCGCGATGGCGAAGGCGCGCAAGGTCCGCGTCGTGCGCGGCGTCGGGCGCTTCCTCGATGCGCACCACCTGGAAGTGGAGGCGACCGAGGGCGACGGCCAGGCGCGCACCGGCGCGAAGCAGGTGATCCGCTTCGAGCAGGCGATCGTCGCAGCCGGCAGCCAGGCGGTGCGACTGCCGTTCCTGCCCGACGATCCGCGCATCGTCGACTCCACCGGGGCGCTCGAGCTCGCATCGATCCCGAAGCGGATGCTGGTGATCGGCGGCGGCATCATCGGCCTGGAGATGGGCACGGTGTACTCGACGCTGGGTGCGCGGCTCGACGTCGTCGAGATGCTCGACGGGCTGATGCAGGGCGCCGACCGCGACCTGGTCAAGGTCTGGCAGAAGCACAACGCGCAGCGCTTCGACCGCGTGATGACGAAGACGAAGACCGTGAAGGCCGAGGCGACGCCCGAGGGCATCCGCGTGTGGTTCGAGGGCGAGAACGCCCCGCCCGAGCCGCAGCTCTACGACCTGGTGCTGAGCGCCGTCGGCCGCAGCCCGAACGGCGCGCGCATCGGACTCGAGCGCGCGGGCGTCGCGGTGACCGAGCGCGGTTTCGTGCCGGTCGATTCGCAGATGCGCACCAACGTGCCGCACGTCTTCGCGATCGGCGACGTGATCGGGCAGCCGATGCTCGCGCACAAGGCGGTGCACGAGGGCCACGTCGCGGCCGAGGCCGCGGCCGGCGAGAAGGCGCACTTCGATGCGCGCGTGATCCCGTCGGTCGCCTATACCGACCCCGAGGTCGCGTGGGTGGGGCTCACCGAGGAGGAGGCCGCGAAGCAGGGCGTGAAGCTCGGCCGCGCGGTGTTCCCGTGGGCGGCCTCGGGCCGCGCGATCGCGAACGGCCGCGACGAGGGCTTCACCAAGCTGCTGTTCGACGAGGCGACCCATCGGATCGTCGGCGGCGCGATCGTCGGCACGAACGCCGGCGACATGATCGGCGAGGTCGCGCTCGCGATCGAGATGGGCGCCGACGCGACCGACATCGGCCGCACGATCCACCCGCACCCGACGCTCGGCGAGTCGATCGGCATGGCCGCCGAGGTCTTCGAAGGGGTCTGCACCGACCTGATGCCGGCGCGCAAGCGCTGAGCGGCGTGTCGCGCCGAGCGTGCCGGAGAGCGCGCTGCCGCACGCCGGACAGCAGGGGTTCGCGCCTATAATCGCGCAGCCGCGACCGCTCCCACCCGGGCGCGGACCGGTATCGGGGAGAGGGGCCGTACGATGAGATCCTGGCTTCGGTTCGCGCACGGCGTGGACTGGATCAACGAGCGCGTATCGCGCCTCGCCGTCTGGGCAGTGTTCCTGTCCTGCATGGTCTCGGCGGTCAACGCCACCATCCGCTACCTGATCAGCGAGAGCTCGAACGCCTGGCTCGAACTGCAGTGGTACCTCTTCGCCGCGACGGTGATGCTCGGTGCGCCGTTCGTGCTGAAGGTCAACGAGCACGTGCGCGTCGATGTGCTCTATTCGCGCTTCGAATCGCGCCGGCAGGCGCTGATCGACCTGTTCGGCCTGGTGGTGTTCCTGATGCCCGCCGCCGTGCTGCTCGCCTGGATGTCGTGGCCCTACGTGCTCGACTCGATCGTGACCGGCGAGACCTCGAGCAACGCCGGCGGCCTGATCCGCTGGCCGTTCAAGGTGCTGATCCCGGTGGGCTTCGCGCTGCTGTCGCTGCAGGGCGTCGCGGAGATCGTCAAGCGGATCGCGTACCTGCGGGGCGACTACGCGATGGACACCCACTACGAGAGGCCGCTGCAATGATCGAGATGCAGACGATGGCGCCGATCATGTTCGGCGCGCTGGTCTTCGTCATGCTGATCGGCTTCCCGGTCGCATTCTCGCTGTCCGCGCTCGGGCTGGTGGCCGGCTTCGTGTCGATCGAGATGGGGTTCTTCCCGCCGCAGTTCATGGCGAACCTGCCGCTGCGGGTGTTCGGCATCCTGCAGAACGACCTGCTGCTCGCGATCCCGTTCTTCACCTTCATGGGCGCGATCCTCGAGCGCTGCGGGCTCGCCGAGGACCTGCTCGAGGGCACCGGGCAGCTCTTCGGCTCGGTGCCGGGCGGGCTCGCCTACGCGGTGATCGTGGTCGGGGCGATCCTGGGCGCGATCACCGGCACCGTCGCCGCGTCGGTGATCGCGATGGGCGTGATCTCGCTGCCGATCATGATGCGCTACGGCTACGACCTGCGCCTCGCGACCGGCGTGATCGCCGCCTCCGGGACCATCACCCAGGTGATCCCGCCGTCGCTGGTGCTGGTCGTGCTCGCCGACCAGCTCGGCAAGTCGGTGGGCGACATGTACGCCGGCGCGATCGGGCCTTCGATCGCCCAGGTGGCGATCTTCCTGCTCTACATCTTCGTGATGTCGCGCCTGAAGCCGCAGTGGATGCCGCCGCTGCCGCCCGAGGCGCGGACGCTGTCGGGCTGGGCGCTCTGGCGCCTGGTGCTGTGGGGCATGGTGCCCTCGGTCGTGCTGATCTTCCTGGTGCTCGGCACGATCTTCATGGGGCTCGCCACGCCGACCGAGGCGGGCGCGATGGGCGCGGTCGGTGCGATGGGCCTGGCGGCGGTGAACAAGCGGCTCACCTGGCCGCTGGTGCAGCAGGCGATGGAGTCGACGATGCGGCTCACCGCGATGGTGATCTTCATCCTGATCGGCTCGACGGTGTTCTCGCTGGTGTTCCAGGGCGTCGACGGCGGCATCTGGATCGAGCACATGCTCGCGTCGGTGACCGGCGGCAGCCCGACCGCGTTCCTGATCGTGGTCAACGTGTTCGTGTTCTTCCTCGCGTTCTTCCTCGACTTCTTCGAGATCGCGTTCATCATCATCCCGCTGCTCGCGCCGGTCGCCGACAAGCTCGGCATCGACCTGATCTGGTTCGGCGTGCTGCTGTGCGTGAACATGCAGACCTCGTTCATGCACCCGCCCTTCGGCTTCGCGCTGTTCTACCTGCGCGGCATCGCGCCGAAGGAGGTCAAGAGTTCGGACATCTACCTGGGGGCGATCCCGTGGGTGGCGATGCAGCTGGTGCTGGTGGCCATCCTGATCGTCTGGCCGGGCATGGTGACGATGTGGCTCGATAAGCACGACCTCGGCGACCTGGAGAAGGTGCGCATCGAGGTGCCGAGCGATGCGGGCGCGCCGGCGGGCGGGGGCGGGGAGCGGGGCGGATCGCTGTCGGATCCGTTCGGCAGCGGTGGCGGCGACCGCAAGGACGATTCGCTGAAGGACCCCTTCGGGACGTCGAAGTAGAGGGCGGGAGGCTCGGGCCGGCGAAGGCCCGGGGCGCGCGCGGACCGCGCGGCCCCGGGTGGGCGCGGTGCGGCGCGCCGCACCGCGCGGGCCGCGTCAGCGGCGCACGCTCGCCATGTAGTCGTCGAAGCGGCCTTCGGCCACGCCGAACCAGGCGATCTGGTCGCGCAGGAAGCCGAAGTAGCTGTCGTGGACCTTCTTGAACTCGGCGTTCTTCTCGTTCGTCTCCTTGTAGATCTCCTGGGCCGCCGCGTAGGACGCGTCGAGCACCGGCTTCGGGAAGGCGCGCAGCTGGGTGCCGCCCGCGAGCAGCCGACGCAGCGCGGCGGGATTGAGCGCGTCGTACTTGGCCATCAGGTCGACGTTGCCCTCGGCGCAGGCCGAGCGCAGCGCCTCCTTGTAGAGCGGCGGCAGCGACTCCCACGACTTGTTGTTCACGATGGTGTGAAGCGCGGGGCCGCCTTCCCACCAGCCGGGCGTGTAGTAGAACTTGGCGACCTTGGAGAGTCCGAGCTTCTCGTCGTCGTACGGGCCGACCCACTCGGCCGCGTCGATCGTGCCCTTCTCCAGCGCCGGGTAGATGTCGCCGGCGGCGATCTGCTGCGGCACCACGCCGAGGCGCGACAGCACCGAGCCCGCGAAGCCGCCGACGCGGAACTTCAGGCCCTTCAGGTCGTCGATCGAATTGATCTCCTTGCGGAAGAAGCCGCCCATCTGCGTGCCGGTGTTGCCCGACAGGATCGCGACGACGCCGTTCTTGTTGGCGAACTCGTTGAACACCTTGTCGCCGTTGCCGTGGTGCCACCACGCGTTGTACTGGCGATAGTTCATGCCGAAGGGCACGGCGGTGCCGAACGCCCAGGTCGGGTCCTTGCCGAAGTAGTAGTAGAGCGCGGTGTGGCCGATCTCGACCGTGCCGTTCTGCACCGCGTCGAGCACCTGCAGCGCGGGCACGATCTCGCCCGGCGCGTGCGTGCTGATCTGGAACTTGCCGTCGGTGAGCGCAGCGACGCGCTTGGTGATGAAGTCGCTGACGCCGAACAGCGTGTCCAGGCTCTTCGCGAAGCTCGACGGCAGGCGCCACCGCACGGTGGGCTGGGCCTGCACGATCGCCGGCGCGCCGAGGATCGCGCCGCCGGCCGCGGCGCCGCCGGCCGCGTTCTTCAGAAAGGAACGTCGTTGCTGCATGGGTCGTCTCCGAGGTCGTGGTGGGTCCGATCGGAGGACGAGCGTGGGAGCCCGGGGGGCCGCCGATCGGTGCCTGGCGGATGCGTCGCGCATCTCCGAGGTGGGCGGATTCTAAGCCTCGGCTTGAATCGACGGCAAACGCTCGGGCAATAGGGCTTAGTGAAAAAAATGTGAGAAAAGCCGAGGGTCCTCCTCGAGGCCCTGCGCGGGCGCGCCGCTCGCGAGCCGCGACGCGGCGCGCTCACGTCGGGCGTGATGCGCAGGCTCGTGTGTCCGGTCGTGCGGCGGGTCGGCTCAGAGCGACGATGCGAGGCGTGCCCGCGCCGCGGCCACCGCGCGCCGCACCTGCGCCGGCGCGGTACCGCCGATGTGGTCGCGCGCAGCGACCGAGCCCTCGGGCGTCAGCACCGCGTACACGTCCTCGCCGACCAGCGGGCTGAATCGGCGCAGCGTCTCGAGCGGCAGCTCCGACAGGTCGCGGCCGGCATCGGCCGCCTCGCGAACGGCATGCGCGACCGCCTCGTGCGCGTCGCGAAAGGGCAGCCCCTTCTTCACCAGGTAGTCGGCGAGGTCGGTCGCGGTCGAGAAGCCCTCCGCGGCCGCCTGCCGCATGCGGTCGGCCTGCACGCGGATGCCCCCCACCAGGTCGACGAAGATGCGCAGCGTCGCGGTCAGCGTGTCGGCGACGTCGAACAGCGGCTCCTTGTCCTCCTGGTTGTCCTTGTTGTAGGCGAGCGGCTGGCCCTTCATCAGCACCAGCAGCGCGGTCAGGTGGCCGACCACGCGGCCGGTCTTGCCGCGGGCGAGCTCGGGCACGTCGGGGTTCTTCTTCTGCGGCATGATCGAGCTGCCGGTGCAGAAGCGGTCCGCGAGGTCGACGAAGCCCACGCGCGGGCTCATCCAGAGCACCAGCTCCTCCGAGAGCCGCGAGACATGGACCATCGCGATCGAGGCGGCCGCGCAGAACTCGATCGCGAAGTCGCGGTCGGACACCGCGTCGAGCGAGTTCGCGCAGACGCCGTCGAAGCCGAGGGTGCGGGCCACGCGCTCCCGGTCGATCGCGTAGCTGGTGCCGGCGAGCGCCGCGGCCCCGAGCGGCAGCCGGTTCACGCGCCGACGGCAGTCGGCCATCCGCTCCGCGTCGCGGGCGAACATCTCGACGTACGCCATCAGGTGGTGCCCGAAGGTGACCGGCTGGGCGACCTGCAGGTGGGTGAAGCCCGGCATGATCGTCTCGGCGTGCGCGTCGGCGAGCTCGACCAGCGCCGACTGCAGCGCGCCGAGCAGCGCGCTGGTGTCGTCGATCGTCGCGCGCAGCCACAGCCGGATGTCGGTGGCGACCTGGTCGTTGCGCGAGCGCCCGGTGTGCAGCCGCTTGCCGGCATCGCCGACCAGGTCGGTCAGCCGCTTCTCGACGTTCAGGTGCACGTCCTCGAGGTCGATCGACCAGGCGAACTCGCCGCGCTCGATCTCGCCGCGGATCGTCGCCATGCCGCCGCGGATCGCGGCGAGGTCGGCGGCGCTCAGCAGTCCGGCCGCCTGCAGCATGTCGGCGTGCGCGAGCGAGCCTTCGATGTCGTGGAGCGCGAGACGCTTGTCGAAATCGACCGACGCGGTGTAGCGCTTGACCAACTCCGCCACCGGCTCGGAGAAGCGCGCGGACCACGCCTCGGATTTCTTGGCGAACTGATCTGTCATAATCCCGTGCCCATGGCGCCCAGCGACGCAAAATCCGCGGATTATAAGGCTCCGGGCACCGCCGCCGAGCAGGCCGCGAGGGCCCGTCGCCAGACCGAGGGCGGCAGCGCGCCGATCATCCCGGATACCTGCAACCTCGGGATCGTGCTGCGAGTGCTGGTGCCGGTGAACCTGCTCGGGGTGCTCGCCGCGGTGGTGTCCGCCACCGGGCCGCTCGACGCGATCAACCGCTTCCTCTCGCTCGCCGTGTTGCTCGAGCCGGTCGCGCTCGCGTCGCTGGTGGCGCTGTGCACCGCACGCAAGGTGGTCAACGGCATGGCGCAGCAGGTGCAGTGGGGCGTGGCGGTCGGCCTGCCGGCGCTGCTCGCGCTCGCCGCGTCGGTCGTCGTGCAGCGCTTCGCCGAGCCCGACCTGACGCCGGTCGAGGTCACCTGGTGGGTCGGCACCCGGACGCTCGTCGCCGGCGTCGTCGCCTGGGGCTTCGTCGAGTTCTTCCGGCTGCGCGCGCGGGCCTACTCGCCGTCGTTCTCGGAGGCCCGGCTGCAGGCGCTGCAGGCGCGCATCCGTCCGCACTTCCTGTTCAACAGCCTGAACGCGGTGCTCGGCCTGATGCGCAGCGACCCGCGCCGCGCCGAGGCGACGCTCGAGAACCTCGCCGACCTGTTCCGGGTGTTCATGCGCGACGCGCGCGAGCTGGTGCCGCTCGACGACGAGGTCGTCACCTGCAAGGAATACCTGGCGATCGAGCAGATCCGGCTGGGCGACCGGCTGAAGGTCGTCTGGCAGGTCGACCAGATGCCCGGCGATGCGCTGCTGCCGTCGCTGCTGCTGCAGCCGCTGATCGAGAACGCGGTCCATCACGGCATCGAGCCGAGCAGCGAGACCGGGGTGATCGAGATCGTGGTCACCCGTTCGGGCGAACGCGTGCGCGTCGAGATCGTGAATCCGATCGCGTCGACGCCGCCGGTGCGGCCAGGAAACCAGATGGCACTCTCCAACGTGCGAGAACGCCTGATGCTGCTGTACGATATGGAAGCCGAGCTGAAGACCGGCGTCGAAGACGGCCGGTTCCGGCTCCTTCTCGAATTCCCGTATAGAAAAGAAAGAAGACGCCGCGATGTCCGACGCTACTTCGATCCTGATCGTTGACGACGAGGCACCGGCCCGCGCACGGCTCCGCGAGGTGCTGGCCGACCTCGCCCCCGAGTTCCCGCATCGGATCGTCGGCGAGGCCGCCAACGCGCCCGAAGCGCTCGCGCAGATCGAATCCCAGCGACCGCAGATCGTGCTGATGGACGTGCAGATGCCCGGCATGACCGGCATCGAGCTCGCCCGGCACATCTCCGCCCGCGCCGGTGAGGGCGACCACGACGATCCCAAGCCGATGCCGCTGGTGATCTTCGTGACCGCCTTCGACGAATTCGCGGTCGAGGCCTTCGAGGTCAACGCGCTCGACTACCTGCTCAAGCCGGTCCGCGCGCAGCGCCTGCTCGGCGCGCTCAAGCGCGCGCAGACGCTGCTGCCGGCCGAGCACCTCGAGGCGATCGACCAGTTGGTCAAGGCGACCAACACCCGCCGTCGCCACCTGTCGGTGCACGAGCGCGGGCGCGTGATCCTGGTGCCGCTCGAGCAGGTGCTCTACCTGAAGGCCGAGCTCAAGTACATCACCGTGCGCACCCGCGAGCGCGAATACCTGATCGAGGAATCGCTGACCTCCCTCGAGGAGGAGTTCAAGGACCGGTTCGTGCGGATCCACCGCAATGCGCTGGTCGCGCGGCCCTCGATCGCCGGCTTCGAGCGCGTGACGCCGACCGGCGAGGGCGAGGCGGGTGACCCGTACTGGCAGGTCGTGCTGCGCGAGGTGCCGGAGAAGCTGCCGGTGTCGCGCCGGCAGTGGTCGATCGTCAAGGGGCTGGTGAGCTGAACACGCCCGCGGGCGCCGCGCCGGCCGGCGCGGTCGCCGTTCCTCCGCCCAATCGCCTGGTCATCGCCACGCGCGAGAGCCGGCTCGCGCTGTGGCAGGCGCACCACGTCCGCGACCGGCTGAGCGCGCTCTATCCGGCGTGCAGCGTCGAGCTGCTCGGCATGACCACCGTCGGCGACCAGGTGCTCGACCGGTCGCTGAACGAGATCGGCGGCAAGGGGCTGTTCACGAAGGAGCTCGAGGTGGCGCTGGCCGACGGCCGCGCGGACCTCGCGGTGCACTCGCTGAAGGACGTCCCGATGGAGCTGCCGGAGGGCTTCGAGCTCGCCGCGGTGATGCGCCGCGAGGATCCGCGCGATGCCTTCGTCTCGCCGCGCTTCGCGGGCCTGGACGCGCTGCCGCAGGGCGCGCGGATCGGCACCTCGAGCCTGCGCCGCGCCGCGCAGCTGGCCGAGCGCCGGCCCGACCTGCAGGTGCTGCCGCTGCGCGGCAACCTCGACACTCGGCTGCGCAAGCTCGACGCCGGCGAATACGACGCGATCGTGCTCGCCGCCGCGGGCCTCAAGCGCCTCGGCCTCGCCGACCGGATCCGCGAGGTGATGCCGCCGACGACCAGCCTGCCTGCGCCGGGGCAGGGCGCGCTCGGCATCGAGATCCTGTCGAGCCGGCCGGACGTGCGCGCCTGGCTCGCGCCGCTCGCCGACCGGCGCACCTGGCTCGAGGTGACGGCCGAGCGCTCGGTGTCGCGCGCGCTCGGAGGCAGTTGCCGGATCCCGCTCGCCGCGTATGCGGTGGTGCAGCCCGACGGCCTGCTGCGGCTCGACGCGCTGCTCGCGACCGACGGGCGGGTGCGCCGGGCAACCGTCAGCAGCGCCGCCCCGGTCCGCCTCGACGCCGCGCCCGAGCTCCAGGGCACCGGCGGCGACTACGACGTCGCCGAGGCGCTCGGCGAGCGCGCGGCGACCGGGCTGCGCTGAACCCGAGACCGGCCGCCGCGGTGCGGCCGCAGGCGTCGCCCCGATGACCGCCACCGTCGTCCTCACGCAGCCGGCGTCCCGGGCCGGCGCGCTGTCGGTCGTGCTCGCGTCGCACGGCATCCCGGCGGCATGCTGGCCGATGACCGAGATCGACGAGGCGCCCGGCCTCGACGCGGCCGCGCTCGCCCGCACGCTCGCCGGGTGCCGCTGGGCGCTGTTCGCGAGCCCCGCTGCGATCGACGTCACGATGGGCGCGCTCGCGCGCGCCGGGCAGGGCTGGCCGGCCGGCACCGGCGTCGGGCTGATCGGGCCGGGCAGCCGCGACGCGCTCGAGGGCTGGGACGCGCGGCTCGACGGCCTCGAGCGGGCCGAGCGCATCGAGCCGCTCGCGCCGCCCTACGACGCCGACGCGCTGCTCGCGCGGACGGAGCTTGCGAGGCTCGAGGGGGTCGGCGTGGCGGTGCTGCGGCGCGCCGACGGCCGCGAGGCGTGGCTGCACGCACTGCACGAACGGGGGGCGACGCTGCACGCGCTGGCGGTCTACGCCGCGCGCGACGCGTTGCCGCCGCCCGAGGCGCGCGGCTGGCTCGCGGCCGCCGCGGCCGCCGACGCGCCGGTCGCGTTCTCGATCGCGAGCGCCGACGCCGGCGCCCGGCTCGCGGCCTTCGTGCGCGCGCTGGACTGCGCGGCGTGGGTGCTGTCGCGGCCGGTGCTGACGCAGCATCCGCGGATCGCGCAGGCGTTGCGCGCGCACGGCTGGACGCACGTCGTGCGGCACCGTCCGGGCGCGGCGGGGCTGGTGGCCGCGATAGAATCGGCGCACGACGCATGACCACGATGCCCCCCGAATCCTCCGAGGCCATCGCCGGCGCGCCCCCGAGGGCGGCCAGCGGCGTCGACGCGGCGCCCGCGCGCCCCGCGCCGGCCGATGCCCGTCCGCCGGGTCCGGCCGCCGCGCCCGTCACTGCGCCCGTCACTGCGCCCGCTGCGGCGCCCGCCGCACCCGCGGTCGCGGCGCGTGCCGGCTGGGCGCTGATCGCCCTCGCGGTGCTGGTCGTCGCGGCCGCCGGCTGGTTCGTGCAGGACCGGCTCTCGCGCGTCGAGCGCGACCTCGCCCGCCGTGTGCAGGACGCCGAGCTGCGCGACCAGCAACGCGACCAGCAGCTGAAGCTGCTCGCCGACACGCTGCGCGAGACCCAGGCCAAGGGGGCGGTGCTCGAGGCGAAGCTCGCCGACACGCTCGGCCAGCAGGCGCAGCTGCGCCAGCTCTACGACGAGATGGCGCGCAACCGCGGCGACCTGATGCTCGCCGACGTCGAGAACTCGATCATGATCGCCGCGCAGCAGCTCCAGCTCGGCGGCAACGTGCAGAGCGCGCTGCTCGCGATGCAGGACGCCGAGCAGGTGCTCGCCCGTTCGAACCAGCCGTCGATGATCGGCCTGCGCCGCGTGCTGACCCGCGACATCGAGCGGCTGAAGTCGGTGCCGCTCGCCGACTTCGCGGCGGCGGTGAACCGGCTCGACGCGGTGATCGGCATGGTCGAGCAGATGCCGCTGCTCGCCGACCTGCAGGCGGCGGGCGCCGGTGCGCCGGCTGCGCGCGGCGGCGAGCCGCCGGCCGCCGGGCTGCGCGGCCTGCCGGAGCGCGTCGCCCGCACCGGCCTGCAGGGCTGGGACGCGTTCGTCGCCGAGCTGCGCTCGCTGTTCCGCGTGCAGCGCGTCGAGCAGCCGGAGGCGCTGCTGCTGTCGCCCGACCAGCGTTTCCTCGCGCGCGAGACGCTGCGGCTGCAGCTGCTCAACGCGCGGCTCAACCTGCTGGCCCGCAACGATGCGCTGTTCCGCGGCGACCTCGCGCGGGCCACCGGCGCGATCGACAAGTGGTTCGATCCGCAGCACAAGACGGTGGTGGCCGCGCAGGCGGCGCTGCGCCAACTGCAGGCGACTCGGCTCGCGATCGACCTGCCATCGCTCGCCGAGAGCATCGGCGCGGTCCGCGCGGCGCGCGCCGCGAGCGACGCGAGGTAGCGCCGTGCGCTGGATGGTCTGGCTGCTCGTCGCGTTCGCGGCCGCCGTCGGGCTGGCGCTGCTGATGCGCTTCAATCACGGCAACGTCGCGATCCTGTGGCCACCGTACCGGGTCGAGGTGTCGGTCAACCTCGCTCTGGTGCTGCTCGCCGCGGGTTTCGTGGCGCTGCACCTGGTGCTGGTCGGCACCGCGCGTGCGCTGCGGCTGCCTCGGCGCGTGCGCGAGTACCGGGCCCGACGCCAGCAGGACCAGGCCGTCGGCGCGCTGCGCGACAGCGTGCTTGCGTTCTTCGAAGGGCGGCTGGCGCGGGTCGAGCGCTTCGCGCAGGTCGCGCAGGCGAACCCGTCGACCGCCGGGCCGGCCGCGCTGATCGCGGCACGCTCGGCGCAGCGGATGCAGGAGACCGCGCGCCGCGACCGATGGCTCGCCGACGCGCAGGCCGACCCCGGCACCGCGAACGCGCTGCTGATGACGCAGGCCGAACTCGCGGTCGAGGACCGGCGCACGCAGGAGGCGCTCGAGATCGTCGAGCGGCTGCACGCGAAGGGCGCGCGGCACATCGTGTCGCTGCGCACCGCGCTGCGCGCCTACGAGCAGGCCGAGCGCTGGGACGAGGTGCTGCGCACCCTGCGGCTCATCGAGAAGCGCGACGCGCTGCACCCGGCGGCGGTGCGCCGGCTGCGCGACCGCGCGTACGGCGAGCTGGTCGTGCGCAAGGCGGGCGACGCCGTCGGCCTGCGGGAGCTGTGGCGATCCCTGCGCACCGACGAGCGCGCGCTGCCCGAGCTCGCCGCGCAGACCGCGTTGGCGCTTGCCGAGGCGGGCGCCGTCGACGACGGCCGGAAGATCGTCGAGCAGGCGCTCGACGCCGGCTGGGACGACGCGCCGGCGGACGCGTACGCGCGGATCGGCGGAGTGCCGCTGCGCGACCGGCTGGAGCGGCTCGAGGGCTGGCGCAAGCGCTACGGTGAAGAGCCGGGGCTGCTGCTGGCGCTCGGGCGGGTATGCGCGAGCGAGAGACTCTGGGGCAAGGCGGAGGAGTACCTGCGGCTCGCGGTGAAGGGGCGGCCGACCGTGGCGACGCACGCGGCGCTGGGGGAGCTGTACGAGGGGCTGGGGCGCAAGGAGGAGGCGGGGGAGCAGTTCAGGGCGGCGGCGCGGCTGGCGGTGGGGGGGTAGTCAGCCGGCTCTCGCCGGATTCACGTCCGGGTCGCAGCAGTGCGCCGCAGGAGCCCGGTGCTTTCGCACCGGTCGTTCCGGACCTATCCGTCTTTTCGTGGGCGAGGCGGTTTGAACACCTGAAGCCGTTCAGGCCCGAGCTGCGGTGAAGCGCTCGCCGAACAGCACTGCGAACTGATTCATCGCGCCCTTCCAATCGTA
>JBILTM010000213.1:0-8179 GCA_044371545.1 Burkholderiaceae bacterium
TCGCGCTGATCCACGACGAGGGCTGTGCCGCCGCCGCCCTCGACGCGGCTCGCGCGCGGGGCGTGAAGCGCCTGCTGCCGGTGGGCCCCGCGACCCGCCTGACGCGCTGGCGCGACCGGCCGCTGCCCTCGGGCGGACTGCCGCTGCCGCGCGCCGACGAGCTGTCGACCCTGCAGTACACCGGCGGCACCACCGGCCGCTCCAAGGGCGTGGACCTCACCCACGCCGCGGTGTCGATCAACGTCAGCCAGCGCGAGGCGCTGCTGCCCACCGAGCCCGAGGCCGAGCGCGTGCTGGCGGTCACGCCGCTGTTCCACGTGTACGCGGTCTCGATGGGGCTGTACCTCGCGGCCTACAGCCGGGGCACGCTGGTGATCCTGCCCCGCTACCGGCCGGAGCTGGTGCTCGAGGCGATCGAGCGCCATCGCATCACGCTGTTCTCGGGCAGCCCCACGCTGTTCACCGGCCTGATGGCCTACGAGCACTTCGCCCGCCACGACCTCGCGTCGCTGCGCCTGTGCTACTCCGGCTCGGCCGCGCTGCCCCAGGAGACGCTGCGGCGCTGGGAGCAGGCGACCGGCTGCGGCGTCGTCGAGGGCTACGGCCAGAGCGAGGCCGGACCGGTGCTCACCTACAACCCGCGCGACGGCGTGCGCAAGATCGGCTCGGTCGGCGTGACGCTGCCGCTGACCGAGGTGCAGGTCGTGGACGTGGAGACCGGCACGCGCGTGCTCGGGCCCGGCCAGGTCGGCGAGATCCGCGCCCGCGGCCCGCAGATCATGCGCGGGTATCGCGCGCTGCCCGAGGAGACGGCCGCCGCGCTGCGCGACGGCTGGCTGTACACCGGCGACATCGGCGAGCTGGACGCGGACGGCTACCTGTACATCCGCGACCGCAAGAAGGACATGGTGATCGTCGGCGGCTACAACGTCTATCCGCGCGAGGTCGAGGAGGCGCTGTACGCCCACCCCTCGGTGATCGAGGCCGCGGTGGTCGGCGTGCCGGACAGCTACCGCGGCGAGGCGCTGGTCGCCTTCGTGGTGTGCCGCGAGCCGGGGCCGTCGGCCGACGTGTTGCGCGAGCACCTCGCCGAGCGCCTGGTGCGCTACAAGATCCCCGGCACGATCCACCTCGTCGGCGCGCTGCCGAAGACCGTGGTGGGCAAGACCGACAAGACCCGGCTGCGCAGCCAGGCGCGCGACGCGGCCGGGACGTGAGCCGGCCCGGCTGCCCGCGCCGCCCTTCGTCTTGCGCGCCGGCGCCCGCGCGCGGAGACTGACGTTCCGCCCTCCGAGCCTGCCCCGCCGATGGACGACATCCCCACCCTTCGACGCCTGCTGTCGACCTGCCGGACGATCGCGGTGGTCGGCCTGTCGGCGGACTGGTTCCGCCCCAGTTTCTTCGCCGCCAAGTACATGCTCGACCACGGCTACACCGTGATCCCGGTGAACCCGAAGTACCCCGAGATCCTCGGGCAGAAGGCCTACGCGTCGCTGCGCGACATCCCGGTGCCGGTCGACATGGTCGACGTGTTCCGGAAGACCGCCGACGTGACGCCGATCGCGCGCGAAGCGGTCGCGATCGGCGCGCGCTGCCTGTGGCAGCAGCTCGGCGTCGTGAACCTCGAGGCCGACGCGCTCGCGCGCGAGGCCGGCCTCGACTCGGTGATGGACCGCTGCGTGAAGATCGAGCACGGGCGGCTCTTCGGCGGCCTCGGCTGGGCCGGTGTCGACACCAAGGTGATCTCGGCGAAGCGCCCGGCCTGGAACGGCGTGCTCCCCGCCGCGCGCTGAAGCGCATCCGGCCGCATCGCCGCAAAACGAAGTCATCGCTTGCGAACGGTTTGCACGCGCCGCGTGAGGCGTGTTAGCGTGATCACCGAGCGAGGTCGTCGAGCCCCGCCGGGACGACCGCGCCGCGGTGCCGCCCCAACCAATGAGGAGACCTTTCAGATGCGGCGATTCGTGCGCGCGGCCTGTGCCGCGGTCGTGCTCGCGCTGGCGGCCACCCCGGCCATGGCGCAGGAGAAGCGGGTCCGTGCCCAGATGGGCTGGGCTTTCCCCAGCAACACCGGCCTGCTCGGACCGGCCCAGACGCGGCTGGTCGAGGCGATCCGCACCCTGTCGGGCGGCTCGATCGACGTGAAGGGCTTCGAGCCCGGTGCGCTCGTCCCCGCCAACCAGTACCTCGACGCGGTCGGCAACGGCTCGCTCGACATGGCGTTCACCGTCTCGGCGTTCTGGACCGGCAAGGACATCGCCTTCGCGCTGTACGGCGCGGTGCCGTTCGGCCCCGAGGGCGGCGAGTACATCGCGTGGCTCAAGCACGGCGGCGGCGAGGCGCTGATGAAGGAGCTGCACTCGAAGTACAACGTCGAGGTGATCCCCTGCGGGCTGATCTCGCCCGAGGCCTCGGGCTGGTTCCGCAAGGAGATCAAGTCGCTCGACGACCTGAAGGGCCTGAAGATGCGCTTCCTCGGGCTCGGCGCGAACGTGATGCAGAAGTTCGGCGTGTCGACCCAGCTGCTGCAGGCCGGCGAGATCTTCCAGGCGCTGCAGCTCGGCACGATCGACGCGACCGAGTTCTCGATGCCGGTGATGGACGCGACGCTCGGCTTCCACCAGGTCGCCAAGCACTACTACTTCCCGGGCTGGCACCAGCAGTCGACGCTGAACGAGCTGATCATCTCGAAGAAGAAGTGGGCCGAGTTCAGCCCGCAGCAGCAGCAGGTCATCAAGACCGCCTGCGACGCGAACATGATGCAGATGTTCGCCGAGGGCGAGGCCGCGCAGTTCTCGGTGCTGCAGGACCTGCAGAAGAACAAGGGCGTGACGCTGCACCGCTGGTCGCCGCAGATCCTCGCCGCCTTCGAGAAGGCGTGGGAGGAGGTGGCCGCCGAGCAGTCGGCCAAGAGCCCGGACTTCAAGAAGGGCTACGAGTCGTACACCGCGTTCCGCAAGAACTACAAGCTCTGGAAGGACCTCGGCTACCTGAGGTGAGCCTTTCCGGGGAGGGCTGACGCTGCTCCGGCGGCGGACGCGGCCGAGCGCCGCGCCGCCGGACGGCCCTCCCCGAGCCCTCGCTCGGTCCTCCAGGTGCGTCCACCATGACCTCGCTGCTCAAGTTCGCGGACCTCGTCGAGGGGTTCCTGCGCCGTATTGCCGACGCCGGTGCGTGGGCGTTCATCGCCTGCATCATCGTGATCACCTTCGACGTGATCACCCGCAAGGTCGGATTCCAGTTGCCCGGCATGGGGTCGACCCGGCTGCAGGAGCTCGAATGGCACCTGCACGGCGTGCTGTTCTGCACCTGGCTCGGCTACGCGTACATCCGCAATGCCCATGTCCGCATCGACGTGTTCACCGGCGGGCTGTCACCGCGCAAGAAGCTGTGGCTCGAGCTGACCTGCTGCATCGTCTTCGCGCTGCCCTACCTGTGGATCGCGCTCCCCTACGCCTTCGAATTCTTCATGGTCTCGTACCGGCAGAACGAGTCGTCCGACGCGCCGACGGGGCTGCCCTACAGGTGGATCGTGAAGTTCTTCCTCTTCGTCGCGTTCGCGACCGTCGCGGCTGCGGTCGCGGCGGTGGTCGCACGCTGCATCGTCGCGCTGTACGGAACGCCCGAGCAGCAGTCGCGCGCCTACGTGCCGTTCGCACGCCAGTCCTGAGGGGAGCGCGATGATCGACTGGCTGATCGATCACCTGGCGGTGATCATGTTCCTGGCCCTGGTGTTCATCATGTTCCTGGGCTATCCGGTCGCGTTCCTGCTGGGCGCGATCGGCATCGGCTTCGGACTGCTGGGCATCCTGTTCGACGTCTACAGCATGACGCAGTTCGCCAACCTGCTGCCGCGGATCTACGGCACGGCGATGCAGAACCAGGTGCTGGTGGCGATCCCGATGTTCGTCTTCATGGGCACGATGCTCGAGAAGAGCGGCGTCGCCGAGGACCTGCTCAAGATCCTCCAGCTGATGCTGCGGCGCGTGCCCGGAGGCCTGGCGATCGCCGTCACGCTGCTGGGGACGATCATGGCCGCCACCACCGGCATCGTCGGCGCCTCGGTGATCATGCTGACGCTGATCGCGCTCCCGGTGATGCTGCAGACCGGCTACGACAAGTCGCTGTCGGTCGGGACGATCGCGTCCGCGGGCACGCTCGGCATCCTGATACCGCCGAGCATCATGCTGGTCATCATGGGCGACCTGATGGGCATCCCGGTCGGCACGCTGTTCACCGGCGCGATCCTGCCCGGCCTGCTGCTGTCGGGGCTGTACGTGGTCTACATCGCGGTCGCCTGTTTCCTGAAGCCCTCGCTCGCGCCGCGGCAGGTCGGCGCGCTCGGCGCCGGCGACGAGCGCCTGACCGCCGGCATGGTGTTCAAGGGCTTCCTGCCGCCGGCCCTGCTGATCATGCTGGTGCTCGGCTCGATCTTCGCCGGCTGGGCGACGCCGACCGAGGCGTCGGGCGTCGGCGCGCTCGGCGCGATCCTGCTCGCGATCGCCAACCGGCGCTTCTCGATGAAGGCGCTGAAGGAGGTGATGACCTCGTCCGCGCTCACCAACGCGATGGTGTTCTTCATCGTGTTCGGCGCGACGCTGTTCTCCTACGTGTTCCGTGCGCTCGGCGGGGACGACGTGGTGTCCGAGCTGCTGAAGGCGATGGGGCTGGACACCGGCTGGGAGGTGATGATCTTCGTCCAGCTGCTCGTGTTCTTCATGGGGTTCTTCTTCGACTGGATCGAGATCTGCCTGATCGTGCTGCCGATCTTCACGCCGATCATCGCCAAGCTCGACTTCGGCACCGCGCTGCAGGGCAAGGAGATGATCCTCGCGTGGTTCGCGATCACCCTCTCCGTGAACATGCAGACCGCGTTCCTGACGCCGCCGTTCGGGTTCGCGCTGTTCTACATGAAGGGGACCGTGCCACCGTCGGTGACGATGATGGACATCTACAAGGGCATCACGCCGTTCGTGATCGTGCAGCTCACCGCGCTTGCGGCGTGCCTCATCTGGCCGGAGGTCGTGCTCTACCTGCCGCGCGAGTTCGGCTTCCTCGACTAGACTCCGGAGGGACGCCGCCGTCCCTCCGGAGCCCCCGCCATGCCCGACCGCGCCTTCGGCATCGAGACCCTGTGCCTGCACGCGGGACAGATCCCCGACGCCGAGACCGGCTCGCGGGCCGTCCCGATCCACCAGACCGCCGCCTACGTGTTCGACTCGGCCGAGCACGCGGCGTCGCTCTTCGACCTGCAGACCTTCGGCCACGTCTACAGCCGGCTCGGCAACCCCACGGTGTCGGTGCTCGAGCAGCGGATCGCCGCGCTCGAGGGCGGACGCGCGTGCCTCGCGACCGCGAGCGGCATGGCCGCCGAGATGGTCGCGATGCTGACGCTGTGCCGGCAGGGCGACCACATCGTCGCGGCGAACACGCTGTACGGCGGCACGGTGTCGCAGTTCGGCGTGACCTTCGCGCGCTTCGGCATCTCGTGCACCTTCGTCGAGCCCGACGACCCGGCGAACTTCCGCGCGGCGCTGCGGCCCGAGACGAAGGCGGTGTTCGTCGAGACGATCGCGAACCCGCGCCTGAACGTCATCGACCTCGCGGCGGTCGCCGAGATCGCGCACGCGCACGGCGTGCCGCTGGTGGTCGACAACACGCTCGCCTCGCCGTACCTGTGCCGCCCGATCGAGCACGGCGCCGACCTGGTCGTGCACTCGGTGACCAAGTACCTCGGCGGCCACGGCACGACGCTCGGCGGCGCGATCGTCGAGAGCGGCCGCTTCCCGTGGGACAACGGCAAGTTCCCCGAGATGGTCGAGCCGAGCCGCGGCTACCACGGCGTGCGCTTCTACGAGACCTTCGGCGACTTCGGCTTCACGATGCGCGCCCGGATGGAGACCGCGCGCACGCTCGGCCCCGCGCTCGCGCCGCTGTCGGCGTTCCTGCTGCTGCAGGGCATCGAGACGCTGCCGGTGCGGATGGACCGCCACGTCGAGAACGCGACGAAGGTCGCCGCCTTCCTGTCGGAGCACCCGCGCGTCGCCTGGGTCAACTACCCGGGCCTCGCGTCGAGCCCCTACCACGCGCTCGCGAAGCGCTACCTGCCGAAGGGCGCCGGCGGCATCCTGTCGTTCGGCGTCAAGCCGGGCGCGAGCGGCGACGCGAAGCGCGCGGGCGAGCGCTTCATCGACGCGTGCACGTTCCTGTCGCACCTCGCGAACGTCGGCGACGCGAAGACGCTGGTGATCCATCCCGGCTCGACGACGCACCGGCAGCTGTCGGAGGCCGAGCAGCGCGCCGCGGGCGTGTCGCCGGACATGGTCAGGCTGTCGGTGGGGCTGGAGTCGCTCGACGACATCCTCTGGGACCTCGACCGGGCGCTCGCGGCATCGGCGTGACGCGGACGGGCCGCGCGCGCCCGGGACTTGAAGAAGTGCGAAGCGGCGGGACACATCTGTAACAGCGGCAACGCCGGGTAAGGCCGCTGGCCCCGACCCCGGGGCCGGCGCGACGATCGGGGCTCCAGAGACAACCTCCCCCGGAGCACCGATGAAGACCCCGATCCGCACCACCCTCGTCGCCGTCGCCGCGGCCGCCGCCGGCCTCGTCGCCGTGCCCGCGTTCTCGCAGTCCGCCTCGGGCGGCACGCCGCCCGCGACCCAGGCCACGCCGCAGCCCGGCGCCGGCATGCACGGCGGCCACGGCATGCAAGGCGGCCACGGCATGCATGGCGGCCACCACGGCAAGCACGGCGCGCACCGCGGCGAGGACCGCGGCGAGCGGATGATGATGCGCGCCGACGCGAACGGCGACGGCAAGCTCGCTCGCGACGAGCTGCAGGCCGCGCAGAAGTCGATGGCCGACCGCGCGATGCAGGCCTTCGACGCCGCCGACGCCGACCGCGACGGCACGCTGAGCGTGGACGAGCGCCGCGCGTTCCGCGACGCGATGCGCGCGCAGATGGGCGGCCAGCCGGCCGCTCACCGTCACGGCGGCGCGCCGCGCGCCCCCGGCGCCCCGGCGCCGGGCCGTCCGGGCGCGCCGGTGGTCCCCGGCGCCTGACGGCCGGCGGCCTTCGGGCCGCCGACGGTCGATCCGGCCCCGTCCGTGCCGCGAACATCGCGGCTCGGGCGGGGCTTTTCGACGCCTCGCGATCGTGACGGACTGTCACGATCGCCGGCATGGACGCCTCCTCCTCCTCCCCGACCCCGTCCGCGTCGCCCCTCGCCGGCGACGACGCGATGACGCCCCTCTACGCGCGCGCCGACCGGCTGCTGCTCGCGGTGCTCGCGACCTGCGCGGCCGCGGCCGTCGCACTGTCGCTGCACTTCGGCGGCACCGTGCTCGCGCTCGCGGTCGCGGTCCCGATCGTCGCGGTCGCGGCCGGCCTCGTCGCCGCGCAGCCGGGCCGCCTGGTCACGCGGCTGTACATGGCGGTCGCGTTCATGTCGATCACCGCGCTGCAGATCCAGGTCGGCCGCGGCATGACCGAACTGCACTTCGGCGTCTTCGTCAGCCTCGCGTTCCTGCTCGCCTACCGCGACTGGAAGCCGATCCTGGCCGGGGCCGCGACGATCGCGGTCCACCACGCGGCCTTCAACGCGATGCAGCAGCTCGGCTGGGGCGCGATCTGCTTCACCGAGGCGAGCTGGTGGATGGTCGCGCTGCACGCGTCGTACGTCGTCGTGCAGTCGGGCCTGCAGATCCTGCTCGCGCGCCAGTTCGAGCACGACGCGCGGCTCGGCGCGGAGCTCGAGCGGATCACCGAGGCGATGCGCGGCGCGTCGGGCCGCGTGCGCCTCGAGCTCGACGCGGTGCAGGTGTCCACGCCCCTCGGGCGCGACCTGCACGGCGCGCTGACGCGCATCGGCACGACGCTGCGCGAGGTCGCGGCGTCGGCGGAGTCGGTGCGCACCGCGTCGGTCGAGATCGCGCAGGGCAACAGCGACCTGTCGGGCCGCACCGAGCAGACCGCCGCGAACCTGCAGAAGGCCGCGTCGTCGATGGAGCAGCTCGCGGCGACGGTCCGCCAGACCGCCGAGCACTCGGGCCACGCCGACCGGCTGTCGAGCGTCGCCTCCGAGGTCGCGACGCGCGGCGGGCAGTCGGTCGAGCAGGTGGTCTCGACGATGGCCGAGATCACGCAGAGCAGCCGCAAGATCGCCGACATCATCTC
>JBILTM010000214.1:0-8100 GCA_044371545.1 Burkholderiaceae bacterium
GCTGCTGCTGACGCTGTTCTTCCGGCACTTCCCTCGGCTGATCGAGGCCGGCCGCGTGTTCGTCGCGCGCCCGCCGCTGTTCCGCATCGACGTGCCGGCGCAGGGCAAGCGCCCGCTGCGCAAGGTCTACTGCCTCGACGAGGGCGAGCTGCAGCACGCCGAGGACAAGCTGCGCAAGGACGGGCTGCGCGAGGGCTCGTGGTCGATCTCCCGCTTCAAGGGCCTGGGCGAGATGACCGCCGAGCAGCTCTGGGAGACGACGCTGAACCCGGACACGCGCCGGCTGCTGAAGGTCTCGTTCGGCGACGTCGACGCCTCGGCCACGGTCGCGCGCTTCACGATGCTGATGGGCAAGGGCGAGGCGGCGGCGCGCCGCAGCTGGCTCGAGGAGCACGGCAACGAGGTCGAGGTCGACGTCTGACGGCGTCGCCCGATTCCCAGTCTTCCCACGCGAGGAGTGTGACCATGACGGCAGCATCCCCGAAGTTCCGTGCGGCGACGGCCGCCCTGGTCGCGGCGGCGGCGTTCGCGCTCGCCGGCTGCGGCGGCGACGGCGCCGGCGCGTCGAACACCGCCGGTGCGACGCAGACTGCGCCGGGCGCCGGTTCCACCACCGGTGCGACGACCGGGCAGATCTCGGTCACCGTGTCGAGCGCGGTGCCGAACTCCGGCAACGGCACGGTGAGCGGCACCTCGGTCGTCAACACGCTGGTCGGTGGCACGACCCGCAAGGTCGTCGCGGACGGCACGAGCGCGACCACGCTCGCCCATCGCATCGTTGTCGACTACGACTCGGTGAGCGGCGTGGTGCTTGCGGTGACGCACGGCTGGGGCGCGACCGCGGGGGTCTTCGAGGGGACCTCGGGCTGCGTGCGGGTCGCCACCGCCAGCGTGCCCACGCTGTGCACCGGCGCGACCGTCGACCTCGCCGGCAACCGCGTGGTGTTCACCAACACGCTGCTGCGCGGCGCGGGCACGTTCTCCTCGCTGCTGAACGGCTCGATCACCTTCCAGGCGCCCTGAGCGCCGCCCGGCCCGCGCGGCGCGCGGGCCGCCGCACCGGTTCCCCATGGACGACCAGCCCAACCTCTTCGACGCCCCGCCGCCCGACGACGACTCGGCCCTGACGCTCGCCCGCTACGCGGAGCGCGCGTACCTCGACTACGCGGTGTCGGTCGTCAAGGGCCGCGCGCTGCCCGATGTCGCCGACGGCCAGAAGCCCGTCCAGCGCCGCATCCTGTTCGCGATGAACGAGATGGGCCTCGGGCCGACGGCCAAGCCGGTGAAGTCCGCGCGGGTCGTCGGCGACGTGCTCGGCCGCTTCCATCCGCACGGCGACACGGCCGCCTACGACGCGCTGGTGCGCATGGCGCAGGGCTTCACGCTGCGCTACCCGCTGATCGACGGGCAGGGCAACTTCGGCTCGCGCGACGGCGACGGCGCGGCCGCGATGCGCTACACCGAGGCGCGCCTGACGCCCTACGCGCGGCTGCTGCTCGACGAGATCGACCAGGGCACGGTCGACTTCGTGCCGAACTACGACGGCTCGACGCAGGAGCCGGCGCTGCTGCCCGCGCGGCTGCCGATGGTGCTGCTCAACGGCGCCTCGGGCATCGCGGTCGGCATGGCGACCGAGATCCCGCCGCACAACCTGCGCGAGGTCGCGCAGGCCGCGGTGACGATGATCCGCAACCCGAACGCCGACGTCGACGCGCTGCTCGCGGTGATGCCCGGCCCCGACTTCCCCGGCGGCGGCCAGATCATCTCGTCGCCAGCGGATATCCGCGAGGTCTACGCGAGCGGGCGCGGCTCGATCAAGCTGCGTGCGCGGCACACGATCGAGGAACTCGCGCGCGGGCAGTGGCAGCTGGTGGTCACCGAGCTGCCGCACGGCGTGTCCGCGGCGAAGGTCCTCGAGGAGATCGAGGAGCTCACCAACCCGAAGGTGCGGCTCGGCAAGAAGGCGCTCACGCCCGAGCAGCTGCAGCTCAAGCAGACGGTGCTCGGCGTGCTCGACGCGGTCCGCGACGAGTCGGGCCGCGAGGCGCCGGTGCGAATGGTGTTCGAGCCGCGCACCTCGAAGATCGGCCAGCAGGAGCTGCTGTCGACGCTGCTCGCGCACACCAGCCTGGAGGCCGGCGTGCCGGTCAACCTGGTGATGATCGGCCGCGACGGGCGGCCGCGGCAGAAGTCGCTGCCGCAGATCCTGACGGACTGGACGACCTTCCGCCTCGAGACGGTGGTGCGACGCACGCGCCACCGGCTCGGCAAGGTCGATGACCGGATCCATATCCTCGAGGGCCGGCAGCTGGTGCTGCTGAACATCGACGAGGTGATCCGCATCATCCGCGAGTCCGACGAGCCGAAGCCCGCGCTGATCGCCGCGTTCGGGCTGTCCGACCGGCAGGCCGAGGACATCCTCGAGATCCGGCTGCGCCAGCTCGCGCGCCTGGAGGCGATCCGCATCGAGAAGGAGCTCGCCGAGCTGCGTGCCGAGCGCGGGCAGCTGGACGCGCTGCTCGGCAGCGAATCGGCGCTGCGCCGCGCGGTGGTCAAGGAGATCGAGGCCGACGCGAAGCAGTACGGCGACGCGCGACGCACGCTGATCGAGGCGGCGGCGCGCACCGTCGTGGAGGTGAAGATCGCCGAGGAGCCGGTCACCGTGATCGTCTCCGAGAAGGGCTGGGTGCGCGCGCGCCAGGGGCACGGCCACGACGCGACGCAGTTCTCGTTCAAGGCGGGCGACGCGTTCTACGGCGCGTTCGAGGCGATGACCACCGACCAGGTCTACGCGGTCGCCTCGAACGGGCGGGTGCACTCGGTGGCCGTCTCGTCGCTGCCCTCGGCGCGCGGCGACGGCGTGCCGATCACCTCGTTCTTCGAGCTGGAGCCGGGCGCGCGGATCGAGCACGTGTTCGCCGCGGCGGCGGATGCGGGCGTGCTGCTGTCGACGCGCCTCGGCAACGGTTTCCTGTGCCAGGCGGGCGACCTCGCCGGCCGCAACAAGGCGGGCCGCCAGTTCGTCACGCTCGACGACGGCGACGCGCCGGCGCGGCCCGCGCTGTTCGGGCCCGGCCAGTCGACGGTGGTGTGCCTCGCGGGCACCGACGATCGGCCGCGGATGCTGGTCTTCGGGCTCGACGAGCTGAAGGTGTTGAAGAACGGCGGCCGCGGCACGATGCTGGTCGACCTGGAGAAGAAGGAGACGCTGCTGCAGGCGCTGGTCTGCGGCGCCGACGGCGTGGTGATCGCCGGCCAGGGCCGCGGCGGCAAGGCCTTCGAGGAGACGCTGACCGCGCGCGCGCTCGGCGAGTACCGCGGCTCGCGCGGTCGCAAGGGCAAGGTGCTCGAGCCGCGGCGCAAGGCGCCCTCGCTCGCGCTGCCGCGGGCGCTGCCGAAGGCGGCGGGCTGAGCGCGGCGCAGCGGGTTGCCGGGCGCCGAAAGGTTCGGCGCGGCCGCTCGACGCAGCGTGAGCGTCCACGAGTCGACCGATCCCGATCACGATGCCGAGCGCCTCGCACCTTCCGTCCCCGGGCCGCGTGCTGCGATTCGCGACGCTCGCCACCGCCGGCTGGCTCGCGGCCTGCGGCACTGTCAATCCGTACTACGACGAGCGCAAGGCGCACCACCGGCCCGACGGCTTCATCAACATCGCCGGTCCGGCCGGCGGCAAGCCGCTCGGCGAGTTCCTGCGCTGGCAGCGCGAGCGGCTGCGCGACGGCCTGCCCAAGCCGCCATCGACGCACGTCGCCGGCTACGCGGGGTTCCCGGTCGTCAAGCCCGACCTCGCGCTGCTGAAGGCCAACGTCGGCGGCGAGCGGGTCACCGTCACCTGGATCGGCCACGCGACGCTGCTGCTGCAACTGGGCGGGCGCACCGTGCTGGTCGACCCGGTGTTCTCGCAGCGGACCTCGCCGTCGCGCCACTTCGGGCCGATCCGCCGCGTGCCGCTGCCCGCGACGCTCGACGAGCTGCCGCGCATCGACCTGGTGCTGATCTCGCACAACCACTACGACCACCTCGACGCTGAGACGGTGCGCCGGCTCGACGCGCAGCCGGGCGGGCCGCCGCTGTTCGTCGCGCCGCTCGGCGTGGACCTGTGGCTGAAGGCCGAGGGCATGCGGCGCGTCGAGCGGATGGACTGGTGGGACACGCTGCGCGTCGACGGCCTGGAGCTGGTGTTGACGCCGGCGCAGCACTGGAGCTCGCGCACCCCCTGGGACCGCAACGCGACGCTGTGGGGCGGCTTCGCGGTGAAGGCGCCGGGCTTCACCTTCTGGTACAGCGGCGACACTGGCTACGCGCCGATCTTCGGCGAGATCGGCCGGCGCGTCGGGCCGATCGACCTCGCGGCCATCCCGGTCGGCGCCTACGAGCCGCGCTGGTTCATGAAGGACCAGCACGTGAACCCCGAGGAGGCGGTGCGCGTCATGCTCGAGGTCGACGCGCGCGAGGCGGTCGGCGTGCACTGGGGGACCTTCGACCTGACCGACGAGCCGCTCGACGCGCCGATGGGCGAGCTGCCCGAGGCGCTCGACGCGGCGGGCGTGCCGCGCGAGCGCTTCGCGCTGTACCGGCACGGCGAGACGCGGGTCTACGCGACGCGCCCGCGCTGAGCCACGGGCCGCTGCCCGGCCGTGACGCGCGGGTGGCGCCCGGGCGCGACCGCGGCTCCCGGAACGCCCGCCGCGCGCGGCGCTGGTACGCTCGGCGGCTTCCACGCCACCGACGACCCCGCGATGCCCACCGCCGCTCCGTCCCCGACCGAGGACATGGTCTTCGAGACCCTCGACACTGCCACGCCCGGACGGCGCATCGGCGTCGCCCGGCTGAACCGGCCCGGCCAGCTGAACGCGCTGAACCTCGCGATGTGCCAGGCGATGCTCGACACCTTCCGCGCGTGGGCGTCGGACACCTCGATCGCCTGCGTGATGCTCGCCGGGAACGGCCCGAAGGGCTTCTGCGCGGGTGGCGACGTCGCCGAGGTGATCCGGCAGGTCCGCGGCGGCACGCCGCAGCGCTTCGTCTACGGCGACGCGTTCTTCGAGGTCGAGTACCAGCTCGACGCGCTGATCCACCGCTATCCGAAGCCCTTCGTCACCTGGGCGCACGGCGTCGACATGGGCGGCGGCGTCGGCCTGTCGGTCGCCGGCAGCGAGCGGATCGTCACCGAGGGCCTGAAGCTCGCGATGCCCGAGATCCACATCGGGCTGTTCCCGGACGTCGGCGGCGGCTGGTTCCTGAACCGCGTGCCGGGCGAGGCGGGGCTGCTGCTCGCGATGACCGGCGCGATCGTCAACGAGGCCGACGCGCTGCACGCCCGGCTCGCCGACCACGCGATCGCGCACGCGCGCCAGCCGGCCTTCCTGGAGCGGCTCGCCGGGCTCGACTGGAGCGGCCCGGTCGCCGCGCAGCGCGCGCGGCTGCGGACCTGCTGCACCGCGTTCGCGGCCGAGCAGCCGCTCGCGCTGCCGGACGGCGCGCTTCGCCGCCACCACGACGCGATTCGGCGCATCGGCATGGCCCCGAGCGCCGAGGCCGCGCTCGAGGCGCTGCGCGAGGCCGCCGCCGCCGAGCCCTGGTTCGCGAAGCCGCTGGAGAACCTCGCCAACGGCTCGCCGACCGCCGCCCGGGTCACCTTCGAGTACATGCGCCGCTGCCGGCTGCTCGGGCTCGAGCAGGTGCTCGCGCTCGACCTCGTCGTCGCGCGCCAGTGCCAGCGGCACGCCGACTTCCCCGAGGGCGTGCGGGCGCTGCTGATCGACAAGTCCCGCGACCCGAAGTGGTCGCCGGCGACCTTCGACCGGGTCGACGACGCGCTGGTCGACGGGTTCTTCGCGCCGCTCGATTGAGGCCGCGGGCTGCGCCCGCTACGCGACGCGCAGCGTGCCCTCGACGCAGACCACCGTCTCCCCGCCCACCTCGATCGCCTCGCCCCGATAGCGCACCGCGATCCGGCCCGCGCGGCCGAGCGCCTCGCCCTGCGCGGCGACGTACGCGTCGCGGGCGCCGGCGGCGCGCCGCTGGATCGCCACGCAGGCGTTGCCGCTGCCGCAGACCGGGTCCTCGGGCACGCCGGCGGCGGGTGCGAAGGACCGCACCGCGATGTCCGCCCCGGATGCGCCCGACCGGTCGGGTCCGTGCACCGTGACGCCGGTGACACCGAGCCGGCGGCCGATCGCGTCGAGCGCCGCCATGTCCGGCCGCAGCGCGAGCACCGCCGCCGCGTCGGCGAGCGCCGCGGTGATCCACACCGGGCCGACGTCGATCGCCTCGAAGCGCGGCGCGGCGCCGGGAAGGCCCAGCGCCCGCGCGATCGCTGCGGCGTCGTCCGCGCCGAGCGGCGTCGTCCGTGACGGCGGCACCTCGAACGACAGCCGGGTGCCGCCCGGCTCGACGCGGATCGGCACGAGGCCGGCCGCGCACTGCTGCACGAGCCGGCCGTCGCGGGGCGTCGCGCGGCCCGCGGCGATCGCGGCGCGCGCGCTGCCGAGCGTCGGATGCCCGGCGAACGGCAGCTCGCGGTCGGGCGTGAAGATCCGCAGCGCGTAGTCGGTGCCCGCGGCGTCCGGTCGCAGCACGAAGGTGGTCTCGGACAGGTTCGTCCAGCGCGCGATGCGCTGCATCGTCCCGGTGTCGAGCCCGTCGGCGTCGAGGATCACCGCGACCGGGTTGCCGAGGAACGGCCGGTCGGTGAAGACGTCGACCTGCATGAAGGGGAGGGTGACGGTCATCGGAGGCTCCGTGGGGCGGGCCGTTCAACGGGCCGGGGCGGACGTGCCGGTCATCCGCTGCGCGGCGACCACCGCGACCACCGCGGCGGCGAACGCCCAGGTCGACGCGCCGGGCGACTCGCCGGCGACGAGCGCGGCGAAGCCGAGCGTCATGAAGGTCTGCAGCAGCTGCACCTGCGAGACCCGCGCGATGCCGCCGAGCGCGAGCCCCTTGTACCAGGCGAAGAAGCCGAGGAACTGGCTGAACAGCGTCACGTAGGCGAAGCCGAGCCAGGCCGAGGGCCGGGCCTCGATGCCGTGGATCCAGGTCAGCGCGGCGACGATCGGGGCGAGGAACGGCGCCGACAGCACCAGCGCCCAGCAGATCGTCGCCGGCCCGCCGATCCGCCGCGCGACGCGCGCGCCCTCGGCGTAGCCCACCGCGGCGGCGGCGACCGCGATCACCAGCAACGCGTCGGCGGGCTGGGGGCGCCCGCCGCCCGCACGCAGCGCGAACGTGCAGACGATCGCGGCGCCCACCGCCGCCCACGCCCAGTAGGCGCGCGACGGCCGCTCGCCGGCCCGCCAGGCGCCGGCGAGCGCCGTGGCGAGCGGCAGCACGCCGAGCACCACCGCGCCGTGCGACGCGTCGACGTGGCGCATCGCGACCGAGCTCGCGGTCGGGAAGCCGACGATGACGCCGGCCGCGACCAGCGCGAGCGACGGCAGCATGTCGCGCGGCGGCCGGGGCGCCCGCGTCCAGGCCAGCCACGCCGCGGCCGGCAGCGCCGCGCACAGCGCCCGCGCGAGCCCGATCCAGACCGGGTCGAGGTCGACCACCGCGAGCCGGGTCATGGGCAGGGTCAGCGCGAAGGTCGCGACGCCGAGCAGGCCGAGCACGAGGCCGCGCGCGTCGTCGCCGGGGGCGGGGCGCGCGGGGGCGCTCGGGGGGGCGGTGGACATCGGCCGCATCGTAGCGGGCCCGGGGCCGGGCGCCCCGGTACGGTCGCCGGCGGCGCGGGGGGCCCGGCCCGGTGGCCCGGCCCGTACGCACGGCGGCGGCCCGCCGACACCGGCCCGTGTCGGCCACCGCCCCGATCGGGCGACCCCTTTGCGGCACGGTCCGGCCCGCTCCGACGCCGCGAAGGCCCGGAGACGACGGATTGTTCCTCCCGCGCGACGGACGGCGGGCGATAGAATTGACGACCCTGGCAGGGATGGTGTTGGCCCGATGACCGCTCCCGGCGTCCGATCGATCCGCGTGCGCACGCTGCGAAGCGTCCGCGCGTGCGCGCTCGCCGGCGCCGCCCTCGCGCTCGCGGGGCTGGCCGTGCTGCCCGGGCCGGCCGCCGCCGCCGACGAGGACACGGCCGCCGCGCCGGCGATC
>JBILTM010000049.1:0-27514 GCA_044371545.1 Burkholderiaceae bacterium
ATCGCGAGCCCCTCGGCGCTGATCTCGGGCCGGCGGCGCGAGATCAGGTCAGCGAGCAGCTTGCCGGAGCCGCAGGCCATCGTCCAGCCGAGCGTACCGTGGCCGGTGTTCGTCCACAGGTTCGCGTAGCGGGTCGCGCCGACCACCGGCGTGCCGTCCGGCGTCATCGGCCGCAGCCCGGTCCAGAAGCTCGCCGCGCGCACGTCGCCGCCGCGCGGGAACAGGTCGGTGACCACCTTCTCGAGCGTCTCGCGGCGGCGCGGGTTCAGCCGCAGGTCGAAGCCCGCGACCTCGGCCATGCCGCCGACGCGGATCCGGTCCTCGAAGCGCGTGATCGCGATCTTGTAGGTCTCGTCCATCACCGTCGACACCGGCGCGGCGTCGGCGTCGGTGATCGGCACGGTGAGCGAGTAGCCCTTCAGCGGGTAGACCGGCAGGTCGAGGCCCAGCGGCGCGAGCAGCTCGCGCGAGTAGGAGCCGAGCGCGAGCACGTACTGGTCGGCCGCGAGCTGGCGGCGGCCCCCGGGGCCGCGGACCCAGACCGAGCCGATCGCGTCGCCGCGCTTCTCGATGCGATCGATCGTCGTGCCGTAGAGGAACGTGACGCCGGCGCGGCCGGCCGCCCCGGCGAGCCGCGTCGTGAACTGCTGGCAGTCGCCGGTCTCGTCGCCCGGCAGGCGCAGGCCGCCGACCAGCTTGCCCGACACCGCGGCGAGCGCCGGCTCGACGCGCGCGAGCGCGTCCCGGTCGAGCAGCTCGAAGCGCACGCCCTGCTCGCGCAGCACCCGCACGTCCTTGTCGACCGCGGCCATCTGCGCGTCGGTGCGGAACACCTGCAGCGTGCCGAGCTGGCGCCCTTCGTAGGGCAGCTCGATCTCCGCGCGCAGCGCCTTCAGGCAATCGCGGCTGTACTCGGAGAGCCGCAGCATCCGCTCCTTGTTCACCGCGTAGCGGTCCTCGGTGCAGTTCGCGAGCATCTGCGCGAGCCAGGAAAGCTGGAACAGCGTGCCGTCCGGCCGGATCGCGAGCGGTGCGTGGCGCTGGAACAGCCACTTCATCGCCTTCAGCGGGATGCCGGGGGCCGCCCACGGCGTCGAGTACCCGGGCGAGACCTGGCCGGCGTTCGCGAAGCTGGTCTCCAGCGCAGCGCCGGGCTGCCGGTCGACGACGGTCACCTCGTGGCCCTGGCGGGCCAGGTACCAGGCGCTGGTCACGCCGATCACGCCACTGCCGAGAACGAGGATGCGCATGGAAGCCTCCGAAGCGATATCCTCCAATCTAGGCCCTTATGGACAGCGGATGTGACCAAAGTAACGCAGTGATGCAGGAGAAAATCCTGCACCAAGGCCGAATAGTAGGGACAACATGGCGAAACAGGCATCCTCCCCGGGAACGACCCCCCGCGCACCCGACCGGATCGACCGGAAGATCCTGCGCACGCTGCAGGCCGACGGGCGCATCCCGATGGTCGAGCTGGCCGAGAAGGTCGGCCTGTCGGCCACGCCGTGCAACGAGCGCGTCAGGCGCCTCGAGCGCGACGGCTTCATCACCGGCTACCACGCGCGGCTCTCGCCGCAGGCGCTCGGCCAGTCGCTGCTGGTGTTCGTCGAGATCCGGCTGTCGGCGAAGTCGGGCCGGATCTTCGAGGAGTTCAAGCGCGAGGTGCTGAAGCTGCCGAACGTGCTCGAGTGCCACCTCGTGTCCGGCGACTTCGACTACCTGATCAAGGCGCGCATCCCCGAGATGAACGCGTACCGGAGGCTGCTCGGCGACATGCTGCTCGGGCTGCCGGGCGCGCGGGAGAGCCGCAGCTACGTGGTGATGGAGGAGATCAAGGAGAGCCTGGCGCTGACGATCGAGGAGTGACGGGGGCACACATGGGCCGACCGATCGGGGTCAGGTGTGAGCCGAGGAGCGTGATGGGCCGAGTCCGGCATCGGACTCGCTCGCGGGTTCAATGCGCGGCCAGCAGGCGCTTCGCTTCCGACACGATGGCCGACGGCGTGATGCCGAAATGCTCGTACAGCAAATCGGCGGGTCCCGAGGCACCGAATCCCGTCATGCCGACGAACCCGCCGCGGTCGCCGAGCCATCGGTCCCACCCGAACCGCATGGCCGCCTCGCAGCCGACGCGTACGGCATCCGGGCCCAGGACGCCGGCCCTGTAGTCATCATCCTGGGCGCTGAACAGTTCCCAGCTGGGCATCGACACGACGGCCGTGGGCACGCCGCCCGATTGCAGCGTCTCGCGCGCCGCGAGGGCGAGCGCAACCTCCGAGCCGGTGGCAAGCAGCGTGACCCGACGCACGCCCCCGTCCGCCTCCAGGAGCACGTACGCACCGCGTCGCGACAGGTTCGTCGTGGTGTGGCGGCGACGGACTGCCGGCAACGCCTGTCTCGCGAAGACGAGCGTCGAGGGGCCGGATCGGTGCTCGAACGCGATCTCCCAGCATTCCGCGGCCTCGACCGCGTCGGCAGGGCGCATCACTAGCATGTTCGGCATCGCCCTGAGCGATGCCAGGATCTCGACCGGTTGATGGGTGGGGCCGTTGCGCCCGATGCCGATGGAGTCGTGGCTGAACACGAACTTCACCGGTAATCCCATCAGGGAGGCCATGCGCATCGCCGGCCGTTCGTAGTCGGAGAAGGCGAGATAGGTGATCGCAAGGGGAACGATGCCGCCGTGGGCCGCCATGCCGTTCACCATCGATCCCATCACGTGCTCGCGTACACCGCAATGCACGTAGGCGCCGCGCCGATTGTCGGCGGAGAAGGCCTCGAGGCGACGCTTGTGATTCGTCGGGGCTTCGAGATCGGCGCAGGCGACGATCCGTTCGGGCATCACGTCGACGAGCAGATCGTTGATCTCCGCCGAGATGAAGATACCGCTCGGAAGCGGCTCGCGCTCGACAGCCTTCCGCTTGTACTCGAGCAGCACGTCGCGCCACCCCGTCGGCAATGCTCCGGCGAGCACACGATCGAACTCCGCGCGCTGCGATGCCGGCATGGCAGCGCGACGCGCCTCCCACGCATCCCGCACCGGGCGCGAGCGCAGGCCGGCCGAGCGCCACTTGCCGAGCACGTCGGCAGGAATCACGAATGGCGGTTCGCTCCAACCGAGCGCCTCGCGAGCGGCGGCGGCGTCCTCCGGAAACAGCTTCGCGCTGTGTCCACCACGCTGGCCTTGCAGGCGAGCGATGCCCTTGGCGATGAGGGTGCGACAGGCGATGAGCGAAGGCCTCGGATCGGACTTCGCCGCAGCGATCGCCGCCGAGACCGCTTCCAGGTCGTGGCCGTCCACGGACTCGACGTGCCAGTTCGCGACCCTGAACCGTGCGGCGACGTCTTCGCTGATCGACAGATCCGTCGAACCGTCGTCGGTGATGCGATTGTCGTCCCAGAGCAGCACCAGCTTGCCGAGGCCGAGGTGACCTGCCAGGGAGATCATCTCCTGACCGACGCCTTCCTGCAGGCAGCCGTCCCCGACGAATGCGTACGTGAAGTGATCGACCGCATCCCGGCCGAATCGCGCGCCGAGATAGGCCTCCGCGACGGCCATGCCGAACGCGTTGGCGATGCCCTGTCCCAAAGGCCCGGTGGTGACTTCGATCCCGGAACTGATGTCGAACTCGGGATGGCCTTCGCAGCGCGATCCGAAGTCGCGGAACGTGCTCACCTGCTCGACGCCCATCCGCTCGTAGCCGCACAGGTGCAGCAGCGCATACAGCAGCATCGACCCGTGACCGTTCGAGAGCACGACGCGATCCCGATCCGGCCATGCCGGGTCGGACGCGTCGAACTTCAGGTGACGCGTGTAGAGGGCGGTTGCGATCTCCGCCATGCCCAGCGGGACGCCCTGATGCCCTTCGCCTGCGCGGACGATGGCATCGATCGCCAGGAACCGGATGGCGTTGGAGAGCCGCGCGTCGCAGCTCCCGGACGGTATCGATCGTTCGTTCATGGCTTCGCTGTCGATGTCACGGAGAACTGCCGTACAGACCTTCGCGCGTGGAGCGTCCGGTCGCTCACAGCGCTACGGTCGACAGCCACGGCACGGCGGCGATCACGACGATCCCGGCCAGGAGCGCCGCGAGGTAGGGCCAGATGGCCTTCGTCACGTCGTCCGCCGAGGCGCCCCCGATCCTGGCGGCGATGTACAGCCCGATGCCGATGGGTGGCGTCATGTACCCCACGTTCATCGCGCACACGATGACCATCCCGTAATGGATGTCGTGGATCCCGAGCTTCCGGGCGATCGGATACATGATCGGTGCCAGCAGCAGCACCGCGGGCAGCCCTTCGAGCAGGCAGCCCAGCACCAGGAAGATCACGATCGACATGGCCATGAATGCCACCGCGCCACCGGGCATCGCGGTGAGCAGGGCGGTGAGATCCTGGATGACCCCGCTCTGCGTGACCGCCCAGGACATGCCCGATGCGGTCCCGAGGACCAGGAGGATCGCGCCCGACAGCGAAGCCGTTTCGACCAGCATCAGGTACGTCTTGCGGATGCCCAGTCCGCCATACAGGACGTGTCCGATCAGCATCGCGTACAGGACGGCGATCGACGACACCTCGGTGGCCGTCGCCACGCCCCCCCCGACGGTGCTGCGGATCACGAACGGAAGCACGAGGGCCGGACTTGCGATCAGGAGCAGCTTCGCGATCACGTTCAGGCTCGGTCGCTTCGCATCACCGAGGTCCTCGTTCCGCGCACGCCATCTCGCCAGCACGAGCAGGCTCGCCAGGAGCACCATCGCGATCACGAACCCGCTCTGGAACAGCCCGGCGATCGACACGCCCGCCACGGCACCCAGCACGATCAGCACGATGCTGGGCGGGACCGTGTCCGCCATCGCTGCGCCCGTCGCGAGCATGGCTACCATGTCGGCCCGCTTGTTCCCGCGGCGCTCCATCTCCGGGAACAGCGCCGGGGCGACGGTCGCCATGTCCGAGGTCTTTGATCCCGAGATGCCTGACACGATGAACAGCGACCCGAACAGGACGTACGACAATCCCGCCTTGATGTGCCCGACCAGCGAGCTGAGGAAGCTCACGATCGCCTTGCCCATCCCGGTCGCGTCGAGCACGCAGCCGAGAAGGACGAACACCGGGATCGACACGAGGATGATGCCGGACATGCCCTCGTCCATCCGCGAGACGATGACCATCAGGGGCACGTTCGACGCGAAGGTCAGGTAGGACAGCGTGCCGAGCCCGAAGCAGAACCCGATCGGCACGCCGGCCGCGAGGAAAAGCGAGACGAGGAGCGCGAGGAAGATCGTGAGGTTCAGGCCGGTCGGGAGCGCCTTGAACTGGGGCGACAGGACCCACAGCACCCCTGCGATCGCGGCGACGAACACGGCGCAGAGCAGCAGGCGCCGCCACGGTATGGTGCGCACGGCGTGCACGCAGAGCACCCAGAGCATCGCGACCAGCCCGAAGACCATCGCGGACACGCGGAAGGTACTGGGGATCTCGAGCGTGGGCGTGACGATCACCCACTCCTCCTTCGCGTACTCGAACGCGGGTCCGATGACCGCGAGCAGGAACGCGGCCATGGACACCACGCCCACGGCATGGACGACGACCTGCAGGCGCCGTGGCAGCATGCCGAGGAACAGCGTCAGGCGCAGATGCTCGTGACGTTGCATCGCGATGGTGGCGCCGATCATGGCCAGCCAGACGAACGACGTCCCGACGACCTCCTCGATCCAGACGACGGGCGTGGCCAGAAAGTAGCGGGTCACCACCGCGACGAGCAGGAGCACGACGATCGCCACCATGAGTGCCGCAGCCAGGGCCTCGAGGGGCAGCATCCATCGCGACGGCCGGTACTGCGGATTGATACCTGCCTCGGCGGCGGGATCACCCAAGGGATCTTCAGGCTCGACGCCTGCAGCAATGCCGGACACGTTGGCTCCCGCAAGGCCCTTGCGGGCCTCGCACAGGTCTCGTTGTTGAAGCGAAGGGGCGCGTACCCCTTCGCCCAGTCAGGCCAGCTTGCCCGTCGTGGACTCGAGCAGGCTCCAGGTCTCTTCGCCCATGCGCTTCTTCCACTCGCTGTAGAAGCCGGACTCCTGCAGGCGCTTGCGGAAGGCCTCCGGATCGACGTTGACGAACTCCACCGACTTCGAGAGGTTGCTGCGGAGCTCCTGGTTGAGGCGCTCGACGTCCTCGCGCTCCTTGAGCGCGGCGGCATTCACCGCCTGACGCACGATGTCCTGTGCCGTGGCTGGCAGCGCCTGGAACGACCTGCGGTTGGCAACGAACCAGAACCCGTCCCACATGTGATTTGTGTTCGACAGGAACTTGCCGACCTCGTGCATCTTCGCGAACCAGATGCCCGCCAAGGGGTTCTCGAGGCCGTCGGCCACCTTGGTCTGCAATGCCGTGTACGTCTCGCCCCAGGGGATGGTCACCGGAGATGCGCCGAGGTCCTTGAAGAGCGCCGTCCAGAGCGGACTCGGCGGGACGCGGATCTTGAATCCCTTCAGGTCCCCCGGGTTGCGGACGGGCTGGGTCGCCGACAGCGTCTGGCGGAATCCGTTGTCCCACATGCGATCGAAGGCGACCAGGCCTGCCTTCTCGATGGCTCCGACGACATGCTTGCCCAAGGCCCCGTCCATCGCCCGCCACACGGCCGGGTAGTCCGGAAACGCGAAGCCGATGCCGTTGATGGCCGCGGTCGGCACCAGAGAGGACAGGATCAGCCCGGAGTTCGCGAAGAACTCGATGCCGCCCGAGCGCACCTGCGACAGCATGTCCGCGTCGCTCCCGAGTTGGCTCGCGGGGAACACCTGGATGTCGACCTGGCCGTTGGTCTTCTCCTTGATCGTGGCGCTGGCCTCCCTCATCCGCGTGTTCAGGGGATGGTCGGTCGGCATGATGTTCGCGAACTTCATCTTGAACTGCGGCTGGCCGAACACGACGGCGGGAAAGGCGAGCCCGGTTCCGGCGGCGGCGGCACCTTGAATCAGCTGGCGGCGACTAGCGCGCATGATGTCTCCTGTTGTGGATTTGACGTTGTGGTCGGACTACTGCAGGTCTTCGAGAAAGAACTTCTTCAGTTCAGTGGCGATGAACTCGGGCTGCTCCTCGGTCACCCAATGCCCGCTGTCTGGAACGAGACCGCCTCGCACGTTCTCCGCGACCCGCTGCAGCGAGTGAAGAACATCGAGGCCGCGGCCGAACGCCTTGTCTCCTCCGAGAGCGAGGACCGGCGTGCGGAGCTTTCCGTTCGCGGCGAGGAACGCCTGGTTGTCCTGCGCGTCCTGCGCGGTCGCACGGTAGTAGCCGAACAGCGCGCTCATCGCCCCGGGCTTCCGGTACGTGCGCAGGTACTCCTGGCGGTCAACTTCGGAAATGCTGTTCGGGATGTAGGCGTAGTTGTCGAACAACCAGTCGAAGAAGATGTGCTCCCGGTCGTGCAGAAGCGCCTCCGGAAGGTGCGGCGTACGGAACAGCGGGTGGTGCCATCGACGTCCGTTCTGGGAGAAGTCCATGCCGTCGCCCGGGATGGGGACGTCCAGAATCGCAAGACGCCTCACGGCCTGCTGGTGGGCGCATGCGAGGGCGAACGCTGCGGGGCCCCCCCAGTCATGCCCGACGAGAAAGAAGCTGTCGAGCCCGAGATGGTCGTGCACGAGCTTCCAGACATCGGCAGCGACGGTCTTCTTGTCGAAACCGCTCGCCGCGCGCGAGCTGTCTCCGAGCCCGCGCAAGTCCGGAGCCACGATGCTGAATCGGTCGGCCAGCAGCGGGATGACGTACCGCCACTCGTGAGAGGTCTGCGGGATCCCGTGGAGCAGCACCAGCGGTTCGCCTTCGCCCGAGGTGAGGTAGTGGACGATCCCGTCGCCGATGTCGGCGTAGTTCCTCTTGATCGCAGTCACAGCGGTCGCTGCTCCAGGTCGTAGTTGGTGGTGACCGCCGAGTCGTCCTTCGAGCCCAGCCCTCGGGCCGAGGCCTCGATGAATGCCAGGTACGCCGCATGTGCGAGCGGTGCCGGGAACCGCTTCGCCCGCGTCGCGTCGAGCACCAACGACATGTCCTTCACGAAGATGTCGACCGCGGACCGGACGCCGTCGAACTCCCCGCTGATCATTCGCGGCCCGCGATCGGCAAGCATCCAGCTGCCGGCAGCGCCGCTGCAGAGGATCTCCAGCGTGGTGTCGAGCGGGAGCCCTTCCCGCTTCGCGAGTGCGAGCGCCTCCCCGGCCGCGGCCAGATGAACACCGCACAGCAGCTGGTTCAGCACCTTCATCCTCGCGCCGGCACCCGCGGCGCCCAGGCAGTACACCCGTGCACCGAAAGTCGCGAGCACGGGCTTCGCCTCGGCAAACGCCTCCTCGGACCCGGAGCCCATGATCGTCAGGGTCCCCTGAGCCGCTCCGACCGCACCGCCGGTGACCGGCGCATCCACGAGGCTGATCGAATGCTCGAGCAGTCGCCCGGCGAGCGCGGACACATAGACCGGATCCATCGTGCTGCAGGCGATGAACACTGCGCCTGCCGGCAACTGACCGACCAGTCCGCCAGCACCGAAGAGCACGTCCTCGGTCTGGGCCGAGTTCACGACGAAGCTCACGATCGTTCGCGATCGTGCAGCGACGTCGCGGAGCGAGCTCGCCGCGATGCCCCCCTGATCGCGAAGCCAGGCGAGCGCCTCCGGGCGCACGTCGTAACCGACGACGTCGAACCCTTTCGCCAGGAGGTTCGCAGCTGCACCGCGTCCCATCGCACCGAGGCCGATCAGGCCGACGCAGGTTCGTGTGCTCATCTCAGATCCATCCCCTGATCGACTTGACGAATGCCGCAGTCGAGATCCCGTATCGGTCGTGCAAGGTCGGTAGCGCGCCGGCATCCAGGAATGCGTCGGGCAACCCCGCGAACCGGAAGCCGGCTGGGGGCGCGCCGTGTCGCAGAAGGGTCCCGGCGACCGCCTCACCGAGACCTCCGACGACCGAATGGTTCTCGGCGACGACGACGAGCCTCGGCTTAGCGCGTACGGCCGCGACGATCGTCGCCTCGTCCAGCGGCTTGATCGTCGGGCAGTGCAGTACCGCGACACCGACACGGTCCCGTTCGAGCTCACGAGCCGCTTCCAGGGCGCGCATCGTCAGGATGCCGCTCGAGATCACCAGGACGTCGTTGCCTTCGCGCAGCAGCTTCGCGCGGCCGAGTTCGAAGCTGTAGTCGTACTCGTCGAGGACCAGCGGGACCTGCCCGCGCAGCAGGCGCAGGTACACCGGCCCTTCGTGCGCGGCGATCTGCGGGACCGCCTGCTCGATCTCCAGCGCGTCGCAGGGATCGACGATGGTCATCCCGGGAACGCTGCGCATCATGGCGATGTCCTCGATCGCGGCGTGGCTGGGGCCGTATCCCGTGGTCAGTCCGGGCAGCGCACAACACATCTTGACGTTGAGGCGCTCCTCCGCAATCACCTGATGGACGAAATCGAAGGCTCGCCGCGTGGCGAACGCGGCGTAGGTGGTGGCGAAGGGGATCAGTCCTTCCTTCGCCATGCCGCCCGCGGCCGCGATCAGCAGCTGCTCGGCCATGCCCATCTGGTAGAAGCGGTCCGGATAGGCCTGGGCGAACAGATGCAGGTCCGTGTATTTCGCGAGGTCGGCCGTCATTCCGACGATCTCGGGACGAGTCGCCGCATACTCGACGAGCGCCTTGCCGAAAGGCGCGGTCTTCACGCGCTGGCCTTCGCCGGCGATCGACGCGATCATCGCCGAGGTGGTCAGCCGCGGCGTCTTCTCCGCAGTGGCGGTCATTGCGCCTTCTCCTCGGGTTGCGACAGATCTAGGATGCGAAGCGCCATCTGCCACTCCGGCGGGTCGACCCGAATGAAGTGGTTCTTCTCGCGCTGCTCCAGGAAGGGCACGCCCTTGCCCATGAGGGTGTCGAAGAGGATGACGCGCGGTTTCTCGTCGGTGAGCCGTCGAGCGGCGTCGAACGCACGAAGCACTGCGGCCAGGTCGTTCCCATCGGCGCGTTGAACGTGCCATCCGAACGCGGCCCACTTGTCGACGAGCGGCTCGAAGCCCATGATCTTCCCGGACGGTCCGTCGGCTTGCTGGTTGTTGATGTCGACCAGGCAGATGAAGTTGTCGAGACGGTGGTGTGCCGCGCCCATCGCGGCCTCCCAGGTCGAGCCCTCGTCGAGTTCGCCATCCGACATCGAGTTGTAGACGAACGCCGCGTTGCCCTTCCGCTTCAGGCCGAGCGCCATGCCGACGCCGATGGCGAGGCCCTGGCCGAGCGACCCGCCGGAGATCTCCATGCCGGGCGTGTACGTGGCCATCCCCGACATCGGCAGCCGGCTGTCGTCGCTGCCGTACGTCTCGAGCTCGCTCTCTGGGATGACGCCCGCCTCGATCAGTGCCGCGTAGTGGGCGATCGCGTAGTGGCCATGGGAGAGCAGGAAGCGGTCACGACCCTCCCAGTCGGGCTCGGCGGGGCGCAGGTTCAAGGCATGTCCGTACGCGACGGCGAGCACGTCGGCCCAGCCCAGCGCCTGGCCGATGTAGCCTTGCCCCTGCACTTCGCCCATGCGGACGGCGTAACGCCGGATACGGTGTGCGCAGGAAGCGAGGCGGGACAGCAGGGCCGTGTCGTCGGCGAGCGCCCCGAGCGCACCGCTCGCTGCCGCGCCCCCCGGCCGGACGGGCTGAGGTGCTTGCATGCAGGTCTCCTCGATGTAGTGGCCCCGATTCTTCGGGGCGGGTCCCGGGCGAGCAAGGACGCCGAGTTCAAGTACGCTTGAAATAAGTTTCGATCCGGGCGCACGCCATGCACTTCCCGCCGTTCAAGGGCATCCTCGCCTTCGACACCGTGGTCCGCCTCGGAAGCGTCAGCAAGGCGGCCGAGGAGCTCAACCTGACCGTGTCCGCCGTCAGCCACCAGCTGGCGAACCTGGAGTCCTTCGTCGGGCGTCGACTGCTCGAGCGTTCTTCACGAGGCATGACACTGACGATCCACGGGGAACGCTTCCACCGGGATGTGGCCGGCGCCCTCACCTTGCTGGCTGCTGCGGCGCAACACGTGAAGTCCGGCGATACCGAGGAGGTCTTGCGGATCCACTCGGTCCCCTCGTTCGCCAGCCTGTGGCTGATGCCGCGTCTTCCGTCCTTCCGTGCCGCGTATCCGAGCATCCGGGTTCAGCTCGCGGCGTCGCACGGAGACTCGGATTTCTCGAGGGGCCAGGTCGACGTCGACATCCGGTACGGCCCGGTGCAAGGACGAGACCTGCACGTCGAGTCCCTGTTCTCGGAAGAGATCCTCCCGATGATCAGCCCTCGACTCGGGGAACAGCTCGGGATCCGGACACCCGAGGATCTGATCGGCAAGGACCTGATCCAATCGCAGGTCACGTTGATCCAGTGGCCGCATTGGTTCTCCGCACATGGCGTCCCCGTGAGTCCGGCCAGCTATGTCCTTTCGTTCGATCGGACGTCGATGGTGCTCGATGCGGCGATCCAGGGTCTTGGCATCGCGCTGGACAGCCACCGCACCGCGGAGAGCGCGCTGCGGCGAGGCGATCTGGTACCGGTCTTCGGGGACAGGAAGTCAATGCCGGTCAGGGCTCACCATCTGGTGTATCCGCGAGCCCATGCGCAGTGGGAGCGGGTCGAGGCGTTCACGAACTGGCTTCGGGAAGAGATTGCTCGGTCGTGAACGCATCGGCGGGGACTCAGGCACCGCCATGGGTCAAGCCGTCGCATCGGGATGCGACCCCGAACGCCTGACGGTGCCATGTCCGCAGGGTGGGTCGGAATGGCGTCGAGTCGCGCTCCGTCGGGGGCTGGCGATCGGACCCAGTACGTCTCGCATGCCGCGACTTCGACGACCGGATCGAGGCGCGCATCCGGGAGATGAACGCGTACCGTCGCCTGTTCGGGGACATGCTGCTCGGGCTGCCGGGCGCGCACGGTCGGCGCGCCTCCAGCGCTGCCGCGCCCCTTTCGGGCCGCTATCGCGACGCTCGACGTGACGGCCTGACGCCGAGCCAGTCGTTGATCGCCTGCACGATGACCAGGGTGTCCTTGGGGTCCGCATAGGGCGGGGCCAGCGGAATCACCTTGGCGCTGCCCCGCCGCACGAGCACCGGCCGCGTGGCGCGGTGTCCCTTGTAGCCGTACTCGGAGGCGACCCCGGGGCGGGTCTGGGGGACGGCCTCGCGGAGCTCGCGCAGTGGAATCGACTTCGGTGTGCGCCGCAGCGGATGACGGGACCGGATCACCACCCGTCCTGCGCTGCGGGAGAACTCCACCGTCTCGTCGCTGAAGGTGAAGAGCGCCACGGCCGCCAGCATGAGCGCGATGACGAGCAGGCCGAGCGAGATGGCCGGGGCGCTGCGGAACGCGAACCCGGCCATGACCGCCATCAGGAGTGCCATCACGGCGAATCCGAGCGCGACCCAGCGCTCCCGATGCACGAGGATCAGGTGTTCGGAGGTCCGTTCGCGGATGTTCATCGGGCGTGCTGGTCGGACCACGGGGTCGGGCGGCTCGCACCCGCGACGTCATCGCATCGTAGTCACGTGCCTCCGGAGATCGCTTCCTTCCTGGCCGCCTCCGCTGCCCCGAACTCCTCCCGGATCGCCGCCCCGTCCGCATCGAGCGCCGGCGCCTCGGCGTACTCGCCCGCCTCCCACTCGACGCTCCACGGCGAGGCCGGCACCTCGACGCCGCGGCCGTGCACCGTCATCCGCCGCGTGCGCAGCTGCGGGTGCTCGATCAGGTCGTGGACCGAGTTCACGTTGCCGAACGCGGTCTGCGCCTCGGTCAGGCGATCGACCAGCTCCGCGCCGGTCAGCGCGCCGAACACCTCGGCGACCGCGCCGTCGACGAACGCGCGGTTCGCGACGCGCGCCGCGATGCCGGCGCAGCGCGGATCGTCGAGCAGCTCGGGGCGGCGCAGCACGATGCGCACGAAGTCCGCCCACTCGCGCTCGTTCTGGATCGAGATCACGATGTCGCGCCCGTCGGCGCAGGTGAACGCGCCGTAGGGCGCGATCGACGGGTGCCTGAGGCCGACTCGGTCCGGCGCCTTGCCGCCGTAGCGCGCCTGCAGGTACGGCACGCTCATCAGCTCGGCCGCGGAGCCGAACAGCGACACCTTGACCGCGGAGCCACGGCCGGTGCGCTCGCGCTGCATCAGCGCCTGCTGGATGCCGATCAGCGCGTTCATCCCCGCGGTGATGTCGCACAGCGACACGCCGATGCGGCCCCACTCGCCGGGCGCGCCGCTCACCGACACCAGCCCGCTCTCGGCCTGCACCAGCAGGTCGTAGGCCTTCAGCCCGACGAGCTGGCCGTCGTCGCCGTAGCCGCTGATGTCGCAGGTGACCAGCCGCGGATGACGCTTGCGCAGCGCCGCCGAGCCGATGCCCATCCGGTCGGTGGCGCCGGGCGCGAGGTTCTGGATGAACACGTCGGCCTTCGCGATCATGCGCTGCAGCAGCGCGAGGTCGCCGTCGGATTTAAGGTCGAGCGCGACCGACTCCTTGCCGCGGTTGATCCACACCCAGTACGACGACTCGCCGTGCACCGTGCGGTCGTAGCCGCGCGCGAAGTCGCCCTCCCGGCGCTCGACCTTGATCACGCGCGCGCCGGCGTCGGCGAGCCGGCTGCTGCAGTACGGCGCGGCCACCGCCTGCTCGAGCGCGACGACGAGCAGGCCGTCGAGGGGGCGACCCCGCGTCGCGGCGGGTCGGGGGGCGGGGCGGGGCATGGCGTCTCCAGCGGCGATCGAGCGCCCATTGTCGAAAGGGTGCCCGCCGCGCTGAATTGCTTTTGCGCGAATCCAGCATTGAACGCCAGGCAAGCCGACCGTTGCGGCGGCGGCAACGCAGCTTGAACGTCTTTGGAATTGTCAGTGCACCGCCGCGGCGCGAGAGTCCGCCACCACGTCACGGCCCACGAGGAGACACCCATGCCGAAGCTCGTCCCACTGTCCGTCGTCGCGCTCGCCGCCGCACTCGCCTGCGGCACGGCCGCCGCCCAGGAGCGCACCGTCAAGATCTACGGCTTCGGCGCGAAGAGCGGCGTCGTGCGGATCTTCGGCCTGAACAGCGAGGCCGCGATGAAGGCCGCGGCCGACCAGATCAACAAGGCCGGCGGCGTGACGCTCGGCGACGGCGCCAAGGCGAAGCTGGTCATCGAGTACCTCGACGACCGCTGCAACGCCGAGGAGGGCATCAACGTGATGCGGCGGATCGCCGCGCAGCCCGACGCCTTCGTCGCGATCGGGCCGACCTGCAGCAACGTCGCCGAGCCGGTGTTCGGCATCCTGCAGAAGAAGGCGGGCGACGCCTCCGACTCGGGCCTGCAGTTCCCGCTCTACACCGACGTCGCCGCCAAGGGCGGCCTCGCGTCGATCTCGCAGTGGTCGTTCCGCAACGTGCCGAACGAGTCGGCGATGTACAAGAGCCTGTTCGAGTGGATCAAGGCGACGCGCCCCGACGTGAAGACCGTCTGGGGCGGGGTCGAGAAGGACTTCGCGCACAGCAACGCGACCTTCAACGCGATGAAGGGCCACGCCGAGAAGATCGGCTTCGAGGTCAAGGGCCAGAGCGAGTGGCTGCTCGCCGACACCAGCTTCTCGACGCAGGTGCGCGAGATGCGCCGCGGCGAGGCCGACCTGGTGATGATCTCCGCGCACCCGTTCACCACCTGCGGCGTGCTCAAGGAGATGCAGCGCCAGGGCGTGAAGCCGAAGATGCTGGTCGGCCTGACCAGTTCGTCGAGCCTGGAGACGCTGCAGGGCTGCGCCGCGCAGGCCGAGGGCATCCTGATCCCGACCAGCTTCGCGCCGGTCAACCCCGATGCGAAGCGGGCCGCCGACCTGGTCGGCGCCGCAGGCGCCAGCATGGACCTGCACAACGCCGCCGCGTGGGAGAACGTCTTCACGCTGAAGGAGCAGATCGAGCGCGCGAAGATCATGGCGCGGCCCGACACGATCCAGGAAGACCGCCGCAAGATGCGCGAGGCGCTCGCGTCGATGCGGGAGACCACCGGCCTGCTCGGCAAGGTGGTGCGCACCGACGACCGCGAGGCCGACAAGCCGTTCCTGTTCGTGCGCGCCGAGAAGGGTGCATGGACGGTCGCGCACACGCCCAAGTGACGGTGCGGCCATGAACGCGACCGACCTGGTCGACCTCGTGCAGTCGGTGTTCGACGGCGTGATGTTCGGCACCACCTACGCGCTGATCGGCATCGGCTTCACGCTGATCTTCGGCGTGATGCACAAGATCAACCTGTCGTATGCCGCGGCCTCGGTCGGCGCGGCCTACCTCAGCCTGATCCTCGTGAAGGTCGCGCCCACGCCGCTGGTGTACCTGGCCGCCGCGCTGCTCGGCGGCGTGCTGGGCGCGGTGATCTACTACGTGTGCTTCCGCTTCCTGCCGCTGGACAAGCCGCTCGCCACGCTGATGTCCACGGTCGGGATGCTGCTGCTGCTCGAGGAGATCATCGTCCACGCCACCGACGGCATGCCGCAGAACTACCCGGCGATGTTCACCGGCGCGGTCTGGGACGTCGGTCCGTTCATGATCCGGGGCGACCTGGTGTTCGTGTTCGTGCTCGGCTGCATCGCGATGGTCGGCCTGCGGCTGCTGCTGACCCGCACGCGCCTGGGGCTCGCCACGCGTGCGGTCGCGCAGCAGCCGGTCGCCGCGCGGCTGTGCGGCATGAGCGTGGACCGCACCAACGCCAGCACCTTCGTGATCGCGGGGCTGCTCGGCGGCACCGCCGGCGCGATGACGGGCGCGGCGATCGGGATGCTGTCGCCGCTGCTGACGCTGCCGCTCACCGTCAAGGGGCTGGTGGTCACCGTGATCGGCGGGCTCGGCAGCGTGCCCGGCGCGATCGTCGCGGGGTTGCTGGTCGGCGGCCTCGAGAACTTCTTCCAGTTCGTGCGCGGTGTCGGCGAGCGCGACATCTACGTGATGGCGCTGCTGTTCGCGTTCCTGGTGTTCCGTCCCGGCGGCCTGTTCGCCGCGCCCGGCGGGAGGGACTGAGCGTGGACTTCTACCTCGGCCTCGCGCAGGTGATCGGCGTGCACACGCTGCTCGGCCTGTCGGCCTGGTGCGTGCTGCACACCGGGCAGGTGAGCCTCGCGCAGGGAGGCTTCTTCGCGATCGGCGCGTACGCGGCGGGCATGCTGACGGTGATGGCCGGCTGGCCGCTGCCGTGGGCGCTCGCGGTCGGCGCGCTGGTGTCCGCGGCCGTCGCGGTCGCGGTGGGCTTCCCGGCGCTGCGGGTGAAGGGGCTGATGCTGGTGGTCGCCACCACCGCGTTCGCCGAGATCGTCCGGCTGGTGTTCTTCAACTTCAAGTGGCGCGTGCAGGGGCCCGACGGTCCGGTCGGCCCCGACGGCGGGCTCGGCTTCGGCGGCATCCGCTACTTCCAGAGCAACGGCTGGACCGCGTGGGACGTGCTCGCGCTGATCTGGTCGCTGGTCGCGGGCGTGATGCTGGTGCTGTGGTGGCTCGATCGCTCGCGGATCGGCACGCTGTGGCGCGCCGTCGGCGAGGACGAGGTCGCCGCGCAGAGCGCGGGCGTCGACCTGACCGCGGCCAAGGTGTCGGCCTTCGGCATCGGCGGCGCGATCGCGGGGCTCGCCGGTGGCCTCTTCAGCCACACCACCACGCACATCGAGCACTCGAACTTCACGATCCTGCTGGCCACCTTCGCGATCGCCTATCCGATCCTCGGCGGCCTGAAGAGCCTCGCGGGCACGGTGCTCGCGGTGGTGTTCATCCAGGGCGTGCTGATCGAGGGGCTGCGATTCCTCGGCGACTGGCGCAGCCTGCTGTTCGGCGCGCTGATCGTCGTCGTGATGCTGGTGCGGCCGGGCGGCATGCTGTCTGCGCCGCTGTGGCGGCCGTCGGCGTCGCGGCGCCCCGCCACGCGCCCGGCTGGCGCCGCCGACGCGGAGGCCCGCCATGCTTGAGCTCACCGACCTGTCCAAGCACTTCGGCGGCGTCAAGGCGATCGACGGGCTCGACCTGACGGTGCGCCGTGGCGAGATCCTCGGGCTGATCGGCCCGAACGGCTCGGGCAAGAGCACCACCGTAAACCTGATCGCGGGACTGTACCCGCCGACGCGAGGCGCGCTGCGCTTCGAGGGCCGCGACATCGGGCCGCTGCCGCCGCACCGGCGCGCCGAGCTCGGCATCGCGCGCACCTTCCAGAACATCCGCCTGTTCTCGCAGCTCACCGTCTGGCAGAACGTCTGGACCGCGACCGTGGTCCGCGAGCGCGGCTGGGCCGGCTTCAAGGCCCGCTGGCTCGCCGGCGCGTCGGCCGCGCGCGAGCAGGCCGAGTCGCTGCTCGAGTTCAGCGGCCTCGCGGGCAAGCGCGACCAGCTGGCCGGCAACCTCGCCTTCGGCGAGCAGCGCCGCCTCGAGCTCGCGCGCGCCGCGGCCTCGGGTGCGCCGCTGCTGCTCCTCGACGAGCCGGCCGCCGGCATGAATGCCGAGGAGATCGACGAGCTCGACGCGCGGATCCGCTCGCTGCGCGACCAGGGCCGCACGATCCTGCTGATCGAGCACCACATGGACCTGGTGATGAACGTCTGCGACCGGGTCGCGGTGCTGAACTTCGGCCGCAAGATCGCCGAGGGCACGCCGGCCGAGGTGCAGGACGACCCGCAGGTCAAGGCGGCCTACCTCGGTGCCGACGACGGCGACGAGCTGATGTCGGCCGCGCTCGCGGCCTGAGGAGACGCACGATGCTGGAGATCCGCGAGCTCGCCACCGCCTACGGCAAGATCGAGGCGCTGAAGGGCGTGAGCCTCGAGGCGAAGGCCGGCGAGGTGACCTGCCTGCTCGGGCCCAACGGCGCCGGCAAGACCACGCTGATGATGACGCTCGCCGGCATCCTCAAGCCGCAGCGCGGCTCGATCCGCTTCGAGGGCGAGGAGCTGGTCGGCCGCTCGCCCGCCGAGATCGTCGCGCGCGGGCTCGCGCTGGTGCCCGAGAACCGCCTGGTGTTCCCCGCGCTCACCGTGCGCGAGAACCTCAACGCGGGCGCCTTCCGGCGGCGCGACCGCGCCGGCATCAAGGCCGACGTCGAGCGGATGATGGCGCGCTTCCCGCGGCTCGCCGAGCGCGACGGGCAGCTCGCCGGCACGCTGTCGGGCGGCGAGCAGCAGATGCTCGCGGTGGCGCGCGCGCTGATGTCGCGCCCGCGCCTGCTGCTGATGGACGAGCCCTCGGTCGGCCTCGCGCCGAAGGTGGTGGCCGAGATCTTCACGATCATCCGTCAGCTGCACGCCGAGGGCACCACCGTGTTCCTCGTCGAGCAGAACGCGCACATGGCGCTGAAGGTCGCGCAGCACTTCTACCTGATGGAGCAGGGGCGCGTCGCCTTCTCCGGCACGCCCGGCCAGCTCGCCGAGGACGACGTCGTGCAGCGCGCCTACCTCGGCCGGCGCCAGGCGGCGTGACATGCCGGACGGCGGCGCGCTGCTCCTGTCGCTCGCGCAGCGCACGGTCGACGGCCTGCTGGAGGCGGGGCCCTACGCGCTGGTGGCCCTCGGCCTGACGCTCGGCTTCGGCACGCTGCGGCGGGTCAACCTCGCCTACGGCGCGGGCGCGATGCTCGGCGCCTACGTCGGCGCCTGGTTGTACACGCGCCACGGCGTGCCCGCCGCGGGCGTGCTCGTCGTGGTGGTCGCGGTGACCGTGCTCGCCGGCCTGTACGTCGAGTGGCTGTGCTTCCCGCCGGAGCGGGCCGACGGCTCGGGCGCGTCGCGCGGACACGGCGCGGTCGCCGGCGCCGACGGCCGCGAAGTGGTGGCGCTCGCGGCGAGCTTCGCGCTGTGGATGCAGCTCGAGCAACTCGCGGTGCTGATGCTGCCGCGCCACCTGAACCCGTTCCCGTCGATCGCGGTCACCGGCGAGTGGACGCTCGGGCCGCTCGGTCTGCGGCCCGACCGGCTCGCGGCGCTCGCGCTCGCGCTGGGGCTCGCCTGGGGCATCGCCCTGGCGCTCGAGCGCACGCGCGGCGGGCTCGCGTGGCGGGCGGCCTCCGACCACCGTGTCGCCGCGGAGCTCGTCGGACTCGCGGTGCCGCGCCTGCGCCGCGTCGCGTTCCTCGCCACCTGCGCACTCGCCGGCGTGGCCGCCTGCCTCGTGCTCGCGATGGAGGGGCAGGTCACGCCGATGTTCGGGATGTGGATGCTGGTCAAGGGGCTGGTGGCCGCGATGATCGGCGGGCTGGGTTCGGTGCGAGGTGCGGTCGTCGGCGCGATCGTGCTCGGCGTCGTCGAGGCGCACGCGCAGGCGGCCTTCGGCGCGATCGGCCGCGACGCGACCGCCTGGGCGCTGTTGCTGGCCGTGCTGCTGTGGCGCGGCGCGCGGACCCGGCCGACCGGTGCGGTGCCCGGCCATGCGTGAGGCGTTCTGTGTCGCCGACGGCGGCGTGGGGCTGGCCACCGACGTCGTGATCCTGTCGCTGCTCGCGCTGTCGGCATGGCTGGTGCTGCGCACCGGCCGCATCTCGCTCGGGCAGCAGGCGTTCTTCGGAATCGGCGCCTACGCGGCCGGCATCGCGACCACGCTCGCGCACTGGCCGCTCGCGCCCGCGCTCGCCGCGGGCATGGCGTTCGGCGCACTGGCCTCGGCGGGCGTCGCGCTCTCCACGGCGCGCCTCGGCGGGCTGCACTACGCGGTCGCCACCCTCGCCTTCGCCGAGTTGACGCGGCTCGGGCTGCTGTCGTGGCGGCTGCGGGTCCGCGAGCCCGACGGCAGCTGGATCGGCCCCGACGGCGTCGACGGCTTCCGCGACATCCGCTGGCTGCTGGAGAACCAGGTGACGCCCGAGCGCTTCCTCGCGATGGGGCTCGCGGTGCTCGCGGTGGTGCTCGTCGGGCTGCTGTGGCTCGGGCGCACCCGGGCCGGCGCCGCGATGGCCGCGGTCGGGCACGACGACGGGCTCGCCGCCGCTTCGGGGCTGCCGGTGCTGCGGTTGCGCGTCTCGGCGGCCGCGCTCGCCGGCGCGCTCGCCGCGCTCGGCGGCGGCCTGCACGCGCACCGCCTCACCTTCGTCGACCCGAACGCCTACGACCCGATGCTCGGCGTGCACGCGGTCGGCTACGCGCTGGTCGGCGGGCTCGCCACCCCGATCGGGCCGCTGCTCGGGGCCGCGTTCGACATGTTCCTGCTCGAGACGTCGAAGCTCTTCGGCGGCTGGCGGATGGTCGTCTTCGGCGGGCTGGTCGCGGTCTTCCTGCGCGTGCGGCCCCGCGGCCTGCTCGACGAGGCCTTCGTCCACCGGCTCGCCGCCGCCTGGCGCCGCGCCTTCCCCACCCCTTCCTCGAGGACCACCCATGCCCACCCATGACCTGCTCGCCGGCCGCACCGTGATCGTCACCGGCGCGGCCACCGGAATCGGCCAGGCCTTCGCCGTCGGCGCCGCCGCCCAGGGCGCGAACGTCGTCGTCGCCGACATGAACGCGGCCGAGGAGACCGTCGCCGCCATCGAGGCGGCCGGCGGCCGCGCGCTCGCCGTGCGCGTCGACGTGTCGGACGACGCGTCGGTGCAGGCGATGGCCAAGGCCGCGATCGACCGGTTCGGCCGCATCGACGGCCTCGTCAACAACGCCGCCTACTTCCGCGAGGTGAAACTCACGCCGTTCGAGGAGCTCGACCCGGCGATCTGGGACCGGATCTTCTCGGTCAACGTCAAGGGCGTCTGGCTCTGCTGCAAGGCGGTCATGCCGGCGATGCGCGAGCAACGCTCGGGCGCGATCGTCAACATCGCGTCGGTCGTCGCGGTCGCCGGCCAGCCCGGCTACCTGCACTACGTCGCGACCAAGGGCGCGGTGCTGTCGATGACCAAGGGCCTCGCGAAGGAGTGCGGGCCGATGGGCGTGCGGGTCAACGTGATCGCGCCCGGCTTCGTGATCACCGACGCGACGAAGAACCGTCCGATCGAGTGGCAGCAGAGCTTCCTGAAGGCGCGCGCGATCTCGCGCGAGCAGCGGCCCGACGACCTGGTCGGCACCGCGCTGTACCTCATGTCCGACCTGTCCGCCTTCGTGTCCGGGCAGACCATCGTGGTCGACGGCGGCCACATCATGTACTGATCCGCCTCGGGCGGAGGAGACCTCGCGTGAACGACATCGTCCTGCACCACTATCCGTTCTCCACCTTCTCCGAGAAGGTGCGCACCGCGCTCGGCCTGAAGCGCCTCGCGTGGCGCTCGGTGGAGATCGCCGGCCTGCCGCCGCGCCCGCTGCTGACGCCGCTCGCCGGCGGCTACCGGCGCGCGCCGGTCATGCAGGTCGGCGCCGACATCTACTGCGACACCAACCTGATCCTGCCGACGCTCGAGCGCCTCGCGCCCGCGGCGCCGAGCCTGTACCCGAAGGGCAGCGAGGGCGTCGCGCAGGGCCTGGGCTTCGCCTGGGAGCGGCAGATGTGGATCCCGGTCATCGGCGTGCTGGTGCACTACATCGGCGAGCACATCCCGCCCGAGTTCATCAAGGACCGCAAGGAGGGGTACCTGATGATCGACATGAGCAAGGCGGCGATGGCGCCCCAGTTCCCGCAGCACCTCGGGTTCGTGCGCGCCCAGGTCGCGTGGCTGCGGCGCGCGCTCGCAGCGAGGCCGTTCCTGTTCGGCGACGCGCCGAGCGCGGCCGACCTCGCGGTGTGGCAGACCGTGCACCTGCTGCGCGCCAACTGCCCGCCCGAGGTCGACGCGCTGGTCGGCTTCGGGCCGATCGTGCCCTGGTACGAACGGATCAAGGCGATCGGCCACGGCACGTCGACGACGGCCACCGCAGAGGAGGCGTTCGCGATCGCGCGCGGGGCCGAGCCCGCGCCGGTCACCCACCTCGAGCCGGACGGCGATCCCGGCGGCCTGAAGGCGGGCACCCGCGTGATCGTCACGCCCGACGACAACGCGCGCGTGCCGGTCGAGGGCACGCTGGTCGCCGCGGGTGACGCCGAGGTCGTGATCCAGCGCAGGGACCCCGACGCGGGGAACCTGCACATCCACTTCCCGCGGCTCGGCTTCGACGTCGTCGCGGCCTGAGTCCACACGAACCCCACCGATCCCGAACGGAGCGATCCCGATGAGCGTCCTCGACACCAACAAGCAGATCTGCCGCGACTACTTCAAGGCCTTCCTCGCGCGCGACACCGCGTGGATGGCCCGCCACATCTCGCCCGACTTCGTGCGGCACGACCCCGGCCTGCCGTTCGAGGTCCGCGGCCCGCAGGGCGTGGCCCAGCTGCACGACGCGCTGCTGCCCGCGTTCCCCGACATGGAGCTGCCGCTCGAGGACTTCGTCGCCGAGGGCGAGAAGGTGCTGGTGCGCCTGCGCGTGAAGGGCACGCACACCGGCGCGTTCGGCGACATGGCCGCGACCGGCAGGCAGATCGACATCGGCGTGCTCGACCTGTTCCAGATCCGCGACGGCGTGCTGGTCGAGCACTGGGCGCTGCTCGACAACCTCGGGATGCTGAAGCAGCTTGGCGCCGTGCACGCCTGAGGGGAGGCGCGCGATGCAGCTGCTCGCCAACACCACCTCGCCGTTCGTGCGGATCGCGCGTGCGGCGATGATCGAGAAGGGGCTCGAGGTCGAGCCGACGATCGTCGACCCGTGGGCCGACGACGCACGGCTGCGCACGGCCAATGCGGCCACGCGCGTACCGACGCTGGTGCTCGACGACGGCACCCCGCTGTCGGAGTGCCTGCTGATCGTCCAGTGGCTCGAAGCGACCCGTCCCGCGCCGCAGTGGCCGGGCCTCGTGGGACAGGGTGCCGCGACCGCGGGGATCCTGTCGCGCGCAGGCATCGCGATCGGCGCGATCGAGGCGTCGACGATCACGATCATCACGCGCAAGGTCACCGCCCCGGTGCTCTTCGACGAGACGCCGGTCGGCCTGCGGCGGCGTCGCTCGATGGTCGAGGGCATGCAGCGGCTGGAGGCGCAGGCCGACGCGATCGCGACGAGCGGCACGCCGACGCTCGACGCGATCGCCGCGGTGACGCTGTTCGACTACCAGCAGCTGCGCTTCGCCGACCAGGCGTGGCTGCCGGCGACGCCGCGGCTGAAGGCGCTCGCCGAGGCCTGGAGCGCACGGCCTTCGTTCGCGAGGACGAAGCCCTACATCGCGGCCTGAGCGTCGTCACCCGAGGCGCAGGCCTCGAGGTGCGCGAGCAGCGTGCCCAGCGGGGTCTGGCTGGGCGGCTGCGCGCGCGCGACGAGCTGCATGCGGCGCAGCGCCCAGGGGTCCGACAGCGGCATCACCCGCAGCCGCATCGCCTGGGCGAAGCTGCGCGCCGCCGCGAGCGGCAGCACGCCGATGCCGAGCCGCGCCTCGACCGCGCGGCACACCGCCTCGAAGCTGCGCACCTGCACGCGCAGCGCCATCGGCCGCATCAGCTGCGCCGCCTGCGCGGTGAGCAGGCGCGTGAGCGTGCTGCTGCCTTCCAGGCCGACGAGGTCACGCTCGAGGAGGTCCGCGAACGCGACCGCCTCGCCCTCCGGCGCGTCGTCGTCGCGCAGCACCGCGGCGAGACGGTCGTGCCGGTAGGGACGGCTCCACAGACCGGCGATGTCGCAGCCCTCGACGACAACGCCGAGGTCGGCCTCGCCGCTCCTCACGCGGCGCACCGCCTCCTCGCTCCAGCACTCCTCCAGCACGATGCGCACGTGCTCGTGGCCCGCGCTGAAGTCGGCGACGTCGGCGGGCAGGAACTGAGTCATCGCCGAGGTGTTGCCGTGCACGCGCAGCACCGCGTGCCGGCCCGACGCGTAGTTGGCCATCTCGGCGCGCATGTGATGCACCCCGGCGACGACCTCGCGGGCGAGCTTGAGCAGGTGCTCGCCGGCCGGCGTCAGCTGCAGCCCGCGCGAGTGGCGCTCGAAGAGCTGCGCCTTGAGCTGGTGCTCGAGCAGCGACAGGCGGCGGCTCGCCGCGGGCACGGTGATGTGGCTGGCCTCGGCCGCGCGGGTCAGGTTGCGCAGCTCCGCGGCCTGCACGAAGAGCGCGAGCGAGTCGATGTCCGGCAGCATGGCGTGGGGCGGGGCGGGGAACGGGGGGCCGGTGGCATTGCGCGCGGCGCAACTCGCCGTTGACCGTTTTCCAATTCTCCGCGGGCGGGCGACTGCCTACAGTGCCACGCCATTGCACGGATTGGAAGACGAGGGCATCCCGACATGAAGCAGATGTACATCGGCGGCCGCTGGGTCGGCGCCCGCGACGAGCGCACGATCCCGGTGGTGTCGCCGGCCGACGGCGAGGCGTTCGAGCGGATCCCGCGCGGCGGCGCGCACGAGGTCGACCTCGCGGTGGCCGCGGCCCGCGCGGCGCTCGACGGCCCCTGGGGGCGGATGACCGCGACCGAGCGTGGGCGCGTGCTGGTGCGGATCGGCGAGGCGGTGCTCGCCAACGAGGACGAGCTCGCGCGGCTCGAGGCGCGCGACACCGGCAAGCCGATGGCGACCGCGCGCAACGACATCCGCGTGCTCGCCCGCTACTTCGAGTTCTACGGCACCGCCGCCGACAAGGTGCACGGCGAGACCATCCCGTTCGTCGCCGGTCACCAGGTGAGCCTGGTGCGCGAGCCGCTCGGCGTCACCGCGCACATCATCCCGTGGAACTACCCGGCGCAGATGCTCGGGCGCACCGTCGCGCCGGCGCTTGCGATGGGCAACGCCGCGGTGCTCAAGCCCGCCGAGGACACGCCGCTGTCGGCGCTTCGCGTCGCCGAGCTCGCCGCGGCGGCGGGGCTGCCGGAAGGCGCGCTCAACGTCGTCACCGGGCTGGGCGAGGAGGCGGGCGCCGCGCTCGCCGCGCATCCCGGCATCGACTTCGTGTCGTTCACCGGCTCGAACGAGGTCGGCACGCTGGTGCAGCAGGCGGCAGCGAAGAACGCGGTCAAGTGCGTGCTCGAGCTCGGCGGCAAGTCGCCGCAGATCGTGTTCGACGACGTCGACGTCGAGCGCGCGGTGCCGATCGTCGTGCGCGCGATCGTGCAGAACGCCGGCCAGACCTGCACCGCGGGCAGCCGCCTGCTGGTGCAGCGCTCGATCCACGACGCGTTCGTCGCGCGCATCGCCGAGGCGTTCGCGAAGGTCCGCGTCGGCACGCCCGAGATGGACCTCGACTGCGGCCCGGTGATGAACCCGGCGCAGCAGCGCCGCGTGCAGCGCTACGTCGACGGCGCGAAGGCCGCCGGCATCCCTGTGATCGCCCAGGGGCGGATCGCCGAGGGCGTGCCGCCCGGTGGCTACTGGGTGACGCCCACGCTGTTCGGCCCGGTGCCGCGCGACGCCGCGATCGCGCGCGAGGAGGTGTTCGGCCCGGTGCTCGCGGCGATGGCCTTCGAGGACGAGGCCGACGCGATCCGCCTCGCCAACGGCACCGACTACGGGCTGCTCGCCGCGGTGTGGACCGAGAACTCCGGGCGCCTGCACCGCGTCGCGAAGGCGGTGAGGGCGGGGCAGGTCTTCATGAACTGCTACGGCGCGGGCGGCGGCGTGGAGCTGCCCTTCGGCGGCACCAAGCGCAGCGGCCACGGCCGCGAGAAGGGGCTGCTCGCGCTCGAGGAGCTCAGCACGACGAAGACGCTCGTGCACTGGCACGGCTGAGGAGAGGCGACGATGGGGCAGCTGCAGGGGAAGGTCGCGATCGTCACCGGGGGCGCGGCGGGCTTCGGCGAAGCGATCGTGCGCCGCTACGTCGAGGAAGGCGCGCGCGGGGTGGTGATCGCCGACCTCGACGAGGCGAAGGGCCGCGCGCTCGCCGACGCGCTCGGCACGAAGGTCGCGCGATTCGTCGCGTGCGACGTGTCCTCGGGGCCGGCGGTCGCCGCGGTCGTGCGAGCCTGCACCGACGTGTTCGGCGTGCCCGACGTCGTCGTGAACAACGCCGGCACCACGCATCCGAACCGCCCGATGCTCGAGGTCGACGAGGCGGCGTTCGACCGCGTGTACGCGGTCAACGTGAAGTCGATCTTCCACATGGCCCACGCGGTCGTGCCGGCGATGCGGGCGCGCCGCAGCGGCGTGATCCTGAACGTCGGCTCGACCGCGGGCATCCGGCCGCGGCCCGGCCTCACCTGGTACAACGGCTCGAAGGGCGCGGTGAACCTGCTGTCGAAGTCGATGGCCGTCGAGCTCGGGCCGGACGGCATCCGCGTCAACGCGATCTGCCCGGTGATCGGCGAGACCGGCCTGCTCGAGAAGTTCATGGGCGTGCCGGACACGCCCGAGAACCGGGCGAAGTTCGTCGCGACGATCCCGCTCGGGCGGCTGTCGAGGCCGGACGACGTGGCCGCGGCGGCGGTGTTCCTGGCGAGCGACGCGGCGGCGTTCATCTCGGGGGTCGAATTCCCGGTCGACGGCGGGCGGACGGTCTGAGCCGGTAGCCCGTGGCGCGGCGGATCGTCACGTCCGTGACGATCACGGCCGGCGCGACTTCGCGTCAGTCGATCGTCGCGCCCGACGCCTTCACGATCCCCTGCCACAGCTTGAGGTCGTCGCGCAGCAGCGTCGCGAGCTGCGCCGGCGTGCTCGGCGCGGGCTCGGCGCCCTGGCCTGCGAGCCGCTCGACGAGGGCCGGGTCCGCGAGCACCTTGTTGCCTTCGGCCGCGATCCGGTCGATCACCGCCTTCGGCGTGCCGGCCGGCGCGAACAGGCCGTACCACGAGTTCGCGTGGAAGCCGGGCAGCGTCTCGGCGAGCGTCGGCATCTCGGGTGCGAGCTTCGTACGCTTTTCGGTCGCGACGCCGATCACCTTGAGCTGCCCGGCCTTCACGAACGGGAACACGCCGGGGAAGCTGCCGAAGGTGATCGGCACCGTCCCGCCGACCACGTCGGTCGCCGCCGCGGCCGCGCCGCGGTACGGGATGTGGACGAGGTGCAGCCCGGCGCGCTGGTTCAGCATCACGCCGAGCAGGTGGTTCAGCGTGCCGTTGCCGGCCGACGCGTAGTCGATGCGGCCGGGCCGCGTCTTCGCGTAGGCGACCAGGTCCTTCAGGTTCGAGACCGGGAACTGCGGGTTCGCGACCAGCAGGTAGGGCGCGGTCGCGACCGACATGACCGGCTCGAAGTCCTTCACCGGGTCGAAGCCGGTGTTCTTGTAGAGCCACGGGTTGATCGTCTGCGCGCTCTGCGCGGTCAGCATCAGCGTGTGGCCGTCCTTCGGCGCGCGCGCGACCAGCGCGGTGCCGACGTTGCCGCCGGCGCCGGTGCGGTTCTCGATGACGACCGGCTGCCCGAGCGCGACCGACAGGCGCTGGCCGAACGCGCGCGCCACGGTGTCGTTGGCGCCACCCGCGGCCTGCGGCACGACGATCGTCACCGGCTTGGTCGGCCAGGCGTCCTGCGCGTGCGCGCGGCTCGCGGCCGAGGCGAGCGCAGCGGGCACGAGCGGGGCGAGCAGGCGGCGGCGGTCGGGGGCAGGGCGGGTCATGGGCGTCTCCTCGATCTCGTTCGATTGCGCGAGATTGTAGGCGCACGTCGCGTACGGCGG
>JBILTM010000215.1:0-8080 GCA_044371545.1 Burkholderiaceae bacterium
CGCGGCTGCCGGCCGACGTCGCGCTTCTGAAGCGCTACATCGCGGAGCGCGCGCCCGCGGTCGTGCCGGCCGCGGGCGCGCCGGCGCCCAGACCGGGATGCCGGTCGCGTGAAGGTCTTCGGTTTCGCCGGCTACTCCGGCACCGGCAAGACGACGCTGATCGAGCAGCTGATCCCGCGCTTCGTCGCGCGCGGGCTGCGCGTGTCGCTGATCAAGCACGCGCACCACGCTTTCGACATCGACAAGCCCGGCAAGGACTCCTACCGCCACCGCGAGGCCGGCGCCTCCGAGGTGCTGATCACCTCGGCGCAGCGCTGGGTGCTGATGCACGAGCTGCGCGGCGAGGCGGAGCCCGACCTCGAGACCCAGCTGTCGCGGATGTCCGCCTGCGACCTCGTGCTCGTCGAGGGCTACAAGCGCGCGGACATCCCCAAGCTGGAGATCCACCGACCGTCCACCGGCAAGCCGCTGCTGCACCCGCAGGACCCGAACATCGTCGCGGTCGCCGCCGACGCGCCGGTGGGGACGCCGCTGCCGGTGCTGGACCTCAACGACTATGATGCGATCGTCGCGTTCGTCGTCGGCCGGCTCGGCCTCGATGCCGCGGCCCCGACGACCGCAATGCCCGCCGACCCCCGACGATGAACCGCCCTGCGCTGCTCGACTTCGACGAGGCGCTGCGCCAGCTGCTGGCGCTCGCCGACCCGCCCGCCGGCCGCGAGACCGTGTCGACGATGGACGCGCTCGACCGCGTGCTCGCCGACGACCAGGTCTCGACGCTCGACGTGCCGCCGATGGACAACGCGCAGATGGACGGCTGGGCGGTGCGCGTCGCCGACCTCGCCGCGGCCGCGCCGCTGCCGGTCTCGCAGCGGATCCCGGCCGGGGCCGTGCCGTCGCCGCTCGAGGCCGGCACGGTCGCGCGGATCTTCACCGGCGCGACCGTGCCCGAGGGCGCCGACGCGGTGGTGATGCAGGAGCAGGCCACGCCCGACGGCGAGCGGGTGCGCTTCGCCGCCGTGCCGCCGGCGGGCGAGTGGATCCGCCGCATCGGCGAGGACATCCGCCGCGGTGCGACGGTGCTCGCCGCCGGCACGCGGCTCACGCCGCAGGCGCTCGGGCTGGCCGCGTCGGTCGGCCTCGCGACGCTGCCGGTGCGCCCGCGGCTGCGGGTCGCCTGCTTCTTCACCGGCGACGAGCTGGTGATGCCCGGCGAGCCGCTGCCGCCCGGCGCGATCTACAACTCCAACCGCTTCGTGCTCGGCGCGCTGCTGCGCCGGATCGGCTGCGAGGTGGTCGATCTCGGCATCGTGCCCGACTCGCTCGAGGCGACCCGCGCCGCGCTGCGCGAGGCGGCCGCGCGCGCCGACCTGATCGTCACCTCGGGCGGCATGTCGGTCGGCGAGGAGGACCACGTGAAGCCGGCGCTCGAGGCCGAGGGCGAGCTGCGCACCTGGCAGATCGCGATCAAGCCCGGCAAGCCGCTCGCCTGGGGCCGGGTGCGCCGCGAGGGCGGCGGCCATGCGCACTTCGTCGGCTTGCCGGGCAACCCGGTGTCGAGCTTCGTGACCTTCCTGCTGCTGGTGCGGCCGTTCGTGCTGCGGCTGCAGGGCGTCGGGGACGTCGCGCCGCGTGCGCTCGCGCTGCGCGCCGACTTCGACTGGCCGAAGCCCGACCGGCGCCGCGAGTTCCTGCGTGCGCGGCTCAACGACGCGGGCGGCCTGGACCTGTTCCCCAACCAGGGCTCGGCGGTGATGACCTCGACCGTGTGGGCGGGCGGCCTCGTCGACAATCCGCCGTCGAACCCGATCCGCCGGGGCGACGTCGTGCGCTTCCTGCCGTACGGGGAGTTGGCGTGAGGGTCGAGGTCCTCTACTTCGCGGGCCTGCGCGAGGCGGTCGGCACGGCGCGCGAGCGCGTCGAGCTGCCCGAGGGCGTCGCGACCGCGGCCGCGCTGCGTGCGCATCTTCGTGCGCGCGGCGGCGCGTGGGCCGAGGCCCTCGCCGAGACGCGCACGCTGCGCGTCGCGGTCGACCAGGCGATGGCCGCCGGCGACGCACCGCTGCGCGACGGTGCCGAGGTCGCGTTCTTCCCGCCGGTGACCGGCGGCTGAGGGGAGGGCGCCGTGCCGGTCCGCGTCCAGGTCGAGGACTTCGACGTGTCCGCCGAGCTCGCCGCGCTGCGCGCGGGGCGGCCGAACGTGGGCGCGGTCGCCTGCTTCGTCGGTACGGTGCGCGACGTCAACGAAGGCACCGGCGTGTCGACGATGACGCTCGAGCACTATCCCGGCATGACCGAGAAGGCGCTCGAGGCGATCGTCGCCCGCGCGCAAGAGCGCTGGCACCTCGACGACGTGCTGGTCGTGCACCGCGTCGGCGAACTGAAGCCGCTCGACCAGATCGTGCTCGTCGCGGTCACGTCGCGGCACCGCGGCGAGGCGTTCCAGGCCTGCGAGTTCGTGATGGACTGGCTGAAGACGCAGGCGCCGTTCTGGAAGAAGGAGCGCACGCCGCAGGGCGAGCGCTGGGTCGACGCGCGCGAGTCCGACGACGCGGCGACCGCGCGCTGGGGTGCGGGCGCGACGCCGAACGCCGGCGACGCCGCGCGGTGAGCGCGGCCGCCTCGCCCGGCACCTGGGCCGCGATCGCGGTCGGCGCGGTCCTCGGCGCGTGGGCGCGATGGGGCCTCGCGCTCGCGCTGAACCGTGCGGGCGCTGCGATGCCCTGGGGCACGCTCGTCGCCAACGTCGCGGGCGGCCTGATGATCGGTGCGGCGCTCGCGCTCTTCGAGCGGCGCCCCGAGATCGCGGCCGCGTGGCGGCCGTTCTTCGTGACCGGCTTCCTCGGCGCGCTGACCACCTTCTCGACCTTCTCGGCCGAGTCGCTGCAGATGATCCAGCGCGGCGCGTTCGGCCAGGCGCTCGCGCACTCGGCGCTGCACCTCGTCGGCGCGCTCGGCGCCGCTGCGATCGGGTGGCGGCTGCTGCGCTGAGCCGCCCGCAGGGACGGCTCGTCGGCCCGGCCCGGCCGCCCTGCCGTCAGCGAGCGCGCCGGCGCGAGCCCGCCGCGACCAGCAGCCCGAGGCCCAGCAGCATCGCGGTCCCCGGGAGCGGGATCGGCGCGACGTAGCGGATGCCGTCGGCCTTGAAGTCCGCCGCGAACGCGTACAAGTAGCTCGGCACGAGGCTCTGTCCGGCGGGACATCCCCCGCCCAGCGGATTGTTCGTCGTGAAGGTCCTGCCGTCCGTGCAAACGTCGAACTGTTCGCCCGCCCCGCTCTGCGTGACGCTGAAGTCGTTGTCGGTCGCGACGAGCAGGAGGTGGCGGCCGTCGTCGAGCTGCGGGCCGATCGTCAGGCCTTCGATCTTCTCGGGCACGACCAGGCCGTTGGCCTCGAGGACCGCCTGCAGGTCGAGGTAGAGCGTCTTGGACACCGGCGTGACGCCGGCCGGCAGCGTGCTCGTGCCGGCCAGGCTGACTCCCGACACGTCCGTCGCCCCGTTCAGGTCGATCCGGTAGACCCGCTTGCTGCCGACCGGGAGCAGCGTCGTCGGATCGGCGCCGAAGCCGCGGTTGTCGCGCTCGAGCACGAGGAACTCACGCTCGTTCAGCGCGACGATGGCGCTCAGTCCGATGCTTCGGCCCTGCTGGGTCGCGGAGAAGTCGCTCGTCGTGCCCGGGATCCGGGCGTTGATGTCGGCGAGCGATTCGAGCTGGTAGACGTACTGGCCGGTCGACTGTCCGGTGGCGACGTCGAAGGCGACGATGCGGACGTTCCGGCTTCGCCGGCCCTCGCTCGAAGCGCCTTCGTTGACGAGCGGGTCCTGCAGCACCGCGAAGAGCGTCGATCCGTCCGGGGTGATCGACAGGCCTTCGAAGCCCCGGTTGTCCTGCCGGCCCGAGGTGATCGTCGGGCGGCCCTCGACGAAGTTGAGGTTGCCGTCCGACTGGCGCGGCGCCAGGTTCGACGGCGTCGTGAACGCCCGGATGAACGTGCCGTCGGGTGCGAATTCGTAGACGCTGGGGCCGTACTCGTCGCTGATCAGCAGGTTGCCGTTGCTTCGCACGACCAGCCCCTCTGGATCGAGGCTCAGTCCGAGGTTCGCCGAACTGCCCGAGAGCAGCAACGGATTCAGGCCGTTGAAGGAGACGCCGTTCTGCACGAGCGGGGTCGTCGCGGAGACCGCGAACGATCCGATCGCGCCGGTGGTCCGGTTGACGCCCAGCGTGAACTGCTGGACGCGCGTGTCGTAGGACACCACGCCGCCCCCGGGGCCGCGATCGGGCAGGCCGACGAAGGCTCCGCGGAACGTGTCGTAGTAAAGGTCGGACCCGAAGCTCAGGCGGTTCTGGTTCGCCGAGCACCCTCCGGGGGGGCACGTCGTGGCGTCGACCGCGTTGCCCGCAACCGTCAACGAGTTCACGAAGACCGGGGTCGCGGTCGCGGCCAGGGGAAGCGCCAGCAGGGATGCGGCGAGCAGGGAACGGGAAGGCATCATTGTCGGCTCGGGTCGGGATGCGCTGTGCGCGAGTCGCCGCCCCGAGCACGGGCCGTGCCAGCGTGACGGATGTCACGCCGGATCAGTCACTTGGCGCCTGGAACCGGTGGGCGAACCACCGCTCCGGTTGACGATGTGTAAAGTCGGCCGACACAAGGTCGGCGAACTTCTGTCATTGTTCTGTCATATTTCATCAAGTTCGCGGAAACCCGCGGTCCGCGGCGGACCGTCACCGCTGCCCGAAGGTGATCGCTCCGAACACCTCCTTGTGCTCGCGCGGCTGCGCGCGCCAGTACTGGCGCGGCACGTCCACGCTCGCGCCGAGCGCCGCCGCCGCGTGCCACGGCCAGCGCGGGTTCCACAGCAGGCCGCGCGCGAGCGCGACCAGGTCGGCGTCACCGTCGGCGACGATCGACTCGGCGTGCGCCGGCTCGGTGACCAGGCCCACCCCGATCGTCGGGATGCCGACCTCGGCACGGATCCGCCTCGCGAACGGCACCTGGTAGCCGGGCCCGAGCGGGATCTGCTGGCGTGGCGACACGCCGCCCGACGAGGCGTCGATCCAGTCGCAGCCGCGCGCGGCGAGCGCCTTCGCGAACGCGACCGTCTGGTCGGGGTCCCAGCCGCCCTCGACCCAGTCGGTCGCGGAGACGCGCACGCCGAGCGGGCGGTCCGACGGCCAGTGCTCGCGGATCGTGTCGAACACCTCGAGCGGGAAGCGCATCCGGTTCTCGGGCGAGCCGCCGTAGGCGTCGGTCCGGGCGTTCGACAGCGGCGACAGGAACTGGTGCAGCAGGTAGCCGTGCGCCGCGTGCAGCTCGATCGCCTGCAGGCCGAGGCGCGCGGCGCGGCGCGTCGAGTCCGCGAAGCGCGCGCGCAGCGCAGCGAGGCCGGCCGCGTCGAGCGCGACCGGCGGCGCCTCCTCGGGGCGATGCGGCAGCGCGGACGGGCCGACCGTGCCCCAGCCGCCGCGCTCGGGCGGGATCAGCATGCCGCCTTCCCAGGGCCGGCCGCTCGAGGCCTTGCGCCCGGCGTGGCCGAGCTGGATGCCGATCGGCATCGACCCGAGCGGGCGGATCGCGTCGAGCGTGCGCGCGAGCGCGGCCTCGGTCGCGTCGTCCCACAGGCCGAGGCAGCCCGGGGTGATCCGGCCGATCGGCTCGACCGCAGTCGCCTCGATGATCAGCAGGCCGGCGCCCGAGACGGCCATCTGGCCGAGGTGCACGACGTGCCAGTCGGTCGCACGGCCGTCGTCGGCCGAGTACTGGCACATCGGCGAGACGACGATCCGGTTGGGCAGCGTCAGGCCGCGCAGCGTGAAGGGCGTGAACAGGCGGGGCCCGTCGGGGCGGGGCGTCGCGGAGGCGGTCATCGGCGGGAGGCGGTTGGCGGAGGGGGGCGTCCGGGCGGGACCGGTGCGGCACCGGGGCCCATGAGACGGGCCCCGATTCTAGACCGTCGCCGCGGCCCCCGAGGGCGCCGCCGTCGGTCGCGGCAGGGCTTGAAACCGGGGCCGACGGCCGCAAATCCCTTCCGTGACCGCGGCCATGCCGCCGCCCCGCACCTCCGAGAGGCCCCATGAGACAGGACAAGCTGACCACCCAGTTCCAGCAGGCGCTGGCCGACGCCCAGAGCCTCGCGCTCGCGAGCGACCACCAGTACATCGAGCCGCTGCACCTGCTGTCGGCGATCGTCGGGCAGCCGGACGGCTCGGGCCGGGCGCTGCTGGATCGGGCCGGGGTGCGGGTGCAGCCGATGAAGACCGCGCTCGACGCGGCGCTCAAGCGCCTGCCCCAGGTCTCGGGCACAGGCGGCGACGTCCAGGTCGGCCGGGACACCATCCGGCTGCTGAACCTCGCCGAGAAGGAGGCGACCCGGCGCGGCGACCAGTACATCGCGACCGAGATGCTGCTGCTCGCGCTGACCGAGGACCAGGGCGACGCCGGGCGCATCGCGCGCGACGCGGGCCTGGATCGCAAGCGGCTCGAAGGCGCGATCGACGCGGTCCGCGGCGGTGAGCCGGTGGGCAGCGCCGAGGCCGAGGGCCAGCGCGAGGCACTGAAGAAGTACACGATCGACCTGACCGAGCGCGCCCGCGCGGGCAAGCTCGACCCGGTGATCGGCCGCGACGACGAGATCCGCCGCACGATCCAGATCCTGCAGCGCCGCACCAAGAACAACCCGGTGCTGATCGGCGAGCCCGGCGTCGGCAAGACCGCGATCGTCGAGGGCCTCGCGCAGCGGATCGTCAACGGCGAGGTGCCGGACACGCTCAAGGACAAGCGGGTGCTGTCGCTCGACATGGCGGCGCTGCTCGCGGGCGCGAAGTACCGCGGCGAGTTCGAGGAGCGGCTGAAGACCGTGCTCAACGAGCTGGCGAAGGACGAGGGCCGCACGATCGTCTTCATCGACGAGCTGCACACGATGGTGGGCGCCGGCAAGGCCGAGGGCGCGATCGACGCGGGCAACATGCTCAAGCCCGCGCTCGCCCGCGGCGAGCTGCACTGCGTCGGCGCCACCACGCTCGACGAGTACCGCAAGTACATCGAGAAGGACGCCGCGCTCGAGCGCCGTTTCCAGAAGGTGCTGGTCGGCGAGCCGAGCGTCGAGGCGACGATCGCGATCCTGCGCGGCCTGCAGGAGCGCTACGAGCTGCACCACGGCATCGAGATCACCGACCCGGCGATCGTCGCCGCGGCCGAGCTGTCCAACCGCTACATCACCGACCGGTTCCTGCCCGACAAGGCGATCGACCTGATCGACGAGGCCGCCGCGCGGATCAAGATGGAGATCGACTCCAAGCCCGAGTCGATGGACCGGCTCGACCGTCGGCTGATCCAGCTGAAGATCGAGCGCGAGGCCGTCAAGAAGGAGACCGACGAGGCGTCCCGCAAGCGGCTCGGGCTCATCGAGGAGGAGATCGCGAAGCTCCAGAAGGAGTACGCGGACCTCGAGGAGATCCTGCGCGCCGAGAAGGCCGCGGTGCAGGGGTCGGCCGCGATCAAGGCCGAGATCGAGCAGCTGCGCGTGCAGATGGCCGACCTGCAGAGGAAGGGCCAGTTCGACAAGGTCGCCGAGATCCAGTACGGCCGGCTGCCCGAGCTCGAGGGGCGCCTGGCGAACGCGCAGAAGGCCGAGGCCGGAAAGGGCGGCACGGACCAGGCGCCGCGGCACAAGCTGCTGCGCACCGAGGTCGGCGCCGAGGAGATCGCCGAGGTCGTCTCGCGGGCGACCGGCATCCCGGTGTCGAAGATGATGCAGGGCGAGCGCGACAAGCTGCTGAAGATGGAGGACACCCTGCACGCGCGCGTGGTCGGCCAGGACGAGGCGGTGCACCTCGTGTCCGACGCGATCCGCCGCTCGCGCGCCGGCCTCGCCGACCCGAACCGGCCGTACGGCTCGTTCCTGTTCCTCGGGCCGACCGGCGTCGGCAAGACCGAGCTGTGCAAGGCGCTGGCGAATTTCCTCTTCGACAGCGAGGACCACATGATCCGGATCGACATGTCCGAGTTCATGGAGAAGCACTCGGTGTCGCGGCTGATCGGCGCGCCCCCCGGCTACGTCGGGTACGACGAGGGCGGC
>JBILTM010000216.1:0-8009 GCA_044371545.1 Burkholderiaceae bacterium
CCGCCGCGCCGCGCTCGGCGTCGGATCAGCACTCGCGCTGCCGGGCCTCGCCCGGGCGCAGGCCTGGCCTGCGCGGCCCGTCACGATGCTGGTGCCCTTCCCGCCGGGCGGGTTGGCGGACCAGATTGCGCGGCCCCTCGCCGCGGCGTTCCAGGCCGCCTTCGGCCAGCCCTTCGTGATCGAGAACCGCCCGGGCGCGGGCGGCAACATCGGCTCGGCCTGGGTCGCCAAGCAGGCGCCGCGCGACGGCAGCGTGTGGCTCGCGACCGTCAACAGCGCGCAGAGCGTGAACCCGGCGCTCTACAAGCAGCCGGGCTACGACCCGATCGCCGACTTCGAGCCGGTCGCCGCGATCGCGCTGGTGCCGCACGTGATCGTCGCGAACAACGCCGTGCCGGTGGCCTCGCTCGCCGAGGTCGTCGCGCTCGCGCGCCGCGAGCCCGACCGCCACACCTACGGTTCGTCGGGCAACGGCACCTTCTCGCACCTGCTGTTCGAGATGCTGAAGAGCAGCCAGAAGGTGCGCATCACGCACGTGCCCTACAAGGGCGTCGCACCCGCCCTCACCGACCTGATCGGGGGGCAGATCCACTACCTGGTCGCGACGGTGCCCGCCGCGCTGCCGTACGTGAAGGACGGCCGCGTGAAGCCGATCGCGGTCCCCTCGCGCACGCGCGCCGCCGCACTGCCCGACGTGCCGCTCGCGCTCGACGCGGTGCCGGGGCTCGTCGGCGAGCTCTGGGTCGGGATCTACGGCCCGAAGGGCGTCTCGCGCGAGGCGCTCGACGCAATGCGCGCCGGCGTCGCGAGGGTGCAGGCCTCGGCCGACTGGGAGGCGTTCTGCGCGACGCAGGGCGCGACGGCGCTGAAGGCCGACGCGGCCGAACTCGCCGCGATGACGCGCCAGGAGCTCGAGCGCTGGGGGCCGGTGGTGCGCGAGTCGGGGATGCAGATCGACTGATGCGTTCCGGGCAGCGGGCCTCGCGGATGACGCGTCGCGCTCCCGCGTATAGGCTCGCCGCATGAGTTCACCCCAGGCCCTCGCGGTGCCGGCGAGGACCGACCGGCCGCTGCTGGGCATCCTGTTCATGTGCGCCGCGGCGAGCCTGTTTCCCGTGATGAACGGGCTCGCGAAGCTGATGAGCCGCGACTACTCGTCCGAGCAGGTCGTCTGGGCGCGCACCGTGAGCCACCTGCTGTTCGCGCTCGCGCTGGTCGTGCCGCGACACGGCTGGGGCATCGTGCGCACCCGCCGCCCCGGCGTGCAGTGCTTCCGCTCGCTGCTGCTGATCGGCTCGACCTTCCTGTTCTTCAGCGCGATCCGCTTCGTGCCGATCGCGCAGGCCGCGTCGATCTCGTTCACCGCGCCGCTGATCGTCGTGCTGCTCGCCGGACCGATGCTCGGCGAGCGCATCCGCCTGTCGCGGGTCGTCGCGGTCACCGTCGGCTTCCTCGGCGTGCTGGTGGTCATCCGCCCCGGCGCCGCGGTGTTCCAGTGGGCCTCGCTGCTGATCGTCGGCAGCGCCGCCTGCTTCGCGGTCTACCAGATCCTGACGCGGCGGGTCGCGGGCATCGACCGGCCGGAGACCTCGGTCGTCTACTCGGCGCTGGTGGGCTCGGTGCTGATGAGCCTGGTGGTGCCGTTCGCATGGCGCACCCCGGCCTCGTGGACCGACGTCGCGCTGCTCGGCAGCCTCGGGGTGATCGGCGGGCTCGGCCACTACTGCGTGGCGCGTGCGATGACCTACGCTGCGGCGAACCTGCTGTCGCCGTTCCAGTACTGGCAGATGGTCGGCTCGGTGATCGTCGGCTGGTGGCTGTTCTCGGAGATGCCGGACGCGTGGACGTGGGTCGGCTCCGCACTGATCATCGGCGCGGGGGTGTACGTCGGAGTCACCACCCGGGAGCGCCCGGACGGGCGTTAGCGCCCGCCGGACGACCCGCCCGCCAGGAAGTCGAAGTCGCAGCCGCGATCGGCCTGCGTGACCTCCTTCAGCCACAGCTTCATGTAGCCGCGGCCCGAGCGCGCGTGCTCGGGCGGCGCGTGGCCGCGCAGCCGCTCGGCGATCGTCGCGTCGTCGACGAGCAGCTCGATGCGGCCGGCCTCGACGTCGAGCCGGATGCGGTCGCCGGTGCGCACCGCGGCGAGCGGCCCGCCCGCGGCCGCCTCGGGCGTCACGTGCAGCACCACGGTGCCGAACGCGGTGCCGCTCATCCGCGCATCCGAGATCCGCACCATGTCCTTCACGCCCTGGCGTGCGAGCTTGCGCGGGATCGGAAGGTAGCCCGCCTCGGGCATGCCCGGCGCGCCGCGCGGGCCGGCATTGCGCAGCACCAGCACGTCGTCGGCCGCGACGTCGAGGGCCGGGTCGTCGATCCGCTCGGCGAGGTCCTGCAGCGTCTCGAACACCACCGCGCGGCCCTCGTGCCGCAGCAGCGCGGGGCTCGCGGCCGACTGCTTGATCATCGCGCCGCCGGGCGCGAGGTTGCCGCGCAGCACGCGCAGCGCGCCGCCGACGTGGATCGGCGCCGAACGCGACCGCACCACGTCCTGCGGGAACGGCGGCGGCGCGTCGGCGACGATCTGCGCGACCGTGCGGCCGTCGATGTTGCGCACCGAGCTGTCGAGCAGGTCGCCCAGCTCGCGGAACAGCGTCGCGAGCCCGCCCGCGCGGTACATGTCCTCGAGGTAGTGCTGCCCCGAGGGCTTCAGGTCGACCAGCACCGGCACCTCGCGGCCGATCGCGTCGAAGCGGTCCAGCTCGAACGGGATGCCGAGGCGCCCGGCGATCGCGGTCAGGTGGATCACCGCGTTGGTCGAGCCACCGACCGCGTGCAGCACGCGGATCGCGTTGTCGAAGGCGGCCGGCGTCATCACCTGGCGGGGCGTGACGCGGCTGCGCGCGATCGCGACCGCGTGCGCGCCGCTCGCCTCGGCATGGCGCAGCCGGTCGGCGAACACCGCCGGAATGGTCGCGCCGCCGGGCAGCATCATGCCGAGCGTCTCGGCGATCAGCGCCATCGTGCTCGCGGTGCCCATCACCGCGCAGGTGCCCGCGGTGGGCGCGAGCTTGCCCTCGACCTCGTCGATCTCCGCGGCCTCGATCTCGCCGGCGCGAAAGCGCGCCCAGAAGCGTCGGCAGTCGGTGCACGCACCGAGCCGCTCGCCGCGGTGGTCGCCGGTCATCATCGGGCCGGTCACTGTCATCACCGCCGGCACGTCGGCGCTCGCCGCGCCCATCAGCAGCGCGGGCACCGTCTTGTCGCAGCCGCCGATCAGCACCACCGCGTCCATCGGCTGCGCGGCGACCATCTCCTCGACGTCGATCGACATCAGGTTGCGCAGGTACATGCTCGTCGGATGCGAGAACGACTCGTGCATCGAGACGACCGGGAAGCGCATCGGCAGCCCGCCGGCGAGCATCACGCCGCGCTCGATCGCGCCGATCAGCTCCGGCACCGTGCGGTGGCACGGGTTGAACGCGCTGTACGTGTCGGTGATGCCGACGATCGGGCGCGACAGCGCGTCATCGGAGTAGCCCATCGCCTTGATGAAGGCCTTGCGCAGGTACAGCGAGAAGTCGGCGTCACCGTAGCTGGTGAGGCCGCGGCGCATGCCGCGGGGGGCGTGGTCGTCGGGGCGGTCGGTCACGCCCTCGACGACGCGGGGGGGCATCGGGTCGGCGGGGACGACGGGAGGATGGGACATCGGGGACGGATTCCGGGGGTCGCACATCGGATGGGCGCGGGGCGCGGCGGTGTCGCGGTCATCATGCGATCGGGGCCGGACGGCCCGACCGGCACCCGGAGGGTAGCGGAACGCCGGCGGAGCCGCTGCCCGCGGCCTCACACCGCCACGGTCTCCCTGACCCCGCACCAGCGCAGCGCGCGCGGCTCGCTGCCCTCGTAGGGCGTCGCGCGATGCATGGTCCAGCTGTCGTCCCAGATCACCAGGTCGTGCGGTCGCCACGCGTGCGCGTACACGAACTGCGGTTGGGTGGCGAACTCGATCAGCTCGCGCAGGAGCGCACGCCCGTGCGCGACCGGAAGGCCGACCACATGCGACGCGTGCGACGCCAGGTACAGCGACGCCCGACCGTTGCGGCGATGCCTTCGCACCAGCGGATGGTGCACCGGTGCCCTCGAGGCGCGCGTCTCCTCAGTGAAGTCCTCGGCGCGCATGCCGATCTGCTCGCGCGACCAGAAGATGCTGTGCTCGATCACGAGCCCCTCGAGCGCCTCGCGCCGCGACGAGGGCAGCGCGTTCCACGCCGCACGCATGTCGGCGTACTCGGTCGGCGGCGGCACCGACGGCAGTCGCCGCGCATGCAGCGCGGTCAGCCGGATCGGAGGCTGGGACTGCGATCCGTCCGTGTGCCAGAGCAGATTGGCCTTCATGTACATCCCCCGTGCACTCGACGGGTCGACCGTGTTGCCATCGTGGTCGACGGTGCCGATGTCCAGGAAGTGGGGATGGTCGCTGCGGATCTCCTTCAGGGTCGCGACGACCGGAGGACCGAAGGTCTCGATGAAGGCCTGCTGCGCGTCGTCGTCGAGCCGCTGGTCGCCGAACACGAGCACGCCGTGCTCGGCGAGGGCGTCCTCGATCCGGTCGCGCAGCGTCGCGTCGGGGCGCTCGCGGAGGTCGACGCCCTCGACGCGCGCGGCGAACGTGCCACCGATCCTGGAGACTCGCATGGTTCCGTTCCTCACTGGGCCTGCGTGATGCCGAGTTCCTTCGCGTGCTTCGTCCAGAAGGCCGTCTCCTCCCGGATCAGGCCGGCGAAGTCTTCCTTGGGGTCGACGACGAGCGTCATGCCCATCGTCCGCATTCGTTCCTTCATGTCCGGCTGCGACAGGGCCTGGAAGAAGGCGGCCCGCAACTTCTGCATCACCGGGGCCGGCGTGCCCGCCGGCGCCGCGAGGCCGATCCAGGACACGAACTCGAAGCCGGGCAGCGTCTCCGCGATCGCGGGCACGTCGGGCAGCTCGGAGATCCGTTCGGCCGAAGTCGCGCCGATCAGCCGGATGCGGCCCTGCTTCTCGAAATTGGCGGCCATGTCGGGCGTGAGGAACCCGAACTGCAGCTGTCCCGAGCCGACGTCGGCGACCACGTGCAGCGGGTTCACGTAGGCGACCTCGACGAGGTCGACCTTGCCGCGCACCTTGAGCAGGTTCAGCACCAGGCGGGAACTGCCCGAGTGCTGGTTGCCTGCGAGCTTGCCCGGCTGCGCGCGGGCGCTCGCGAGGAAGCCCGCCAGGTCGCGGATCGGCGAGTCGGGCTTCACCGCCATGACCCACGGCACGGTTCCGTAACGGCCGATGAAGTCGAAGGCGGCCACCGGGTCGTAGGGCAGCTTGCTGAAGACCGTCGCGGCCGCCCCGTTCGTGCCGTTCGAGACCATCCCGAACGTGTAGCCGTCGGAGCGGCTGTCGGCGAGCTGCTTCACGCCGACCTGTCCCCCGGCGCCCGCGCGGTTCTCGACCACCACCGGCTGGCCGAGCTGGGCGGCCATCCGCTCGGCGACCAGCCGGCCCGACGCGTCGGTCGGGTTGCCGGGCGGGAACGGCAGGATCATCCGGATCGCCCGGCTCGGGTAGGCCTCCTGTGCCACCGCCACGGTCGACAGCGCCACGGTCGCGATCGTCGCCAGCCATCTCTTCATCACGGTCTCCTTCGCGGGTGCGCGGCAGCCTTCACGGTGCCAGCGCGGACGATTCGGCGGGCCTGGTGATCTCGACAAGCCGGTCGACGACCGAGTAGAACCCGCGGTAGCCGCAGCGGGCCATGACCCGCGCGCCCGCGGTGTCGAACAGCCCGTCCTTCAGGTGGCGCGGATCGACGTGCACGCCGACGACCTGGCCGAGCACCATGTGCCAGTCGGTCGGTCGCCCGTCGAGATCGACGAGCTCCCTCACCTCGAGCAGCCGGCACTCGAGCGCCGCCGCTGCGCGTGCGACGCGCGGCGGCCGCACGAGCGTCGACGGCGCCGGCTCGAGCCCGGCGAGCGCCATCTCGTCGACGCCCGGGGCCACCTCGGCGGCGGACTCGTTCATCGCGAACGCCAGGTCCTCGGTGACCAGGTTGGCGACGAACTCGCCGGTGCGCTGCGCATTGCGCAGCGAGTCCTTTCGCCCCTTGCTCGAGAAGTAGACGATCGGCGGACTCTCGCACACCGCGTTGAAGAAGCTGTAGGGCGCGAGGTTCACCCGGCCCGCCTCGTCGATCGTCGAGATCCAGCCGATCGGCCGCGGCGCGACGATCGCCTTGAGCGGGGAGTGCGGCAGGCGATGGCCCTTGTCGGGCTCGTAGAAGTGGGTGGCGGGCATGTCCATCAGTCGATCTCGATCCGGGCCTTGCGCGCGACCTCGTTCCACTGCGCGACGTCGCGCTGCAGGAACGCCGCGAACTGCTCGGGGGTCTGGCCGATCGCCTCGATGCCGGTGGTCGCGAGACGCTCGACCATCTTCGGCTCGGTGACGGTGTCGACGAGCACGCGACCGAGCCGGCGCGCGATCGCGGGATCGACGCCAGCCGGCCCGAGCAGGCCGGTCCAGGGCATCACGTCGAACCCCGGGAGGCCCGACTCGGCGAGCGTCGGGATCTCGGGCGCGAGCCGGCTGCGCCGCGCCTGCGCGACGCCCATCGCCTTCAGCCGCCCCTCCCGGACGAAGGGCGCGGCGTTGGCGAGCACGTCGAACAGCATGTCGATGCGGCCGGCGAACAGGTCGGCGCGCGCCTCGGACGAACCGCCCTTGTAGGGCACGTGGACCATCCGCGCGCCGATCATGCTGGCGAAGAGCTCGCCCTCCATGTGGTTGGAGATGCCGATGCCCGCCGATCCGTAGGACAGGCGATCGGGCTTGCTGCGGGCGAGCGCGACGAGCGCCGCGAGGTCCTGCGCCGGCACGTGCGGGCCGACCACCAGCACGTGGGGCACCGCGCCGATCAGCCCGATCGGCGTGAAGTCCCGGATCGGGTCGTAGCGGACCTGCTTGCGGACCGCGGGATTGATCGAATGCGAGGAGATGGTGAACAGGAACGTGTGCCCGTCGGGCTTGGCCTGCTGCACCGCCGTCGTCGCGATCAGCCCGCCGCCGCCCGGCTTGTTGTCGACCACGATCGGCTGCCCGAGCTTCGGCGACAGGTCCTGCGCGACCGCCCGGGCCATCACGTCGGTGGGGCTGCCGGCCGAGATCGGGACGACGAACGTGATCGGCCGCGACGGCCAGTTCGGTTCGTTGGCCCTGACACCCGCCGGCGAGCCGGCGAGCAGCGCGGCGCCCGCCGCGAGCATCGTGCGTCGATCCATCGTCGCTCCTCTGCCTGCGCGCGGCCGCGCTCAGGCGATCGTCGTCTCGAGCGTGCCGACCCGGTCGACGATCGCATGCACGACGTCGCCCGGCTTCAGGTAGAACGGCATCGGATCGGGCCGGCCGATCGCGACGCCTTCGGGCGATCCGGTCGTGACGAGATCGCCCCGATCGAGCCCCATGCGGGACCAGTGCGCGATCATCCGCGGGAACGGGAAGATCAGGTCGCCGCAGTCAGCCTTCTGGCGCACCTCGCCGTTGACCCGCAGCTCGACGCCGAGCACCGACGGATCGGGCACCTCGTCGGCAGTCGTGATCCAGGGGCCAAGCGGGCCGAGGCCCGGGAAGTTCTTGCCCAGCAGGATCGACTGGTTGGCCATCTCCTTGCGCTGAAGCTCTCGCGCGGACAGGTCGTTCAGGATCGTGTAGCCGAAGACGGCGTCGAGCGCCCGTTCCTCGGACACGCGCTCGCAGGGCCGTCCGATCACCGCGGTCGCCTCGACCTCGTAGTCGAACCACTCGGTCTCGGGGGGACGCCTGACGACGCTGCGGGTCGGGACCATCGAGCTGGCGAGCTTCACGAAGCCCATCGGGATCTCGCTGTGCAGCTTCGCGCCCTGCTTCTTCCAGTATTCGAGCGTCTCCTCGCGATGCGCCGCGAAGTTGCGCCCGCCCGCGATGCAGGTGCGCACGCG
>JBILTM010000217.1:0-7979 GCA_044371545.1 Burkholderiaceae bacterium
CGTCCGCTGGGGCCGCGCGGGCGAGCGGCTGGAGCTGCTCAACGGCCAGACCGTCGAGCTCGGCCCCGACGAGCACGGCCTGCCGGTCGGCGTGATCGCCGACGAGCAGGCGGTCGAGAGCCTCGCCGGCATCATGGGCGGCGAGGCGACCGCGGTCACGCTCGACACCACCGACATCTACGTCGAGGCCGCGTTCTGGTGGCCGACCTCGATCGCCGGCCGCGCGCGACGCTACAACTTCTCGACCGACGCCGCGCAGCGCTTCGAGCGCGGCGTCGACGGCGCGACCACCGTCGAGCACATCGACTACCTGACGCGGCTGATCGTCGAGGTCTGCGGCGGCCGCGCCGGACCGGTCGACGACACCGTCACCGGGCTGCCCGAGCGCAAGGCCGTGTCGCTGCGCGTCGCGCGGGCGCGAATGGTCATCGGGGCCGACATCGGTCTCGCCGACTGCACCGCCGCCTTCGACCGGCTCGGCCTGGCCTACGAGGTGAAGCGGGGGACCGCGGCCGACGGCAGCGACGCGGTCGTCGTCGTCACCCCGCCGTCGCGCCGCTTCGACCTGGAGATCGAGGAGGACCTGATCGAGGAGGTCGTCCGGATCTGGGGCGTCGAGCGTCTGCCGGTGCGCCCGCCCAAGGCGACCGCGACGATGCGCCCGGTGACCGAGTCGCGGCGCCCGGTGGTCGCGCTCAAGCGTGCGTGGGCCGATCGCGACTGGCAGGAAGTGATCAACTACGCATTCGTCTCCGACCGCGTCGAGGCGCTGCTCGAGGCCGGCCCCGCGCCGATCGCGCTGCGCAACCCGATCGCCGAGACGATGAACGTGATGCGCACCACGCTGTGGGGCGGGCTGCTCGGCAACCTGCGGCACAACGTGAACCGCAAGGCCGCGCGGGTGCGGCTGTTCGAGGTCGGACGCGTGTTCCTGCGCGATGCGGCGGCCGTCGCCGGTCCGCTCGCGGTGCCCGGCATCGCGCAGCCCTGGCGCGTCGGCGGTCTCGCGTGGGGCCCGGCGCTCGACGAGCAGTGGGGCGCGAAGACGCGGCCGGTCGACTTCTTCGACGTCAAGGCCGACCTCGAGGCGATCGCCGGGCCGGGCGCGCTGCGCTGCGAGGCGGCCGCGCATCCGGCGCTGCACCCCGGGCAATGCGCACGGCTCGCCGACGCCGCCGGCCGCGCGGTCGGCTGGCTCGGCGCGCTGCATCCGCGGCTCGTGCAGCCGCTCGAGCTGACTGGCGCGCCGATCCTGTTCGAGCTCGATCTCGAGGTCGTGCTCGCCCGGACGGTGTCCGAGTACCGCGAGTTCCCCCGGTTCCCGCCCGCCATCCGCGACCTCGCGTTCGTGCTGTCCGAGGACGTGCCGGCCGCCGCGGTGCTCGCCGACATCGATGCGCTGCGCGCGTCGGAGCCGGCCCTGACGCCGTTGCGGAACGTGAGGCTGTTCGACGAATACCGTGGTAAGGGGTTGGAAAATAAGGAGAAAAGTCTTGCCATCCGTTTTTGGATGCAAGATACTCAGCGCACCCTCGAGGACGCCGAGGTCGATTCGGCGATGAGGGCGATCGTGACCAGGCTGAGCCAGACACGCGGGGCACGGCTGAGGTCCACCTGAACCACGACGCATGACTCAATCGTCCCCGTCCGATCTCGGGCCCGACCTCGCGCTGGAGGCGCGCGGGCGCGATCTCGCCGCGGCGCTCGGTGCCGGCGGCCGGGCCGACGAGGGCTTCACGCTGACCAAGGCCGAGCTCGCCGAGATGCTGTTCGAGCGCGTCGGCCTGAACAAGCGCGAAGCCAAGGACATGGTCGAGACCTTCTTCGACGAGATCCGCGACGCGCTGGAGCGCGGCGAGAGCGTCAAGCTGTCCGGCTTCGGCAACTTCCAGTTGCGCGACAAGCCGCAGCGCCCGGGGCGCAATCCCAAGACCGGCGAGGAGATCCCGATCTCCGCGCGCCGCGTCGTCACGTTCCACGCGAGCCAGAAGCTGAAGGCGCTGATCGAGCGCCTGCCCCCGGAATGACCGACCGGACCGCGTTCCCCGCTGACGCCGACGATGAGGCCGCGCCCCGCCGATGAGCGCCGCCGCGCCGAGCAAGGCCGACCCCCGGACCCCGCTGCCGCCGATCCCGGCCAAGCGCTACTTCACCATCGGCGAGGTGAGCGAGCTGTGCGGCGTCAAGCCCCACGTGCTGCGCTACTGGGAGCAGGAGTTCACCCAGCTGCGGCCGATGAAGCGGCGCGGCAACCGCCGCTACTACCAGCACCACGAGGTGCTGCTGGTGCGCCGGATCCGCGATCTGCTCTACGAGCAGGGCTTCACGATCAGCGGCGCGCGCAACCGCCTCGGCGAGGCCGCGCAGAACGGCCGCCGCAAGGACGCGGCGGCGGCGGTGCAGGCCGTGCCGCTCGAGGCGCCCGAGGCACTGCCGGTCGAGGAGCCGCCCGTGAACGCGGTGCAGGCGCTGCGCGCGGACCTGCTCGCAGTGCTCGCGCTGCTGCATCCCGAGCCGCCTTCGCGCGGCTGAGGCGCTCGGGGCGAGCGCCGGCCTGCACGAGGCGGTCGGGCCCACCTCCAGCCTGCTATACTTCGGCCTCCTCGGGGCGTAGCGCAGCCTGGTAGCGCACCTGCATGGGGTGCAGGGGGTCGCGAGTTCAAATCCCGCCGTCCCGACCAACACAACAACGGCTTAGGTTCGAAAGAACCTAGGCCGTTGTCCTGTCCGGGGGTCAGATGCCCTTGCGGTCGGTTTCCGAGACCGCGTGGCACAGCACCTCGGCCAGCGAGCTGGCGATCGTGCCGCCGCCCAGCACGAAGTCGGCCTCCCGCAGGAACGTCCCGCCCATGTCGGTGGTGACCAGCTTGCCGTATTGCAGCCGGCAGTCGTCGACCCTCGCGTACCAGCGCACGAACGAGATCCGGTTCGACACCTTCTCGCGTGTGCGGCCGGCGGCGGTGATGATCGGCTCGCCCCCTCGGTTCTTGTCGAAATCGCGCGTGCCGGCCCGGCCTTCCCAGACCATGCGGTCGGTCTCTCCGAGGACGATCCAATCGTTCGCGTGACCGGCGAGCGGGGCGAGGGAGAGGGCGAATGCGACAAGCGATCGGCGCATGGCATCTATCCGAAGTGTGACGGGCAGATCGTAGGAGCGGGCGAAAGCCAGGGGAGTGGCGTCCGTCACGTTGCCGGAGTCCGCGCTCCAGGCGGCCGACCGACGGCCGTTTGCGGATGCGGAGCGGCCCGTTCTCTCCGATCGACGCCTCGTGGCCGAGCGGGCCTCGACGCCCCGCGGCGGGCGCACGTTCGAGTGCCGCGGGCCGCGGTCGCGGAACGGCCGCGACCGGAGCCGCTGCTATGCTGCGCCGGGGCGCGCGGGGAGAGGCATGCATCGGGCGGCGGTGGTCACCGCGATCGGCACCGGCCAGCTGCTGGCGTGGGGGTGCTCGTTCTACCTGCCCGCGGTGCTCGCCGAGCCGCTGGCGCGCGACGTCGGCGTCGACGTGCCGACGGTGTTCCTTGCGTTCTCGCTCGCGATGGGCGGCTCGGCGCTGGTCGGGCCGGCCTCGGGGCGGGCGATCGACCGCTGGGGCGGCCGGCCGGTGCTGATCGCGAGCAACCTGATGTTCGCCGCCGGGCTCGCGGCGCTCGCGCTCGCGGGAGGCCCGGTGTCGATGTTCGTCGCCTGGGCGGCGATCGGCGTCGCGATGGGCGTCGGGCTCTACGAGGCGGCGTTCGCGACGGTCGTGCGGCTCTACGGCACGGCGGCGAAGGACGCGATCACCGGCATCACGCTGTTCGGCGGCTTCGCGAGCACGGTCGGCTGGCCGCTGTCCGCGTGGATGGAGGCGCGGTGGGGCTGGCGTGGCGCGTGCGCCGGCTGGGCGCTGCTGCATCTCGCGGTCGCGCTGCCGCTCAATGCCGCTGTGCCACGGGCGCGGCCCGAGGGCGTGGTGCCGGATCCGCATCCAGCGGCGCCTGCGAGCGAACGCGAGCCGGCGGGTGTCGCCGATCGCGCGGGCCCCACCGTGGCCGCCGGCCGCGCGACCTTCGCGTTGCTCGCCTTCGTGTTCGCGTCGACGTGGTTCGTCACCACCGCGTTCGCCGCGCACGGCCCGCGGATGCTGCAGATGGCGGGGACCACCGCGGCGGTGGCGGTGGCGGTCGGTGCGCTGGTGGGACCCGCGCAGGTGCTCGGCCGGCTCACGCAGTTCTGGCCGCTGCGGCGGGCCGATCCGTTGAAGGTCGCGCAGGCCGCGACGCTCGGCCATCCGGCGGCGGTGCTGGTGCTGCTGCTCGGCGGGCCGGCGTTCGCGCCGCTGTTCGCGCTGCTGCACGGCGCCGGCGGCGGGCTGATGACGATCTCGCGCGGGGCGCTGCCGCTCGCGCTGTTCGGCGCGGTCGGCTACGGTGCGCGCCAGGGCTGGCTGATGGCGCCGACGCGGATCGCGCAGGCAGTCGCGCCATACGTGTTCGGGCTGATGCTCGAGCGCTGGGGGGCGGGCGCGCTCTGGGGGACGACCGCGCTGTCGGTGCTCGCGTGGCTGGCGCTGCGGGCGGTGCCGTCGGCGTCGGCACGGACGTCCACCTCGTCCACTTCGTCCGCCCCGAGGCCCTGACCGATCGGGCAGGGCGAACGGCGGCGTGTCGTGGCCGAGCCTGCGCTCAGCCCAGCGCCCTGCGGATCGCGTCCGTCATCGCGCTGCACGACGCCGTGCCGCCGAGGTCGCGCGGCACCACCTCGCCCGCGCCGAGCACCGCCTCGACCGCGCGCTCGACGCGCGCCGCGTCCTCGACCAGCGTCGCGTCGCCGTGCCGCTCGCCGAGCCAGCGCAGCATCAGTGCGCCCGACAGCACCGTCGCGACCGGGCTCGCGAGGTCCTGCCCGGCGATGTCGGGCGCCGAGCCGTGCGCGCCCTGGAAGAGGCCGTGGTGCTCGCCCAGCTCGGCCGAGGCGGCGATGCCCAGCCCGCCGACGGTGCCCGCGCCGAGGTCCGAGATGATGTCGCCGAACATGTTCTCGGCGACGATCACGTCGTAGAAGTCCGGCTTCTTCAGCATGTGGACGGTGATGGCGTCGGCGTACGCGTAGTCGATCTCGACGTCCGCATAGTCGCGCGCCACCTCCTGGCAGACCGCGCGGAAGAACGCGTAGCTGCGCAGGATGTTCGCCTTGTCGCAGACGGTCACGCGGCGGCGGCCGTCGCGCGGCGCGCCGGAGCGCCTGCGCGCGAGCTCGAACGCGAAGCGCGCGACGCGCTCGACGCCGCGGCGGGTCATCACCAGCGTGTCGGTCGCGACCTCGCCGCGCAGGTTCGTGCCGGCGCCGCGGCTCGCGTACAGGCCCTCGGTGTTCTCGCGCACGATCACGTAGTCGATCCGCCCCGGCGCCCATCCGGCGAGCGGGGACGTCGCGCCGCGGTACAACCGGATCGGCCGCACGTTCGCGTACAGGTCGAGGCGGAAGCGCAGCCGCAGGTGCAGGTCGTTGCCGACCTCGGTGCCGTCGGGATAGGTGACCTCGGGCAGCCCCGCGGCGCCGTGCAGGATCGCGTCCGCGCTGCGGCACGCCTCGAAGGTCGCCTCGGGGAGCACCTCGCCGGTCCGCGCGTAGTGGCCGGCGCCGCCGTCGAGGTTCACGAAGCGCAGCCGCGCGCCGCAGGCTTCGGTCAGTACCGCGACCGTCGCGCGGCACACCTCGGGGCCGATGCCGTCGCCGTCGATGGTCGCGATCTCGTAGGTCTTCATTCCGGGGTCCTGCGGGGGGCGCGCCGCGGCGAGGCGCGACGGGCGGAGACGGGCGGACGCACGCCATAGCGCGCGTCCGAGCGGGTCAGGTGCGCACGCATCGCGGCCTCGGCCGCGTCCGAGTCGCCGGCCTCGATCGCCGCGACCAGCCGGCCGTGCTCCTCGAGCGTCAGCGTCTCGGCGCCGGGCGCGCGCACGAGCGAGCGGTACGCGGTCCGGGCCCAGTCGAACAGCGCCTCGACCAGCGCGGGGAAGATCGGGTTGCCGGAGATCCGCGCGAGCTCGCGATGGAACGCCATGTCGGTGGCGACGAACGCGTCCTGCCGGTCGCGGACCGCGCGCTGTGCGTCGAGCCGCGCGCGAAGCGCCCGCACGTCCTCGGGCGTGGCGCGTTCGGCGGCGCGCCGCGCGGTGCCGACCTCGAGCAGCACCCGCGCGTCGCGCACGTGGGGCAGCGTCTCGGGTTGCACGCGCAACAGGTGACGCGCTCCCTGCGCGACCTGCGCGACCAGCGCCTCGGCGCTCGGTACCGCCACGCGCGCGCGCTCGCCGTGCGAGATCTCGACGATGCCGGCGTGCTCGAGCGCCTGCAGCGCCTCGCGCACCGACGGCCGGCCCACGCCGTACAGGTCCATCAGCTCGCGCTCGGAGGGCAGGGGCTCGCCGGGCGCGAGCTCGCCGTCGCGGATCCGCGCCATCAGCCGCTCGGCGATCTCGTCGCAGAGCTTGCGGCGGCGGATCGGCGTGGGGGCGCCGCGGGTCGGCGTGGGGGCGCCGCGGGTCGGCGTCGCGCGGGGCACGGAGGCCTCAGGTGATCCGGCGGATGCTCTCGGCGATCTCCTCGCGCTCGAACACCGCGCGCCAGTCGTCGCGCATCAGCCGCGGCTTGCCGAACTCGATCGCCTTGTTGCACGCGTCCGAGAACGCGCCCGGGATCTCGCCGAAGGTCACCGCAGCGAGGATCGTCATGTGGCCGAGCAGGAAGTCGCGGGCGCAGTCGCGCGGCACGCCGCGTGCGACGACCTCGTCCATCGCGTCGCGCATCACCGCGAGCAGCGTCGCGCAGACCGTCTCCGACAGGCCCGGCTCGAGCAGCGCCATCTGCTCGACCGTCACGCGGTACGAGCGCAGGATCGGCGCGTAGATCGTCCGCGCGATCTCCTCGCCGAGGTCGAAATCGGCCGGCGAGCCCTGCATCAGCGCGCTGACGATCGACTGCGGCGCGTGCCCGCCGCCGAAGAAGTCCGGCTTGCCGTCGCGCCGCAGCTCGGCGCTGAAGATCGGGGGATGGCACGGGTGCGCGACGAAGTAGACCAGGTCGTCGCGCTTCGGCAGGTGGCCGGCGAAGGGCGCGGCCGCGTCGAGCGTCATCACCATCGTGCCCGGGCGCAGCTGCGGCGCGATCTCTGCGGCGACCTTGCCGATCACCGTGTCGGGCACCGCGAGGATCACCACCGCCGCGCCGTCGAGCGCGGCGTCGCGCCCGACGCACTCGATGCCGAGCTCGTCGCGCAGCCGCGCGCGGCCCGCCTCGCCCGGCTCGACGTGCCGCACCGCGAAGCGCGAGCCGCGCAGGTTGCCCGCGAGCCGCACGCCCATCTTCCCGCCCGCGCCGAGCAGCGCGATCGTCGTCGTCATCGTGGTCCTCTCATGGATCGGCCGCGCCGGGGCGGCCTCAAACTGGTCTGATGACATGATAACCGGGATGCGGGTCGCGGCCGGAACGCGGAGCCGGTCGGCGTCGGCGCATCGCGCTAGCATCGGAGCCGACGGGCCGCCCCGCGCCCGCACCGACCCCGGAGCCCCGCCGCATGGACCCCTCCCGCCAGCTCGAGCTGACCGCCACCGAGACCGTCGCCGCGATCCGCTCCGGCGCGCTCACCGCGACCGCGCTCGTGACGACGCTGCTCGCGCGTGCCCGCGCCCAGGGCGAGCTGAACGCGATGATCCTGCTCACCGAGGCGGACGCGCTCGCCGCGGCCGCGCGCGTCGACGCCGCGGTGAAGGCCGGCGGCGCGCTGCCTCCGCTCGCGGGCCTGCCGATCGTCGTCAAGGACAACATCAACCTGGACGGCACGCCCACCACCGGCGGCACGCCCGCGCTGCGCGACGCGCGGCCGAGGAACACCGCGCCCTCGCTGCAGCGCCTGCTCGACGCCGGCGCGATCGTGCTCGGCAAGACCAACCTGCACGAACTCGCGTTCGGCATCACCAGCACCAACCTCGCG
>JBILTM010000051.1:0-26994 GCA_044371545.1 Burkholderiaceae bacterium
AATCGTCGGGCCGCGCCTCGCCCCGGCGCCGGGTCAGGCGGCGATCGGGTCGGTGGCGATGCCGTAGAAGCCGTACGTGTCGGTGAAGCGGTCACGCTTCTCGAGGTTCAGCCACAGTCGCAACAGCCAGCGACGACGCTCGGGGTCGGGCCAGTCGACGAAGCTCGTGCGCGAGTGCAGGGTCACGTGGTTGTTCAGCCACTGGATGTCGCCGGGCCGGAAGTCCATCGACAGGCACAGCTCGTCCGACGCGGCAAGCGCGTCGATCAGGTCGAAGAGCTCGCGGTGGCGCGCGGTCAGCAGCGGCGCGCCCGGGTAGCGCTGGCCCGATTCGATGAAGTTCCGCAGGTACATCGTCGACAGCTTGTCTCCCGACCAGCCGCAGATCGACGTGACCCAGTACGGCTCCCCGGTGACCGCGTTGCGCTCGCCCCGGTGATCGAACCACAGCGGCTCGAACAGCAGCGGCACCAGGTCCGGGCGACGGCGCACGATCTCGTCGTGGATGCGGGTCGAGCTGACGATCAGGCTCGCGCCGCCTTCCTTCGCGCCACGCACGCACATCAGCCCGACCACGTCCGCGCCGTCGACGTGGAACGGCGCCGCGGCGTTGGTGTGATAGAAGCGGCTGTTGGCGTTGGTCTGCGGATCGGTGCCGGTGGTGTTCATCACGCTGCCCAGCAGCTCGCCGCGGGCGTTCTGCACGATCGGACGCCCCAGGTGCATGCCGAGGCACCAGTAGGCCGTCTGCCGCTCCTCGAGGCTCCATTCGTCGACCGGCAGCCCGCGCCACAGCTCGAAGCCGCGTCCCTCGTCGAGCTCCCGCACCAGGCGGCGGATCCGTGCGCCGAGCACCGGCAGCGGGAAATCCGCCGCGGTGAGCGCGGCCGGCGGACGACCGGTCGAGCGCGCGATCGACAGCGCACGACGCACGTCGTCGATCTCGTCGGCGTCGAGCGTGCACATCCAGGACCGGTCGGCCTCCATCTGCGCCCGGGTCCAGGCGGACGGTCCGGCATGCAGCCTCGGTGCGTTCACGGCGCGTCCCCTCTGTGTCAGTGATCGTAGCCGGGCGAGACCCGGTCGAGCTGCCGGCGCAGCGCGGGCCACGCCAGGCGGGCCGGGTGCGTGTCCGAGACCGCCGAGACCGCCTCGGTGACGCCGTCGACGATCTGCCGGTCGACGTGCACCAGCCGGCCGCCCCCATGCCGGGCATCGACCTGGATGCGGCAGGCGCTCTCGAGCGTGTACATCCGCCAGAACGCGTCGGCGATCGTCAGGCCGACGGTCAGCAGCCCGTGGTTGCGCAGGATCATGCAGTCGCTCGCGCCCAGGTCGCGCTGCAGGCGCGCCCGCTCGTCGTCGCGCACCGCGATGCCCTCGTAGTCGTGGTACGCGAGCGAGCCCATCACCAGCGTCGCCTGCTGCGACAGCGGCAGCAGACCGTCCTGCCGGGCGCTGACGGCGATGCCGGCGCGGGTGTGGGTGTGCAGCACGCAGGCGACCTCGGGACGGGCCTCGTGGATCGCGCCGTGGATCACGAAGCCCGCTCGGTTGACCGGCAGGGGCGAATCCGTCAGCGGGTTGCCGTCCCGATCGATGCGGATCAGCGACGACGCGGTGATCTCGTCGAACAGCATGCCGAACGGATTGATCAGGAACTGCTCGGCCCCGCCCGTGACGCGGGCGGGAAGCTTGGCGGTGAGGTGCGTGAAGATCAGGTCGCTCATGCCGTAGAGCGCCACCAGCCGATAGCAGGCGGCCAGATCCACCCTCAGCCGCCACTCCTCGTCGCTCACCTGCTCGCGCAGCGGGCGCACGGACATGTCCCCTCTCCCCTCGCGCGGCCCCGGGGACCGCTGCGGCACAGGTTAGCGTCGCGCCGACGGTTGCGACAAGCCGGCCGGACCATGAAATTTCGAGGCCCGGCGATCCGGATCCGGCATCCCTCGGACGAGCGCCGCGCGCGCGTGGCGTCCGGCCCCGCGCTGCCCTAGGATCGACACCGTGCGACCGCCGCCCGCACGGGCATGGACGGCGCCTACGAGGACGCGCTGCCGATGCCCGCCCCCCCACACCGCACCGCACGCCGCCGGGCCGTCGGCAGCGGTCTCGCGATGGCCGCAGCGGGCGGCTGGGCGGGGCTCCCGGGCACTTCGGAGGCGCAGCGCTCCGCGGCCGCGCCGCAGGCCCCCGCGCAGCGCACGGCAGCGCCCGGACACGCGCTCGCCTTCGCGCTCGGCAGCGGCTCGCGGCACGGGCTGGTCCACGTCGGCGTGATCCGCGCGATGCAGGCCCGCGGCTGGGTGCCGGACCTCGTCGTCGGCACGAGCGCGGGCGCGATCGCCGGTGCGCTCTGGGCGCTCGGCCTGCCCGCCGACCGGATCCGCGCCGAGGCCGACACGCTCGGCTGGCTGGCCGGGGTGCGGCCCGCTCTGCCGCGCCGCGGACTGCTGCGCAGCGACGCGGTCGCATCGCTCGTCGAGCGCCACGCGGGCGGACGGCCGATCGAGCGGTGGCCCGCCCGGTTCGCGGCGGTCGCCACCGACCTGCAGTCCGGCCGACGCGTCGTGCTCGACCGCGGGCCGGGCGGCCTCGCGGTCGCCGCCTCCGCGTGCGTGCCGGCCCTCTACGAGCCGATCCGCGTCGACGGCCGCGACCTCGTCGACGGCAGCCTCGTCGAGCCGGTGCCGGTGCGCGCCGCGCGCGAGCTCGGCGCCGCGCGCGTGGTCGCGCTCGACATCGCCTACCGGCCCCACGAGGCGCCCGTCGACACGCCGCTGGACGCCGCCTTCCAGGCGCTGCACATCACGGTCAACGCGCTGATCGCCGAGCAGCTCGCGGCCGCCGACCTGGTGATCCGGCTCGACGTGCACCGCCACTTCCTCGAGTCCCGCGACCCGGGCGGCGCGCTCGTCGCCGCCGGCGAGGCCGCGCTCGCCGCGCAGGCGCCGCGGATCGAGGCGCTGATGGGGCGACCCTGAGCGCGACGGGGTCGTCAGGACGGCGGTACCGTCGCGACCCAGCAACCGCCGCGCCCTGCGCCAGGAGAGCCCTCGATGTCCGTCGCCCGCCCGTTCGCCGCCCTCGCCCGCACGCTCGCCGCGACCGCGCTCGCCGTCGGCTGCGCCGGCGCGCACGCGCAGCTCGTCGCGCGCGGCCCGTGGGTCGAGCTCGAGGGCGGCTGGACCGACTTCGCGCGCAACGACATCCAGAAGCCGAACGACGCGAACGGCACCCGGTTCTCCGCGATCGACTTCACCGGCGACCGCGCGACGAGCGGGCGCCTGACCGCCGAGCTGCCGGTCCGGTGGTGGGGCGAGGGCCACCGCCTGCGGCTCGCGTACGTGCCGCTGCGACTCGACGGGACCGCCGTCCCGGGCACCGCGATCCGCTTCCAGGACGCGACCTTCGCCGCCGGCGCCCCGACCTCCCTGACCTACGTGTTCGACACCTGGCGGGCGACCTATTCGGTGCCGCTCTTCGGGCGCGACGACCCGAGCACGGGCTGGGCGCTGCGCGCGGGCGGCACGCTCGCGATCCGCGACGCGTCGATCCGCCTCGCGCAGGGCGGGACCGTGCAGCGCTTCGACAATGTCGGGCCGGTGCCACTGCTGCACCTGTCGGCGGCGCGCGCGCTCGGCACCGGCTGGACCTTCGAGGCCGAGCTCGACGGCGCGCCCGGCCCGGGCGGCACCGGGTTGTGGGACGGCGCGGCCCGCGTGCGGTGGGCGATCGGCCCCGGCTGGTCGGTCGCCGCGGGGCTGCGGCACCTGCGCGGCGGCGTCGACAACGACGAGCTCTACAACGTGGTGAGCGCGACCACCGCGACGCTGTCGGCACGCTGGGCGTTCTGAGCCGGCGGCGGGCCGGCGCGCCGGGCGGGCCGGGGCGTTGCGCTATCCTCGCCGTCCCGCGACCCCCGCCCCGGAGCCCCGATGAAGCTCGCCACGATGAAGGACGGCAGCCGCGACGGCCAGCTGCTCGTCGTCTCGCGCGACCTGTCGACCGCGCACATCGCGAACGGCATCGCGCCGACGCTGCAGCGCGCGCTGGACGACTGGGGCTTCGTCGCGCCGCAGCTCGAGGACCTCTACCGGACGCTGAACTCGGGCAAGGCGCGTCATGCGTTCGCGTTCGATCCGCGGCAGTGCATGGCGCCGCTGCCGCGCGCGTTCCAGTGGGCCGACGGCTCGGCCTACGTGAACCACGTCGAGCTGGTCCGCCGCGCGCGCAACGCCGAGATGCCCGCGACCTTCTGGACCGACCCGCTGATGTACCAGGGCGGGTCGGACGACTTCCTCGGGCCCCGCGACGACGCACGGTTCCTGTCGGAGGACTGGGGCATCGACTTCGAGGCCGAGGTCGCGGTAGTGACCGACGACGTGCCGATGGGCGCGACGCCCGAGCAGTGCGCGTCGCACGTGAAGCTGCTGATGCTGGTCAACGACTGGAGCCTGCGCAACCTGATCCCCGCCGAGCTCGCGAAGGGCTTCGGCTTCTTCCAGGGCAAGCCCGCGACCGCGTTCGGACCGGTCGCGGTGACGCCCGACGAGCTCGGCGACGCGTGGCGCGACGGCAAGGTCCACCTGCCGATGCGCTGCTGGTGGAACGGCCGCAAGGTCGGCGAGGCCGACGCCGGCACCGACATGGTGTTCGACTTCCACCGGCTGGTCGCGCACGTCGCGAAGACGCGCAACGCGCGCGCGGGCAGCATCGTCGGCTCGGGCACGGTGTCGAACAAGGACACGAGCAAGGGCTGGTCGTGCATCGCCGAGGTCCGCTCGCTCGAGACGATCGAGTCGGGCGCGCCGCAGACCGCGTTCATGAGGTTCGGCGACACCATCCGCATCGAGATGGTCGGCTCCGACGGGATGTCGGTGTTCGGGGCGATCGAGCAGACTGTGGCGAAGGCGGACTGAACCCGCCGCGCCCGGGACCGTTTCCATTACTGTGGTAATGCGATAAGGTGTCCGGCATCATGCCGACACCCGTCTCCAAGCTCACGTCCCAGGGCCAGGTCTCGGTTCCTTCAGAGGTCCGGAAGCGGCTCGGCCTGGGGCCCGGCTCGGCGCTCGAATGGCACGCGGCGGATGGGGCCTACGTCGTGCGGCGGGCCGGCCGAGTCGGCACCGAGCAGATCCGGGCAGCGCTCTTCGATGCCCCGCCCGAGCCGCGCACCCTCGACGAGCTGAGGGAAGGCCTCAGGGAACACGTCCGCCGCAAGCATGCGCGCGGTTGACACGAACGCCCTCGTCCGCGTCCTCGTCGGCGACGAGCCGATGCAGGCGCGCGCGGCCGCCGAGTTCGTCGCGTCCGGCGCATGGGTCTCGCACGTGGTGCTCGCCGAGACGGTGTGGGTGCTCGAGTCCGTCTACGGGGTGAGCCGCGACCGGCTGGTCGCGGCGCTCGGCCTGCTGCTCGAGCACGAGCGGATCGTCGTGCAGGACAGCGACGTGGTCGCGGCGGCACTGCAGGGGTTCCGCAGCCGCGCCCGCCCGGGCTTCACCGACTGCCTGGTGCTCGAGATCGCGCGCCGCGCCGGACACCTGCCGCTGGGGACGTTCGACCGTGCGCTGGGCCGGCTGGACGGCACGGAGCGCCTGCCGACCCGCTGAGCGCCCGCCTCACTCGCCCGCCGGCAGGAACCCCTCGACCGACAGGTAGCGCTCGCCGGTGTCGTAGTTGAAGCCGAGCACGCGCGCGCCCTTGGGCAGCTCGGGCAGCTTCTTCGCGATCGCGGCGAGCGTCGCGCCCGACGAGATGCCGACGAGGATGCCTTCCTCGCGCGCCGAGCGGCGCGCCATCGCGCGCGCCTCCTCGGCCTCGACCGTGATCACGCCGTCGAGCACCGAGGTGTCGAGGTTGGCCGGCACGAAGCCCGCGCCGATGCCCTGGATCGGGTGCGGCGACGGCGCGCCGCCCGAGATCACCGGCGAGGCCGCGGGCTCGACCGCGAACACCTTCAGCTTCGGCCACGCGGCCTTCAGCACGCGCGCGCAGCCCGTCAGGTGGCCGCCGGTGCCGACGCCGGTGATCATCGCGTCGAGCCCCTCGGGGAAGTCCTCGAGGATCTCGGGCGCGGTGGTGCGCACGTGCACGTCGATGTTGGCCGGGTTCTCGAACTGCTGCGGGATCCAGGCGCCGGGCGTCTCGGCGGCGAGCTCATGCGCGCGCGCGATCGAGCCCTTCATGCCCTTCTCGCGCGGCGTCAGCACGAAGCGCGCGCCGTAGGCGAGCATCAACCGGCGCCGCTCGACCGACATGCTGTCGGGCATCACCAGCACCAGCGCGTAGCCCTTGACCGCAGCGACCATCGCCAGGCCGATGCCGGTGTTGCCCGAGGTCGGCTCGATGATCGTGCCGCCGGGCTTCAACCTGCCGCTGCGCTCGGCGTCCTCGACCATCGCGAGCGCGATCCGGTCCTTGATCGAGCCGCCGGGGTTCGCGCGCTCGGACTTGATCCAGACCTCGGCGTCGGGGAACAGGCGGTGGGCTCGGACGTGCGGCGTGCGGCCGATGGTGTCGAGGATGCTGCGGGCCTTCATCGCGTGCTCCGGTGGGGTCGTGGACCGGCGACGGTACCGCGCCGCGCACCGCCGCGCCAAGCACCCGTGCCGCGCGCATGTGCTCATGCAGGCGCCGGAACGCGTCGGCGCGTGCCGCGCGGCCGGGCCCTACAATCGCCGATCCAACGACCGCCCGGGCCCCGCCATGCCGCTCGCCTACGACGACTACCGCTCGCTGCGCCTCGAGAAGCACGACGACGGCGTGCTCGAGATCGTGATGACCTGCCGACCGGGCCAGAAGCTGCCGACCGCCGACGACCGCACGCACTTCGAGATGACCGAAGTCTGGCGCACGCTCGACGCCGACCCGGCGATGCGCGTCGCGCTGATCCGCGGCGAGGGTCGCGGTTTCTCGGCCGGCGGCGACGCCTCGCTGGTCGAGGCGATGGCCGACGACTTCCACGTGCGCGCGCGCGTCTGGCGCGAGGCGAAGGACCTCGTCTACAACATGATCAACTGCGGCAAGCCGATCGTCTCGGCGATGCACGGGCCGGCCGCGGGCGCGGGCCTCGTCTGCGGCGTGCTCGCCGACGTGTCGATCGCCACGCGCGACGCCAAGCTGGTCGATGCGCACACGCGGCTCGGCGTCGCGGCCGGCGACCACGCGGCGGTGATCTGGCCGCTGCTGTGCGGCATGGCCAAGGCGAAGTACTACCTGATGCTGTGCGAGCCGCTGACCGGCGAGGAGGCCGAGCGGATCGGGCTGGTGTCGCTGGTCGTCGACGACGAGGCGGCGCTGCGCGCGAAGTCGTTCGAGGTCGCGAGGAAGCTCGCCACCGGCAGCCAGACCGCGATCCGCTGGACCAAGTACGCGCTGAACAACTGGCTGCGCTCGGCGGGGCCGGCGTTCGACGCGTCGCTGGCGCTCGAGTTCATGGGCTTCGCCGGGCCGGACGTGAAGGAAGGCGTGGCCGCGCTGCGCGAGAAGCGCGCCCCGCGCTTCGACGAGCGCGACCCGTTCTGAGGCGACGACGATGGCCGCGCTGATCCTCTCCAAGCCGATGCCGCCCGAGACCTTCGCGCAGGCGCTGCGCACGAGCGGCTTCCCGCACCCGGTGCACACGACGATCGACGGCGACTGGGACCCCGCCTCGATCCGCTGGCTCGTCGCGTGGCGGCTGCCGGCGGGGCTGCTGCCGCGGCTGCCCAACCTCGAGCTGCTGTTCAACTGCGCGGCCGGCGTCGACAAGCTGCTCGCGACGCCCGACCTGCCGCCCGGCCTGCCGATCGCGCGCGTCGCCGACGACGCGCAGGCGATCGAGCTCGCGCAGTACGTCGTGCACGCGGCGCTCGACCACCTGCGCATCGCGCCGCGCTACCGCGCGCAGCAGGCCGCGCGCGACTGGACGCGCCACCGCTCGCCCGCGGTCGGCGTGCCGGCGCTGGTGCTCGGGCTCGGCCCGATCGGGCAGCGGATCGCGCGCTCGCTCGCGACGATGGGCTTCGTCGTGTCCGGCTGGAGCCGCTCGCCGCGCGACGTGCCGGACATCGAGACCTTCGCCGGCGCCGACGGGCTCGCCGCCGCGCTGCCGCGCGCGCGGGTGCTGGTCTGCGCGCTGCCGCTGACGCCGGACACGACCGGCCTCGTCGACGCGGCGATGCTCGCGCGGCTGCCGCGCGGCGCGTTCTTCGTGAACATCGGCCGTGGCGGGCACGTGGTCGAGCCGGACCTGATCGCGGCGCTCGAGAGCGGGCAGCTCTCGGGCGCGACGATCGACGTGCAGGTGCGCGAGCCGATGCCGGACGACGACCCGCTCTGGAGCGCGCCCAACCTGACGCTGACGCCCCACGTGGCGGGTCAGCTCGACCCGGACACGGTGATGGCGCAGTTCGCCGAGGAGGTCGAACGGCTGGGCCGCGGCGAGCCGCTGCGACGTCCGGTCGACCCGGTGCGCGGCTACTGAGGCCGCTCCGCGCGGCCGGGCCCGGCGTTGTGGCCGGGTCTGCGCTGCTGCTATCGTTCGCCGACGCATCCTCACGCGAAAGGCGGACACGATGGCCGGATCGAAGACGGCGTTCGACATGAGCAAGATGGCGATCGGCGGCATCGGGCAGATGCTCGACAGCGTCGAGTTCGTCAAGCGCGCATGGTCCACGCTGAACATCCCGAGCACGCTGGTGCCGACGGTCGACATCGAGGAGCTCGACAAGCGGATCGCCGACCTGAAGGCGGTCGAGCAGTGGCTGAACGTGAACCTCAGCATGCTGCACGGCACGATCCAGGGCCTCGAGATCCAGCGCGGCACGCTCGCCGCGGTCAAGGCGTTCGGCTCGACGCTCGGCACGCTGCCGATGGCCGCGGCCGAAGGCGTCGCCGCGCGCGCCAAACCCGCGGCCCGGCCCGCGCCGGCGCCCGCCCCGGCCCCCGAAGCGGCGCAGCCCGCCGCCCCCGCGCGCGAGGGCGCCGCCGCGTCGGCCGCCGCGGTGCCGCTCGCCGCCATCAACCCGACCGCGTGGTGGAACCTGCTGCAGCAGAACTTCAACCAGGTCGCCGAGGCGGCGATGTCGGGCGGGGGACTGCAGAACGCGGCGGTCAACGCGATGAAGGTCGCCGGCAGCGCGGCCGGCGCGGTGGCCAAGGCCGCCGCCGCGCCGAAACCCGTGCGTGCTCCGGCCAGGCGTGCGCCGGCCAAGCGCAAGCGCGCGCCCGCGAAGGCCCGCGCGCCGAAGGCGACTCCGTGACGCTGTTCCGTCACGGCCACGCGACCCATCCCGACTGGCGGATGGCGGCCGAGCTCGCGCTCGCGCAGGTCGAGGGCCGTGCCGGACAGCCGGGCTGGTCGCAGGCCGCGAGGCTCGGGCTCGTGTACCTCACGCCCGCGCTCGCGCCGCACGCGGCCGACCTGCTCGAGCTGCTCGAGCGCCGTACCGGCGTCGCGCACTGGGCCGGCACCTGCGGGCAGTCGATCGTCGCGAGCGGCGTCGAGTACGAGGACGAGCCGGCGATCGCGCTGATGCTGTGCGACCTGCCCGAGGACAGCTTCCAGGTGTTCTCCGGCTCGCGCCCGCCGCCGGCGCCCGGCGCGCGCACGGCCGGCGGCGCGGTCGCCGCGCAGACCGCGCTCGTGCACGCCGACCCCGCCACGCCCGACCTCGCCGAGCTGGTCGAGGACATGGCGGTCAAGGTCGCGTCGGGCAGGCTGTTCGGCGGCATCGCGAGCGGACGCGTCGAGCCGCTGCCCCAGCTCGCCGACCGCGTCGTTGCCGGCGGCCTGTCGGGCGTGGTGTTCTCGTCCGACGTCGACCTGCGCACGCGGGTCACGCAGGGCTGCTCGCCGATCGCCGGCGAGCACGTGATATCGGGCTGCAGCTCGAACCTGATCCGCACGCTCGACGGCCGTCCCGCGCTCGACGTGCTGCTCGCCGACCTCGGCGTCGCCGAGGAGGCGCGTGCGAGCCGCGACGGCGCGACCCTGATGCGCGCGATGCCGACCGAGCGCGTGCGCGCGGGCCTGTTCGTCGGGCTCGCCGACGGCGAGGGCCCGTCGCGCGGGCCGCGCCCGGGCTTCGGCGACTACCTGGTGCGCAACCTCGTCGGCATCGACCCGCACAACCGGCTGGTCGCGGTCGCGGCGCTGCCGCAGGAGGGCGACCGCGCGGTGTTCTGCACGCGCGACGCGCGCGCGGCGCGCGCCGACCTCGTGCGCACCTGCACCGAGCTGCGCGACGAGCTCGAGACCGACGGCCTCGCGATCCGCGGCGGCGTCTACGTGTCGTGCGTCGCGCGCGGCCGCGCCCTGTTCGGTGCGCCGTCGGCCGAGGTCGGGCTGCTGCAGTCGCAGCTCGGCGACTTCCCGCTGGTCGGCTTCTTCGCCAACGGCGAGATCGCGAACCACCGCCTCTACGGGCACACCGGCGTGCTGACGCTGTTCGCCGGGCCGCGCGACGCGGGCTGACGGGGCGCGGCGCCGGCCGCCGCGCGATCGTGTCCCGCGGGGGCCCGCTCAGACCCGGTCGAGGTCGGCGAGCAGCCGCTCGCCCCAGTCGCGGATCGCGTCGCGCTCGTCGGCCGACAGGCGCGCCACGTTGCGTGCCATCAGCGCGGTGCGCGGGTTCGCGGCCAGCTCGGCCTCGTGCGCGTCGAGGAAGCGCCAGTACAGCGTCGTCATCGGGCACGCGCGCGGGCCGGTGCGCACCTCGGGCGAGTACGCGCAGCCGCGGCAGTAGTCGCTCATCCGCTTCACGTAGGCGCCGCTCGCGGCGTAGGGCTTCGTCGTGAAGCGTCCGCCGTTCGCGTACAGCGCCATGCCGGCGACGTTCGGCAGCTCGACCCACTCGACCGCGTCGACGTAGACCGCGAGGTACCACGCGGCGACCTCGCGCGGCGCGAGGCCGGCGAGCAGCGCGAAGTTGCCGGTGACCATCAGCCGCTGGATGTGGTGCGCGTAGCCCTCGCGCATCGTCTGGCCGATCGTCTCGCGCATGCAGGCCATCCGCGTGTCGGCGCTCCACCACCACGCGGGCAGCGGCCGCACGGCGCCGAAGTGGTTCGCGTCGGCCATCCCGGGCATGTCGAGCCAGTAGACACCGCGGACGAACTCGCGCCAGCCGAGCACCTGCCGCACGAAGCCCTCGACGGTGGCGAGCGACAGCGGCGCGCGGTCGGCGTCGCGCTCGGCGGCAGGCTGCGCGCGCCACGCGCGCTCGACCGCGCCGATCACCTCGCGCGGATCGAGCAGCTTCAGGTTCAGGCTGCTCGCGAGCAGCGCGTGCCAGCCGAACGGCGTGCCGGTCCACATCGCGTCCTGGTACCGGCCGAAGCCGGCGAGCCGCGTCTCGACGAAGCGCGCGAGCGCCTCGAGCGCCTGCGCGCGCGTGACCGGCCAGCCGAACGATGCGGTCGAGCCCGGGTGCTCGGGGAAGCGCCGCTCGACCATCGCGATCACCTCGCGCGTGGTCGCATCGGGCTCGAAGCGCGCGGGCGGCGGGATCGCGCCGGGCCCGGACTTCGGAAACGCGCCGCGGTTGTCCTCGTCGAAGTTCCAGCGCCCGCCCTCGGGCTCGCCGTCGTCGCGCATCAGCACGCGGTGGCGCACGCGCATGCGGCGATAGAACGCCTCCATCCGCAGCGCCTTGCCGCGACCGGCCCAGCGGGCGAAGTCCTCGGTCGGGCACAGGAAGTGCGTGTCGGGCAGCACGCGCAGCGGCAGCGCGCGGCGCGCGGCGAGGTCCTGCAGCGCGACCCGCAGCCGCCACTCGCCGGGCTCGCACACGACGAGCTCGCGCGGGCCGAGCGCGTCGAGCAGCGCCTCGAGGCGCCCAGCGAGCGTCGGCGGGCCGGCGTCGTCGAGCGCCACGTAGTCGAGCGGCACGCCATCGGCGCGCAGCTCCGCGGCGAAGTGCCGCATCGCGGACAGGAACAGGACGGTGCGCGCCTTGTGGCTGCGCACGTGCGTCGACTCGTCGGACGCCTCGATCATCGCGACGCGGTCGCGCGCCGGATCGAGGCCGGACAGGCAGGGGTTATCTCGGCTCAGCTGGTCGCCGAGCACGAGCCGCAGCGACTCGACAGCCATCGGAGCAGTACCGGACGTCGTTCCAGGTCTTCGCCCAGCGCTTGCGCCAGGTCATCGGCCGCGCGCAGTGCGCGCAGGGCTTGCTGGGCAGGAAAGCCTTGTTGCCGCGGTGCGCCGTCGCTGCCATGGCGGGGGAGGACGCCGCCGCGCGCCGGAAGTTGCCGGCACGGGCCGCCCCGGCGAGTCAGCCCTCGGGGTGCGTCTCGCGCCAGCGGCGGATCGCCGGCTGGATGTCGACCAGCTCGCTGAGCACCGTGACGTCCTGCGGCGGGCGGCGCTGCAGGATCGGGCAGTTGCCGCCGGCCCAGATCGCGGTCTCGGGCGGCAGCTTCTGGCGCAGTTCGAAGAGACTGTCGAGCACCTGGTTCGGGTTCACCGTCGCGGAGAACGACAGCGCGACCACGTCGGCACGGTGCGCGCTCGAGGCGAGCACGATGTCCCAGATCGGCGTCTGCACGCCGAGCGACACGCAGCGACAGCCTTCGAGCGCGAGGATCGCCTCGGCCATCAGCAGGCCGAGTCCGTGCGGCTCCTGGGGGATCGTGGTCAGCAGGATCCGCGGGCGGCGCGCCGGCTGCGGGATGGTGCCGATCGCGCTGCGCAGCACGACCTGGATCGACTCGGTGTAGAGGTGCTCCTCGAACACCTCGACGTAGCCCCGCGCCCACGCGTCGCCGACCATCCGGGTCAGCGGCGAGACGATCTCGGTGACGAAGCGCTCCATGCCGATGCGCAGCTGCGCCTGCGACAGCGCGCGCCGCAGCGACTCGACCTCGTGCGCCTTCACCAGCTCGAGGAAGCGCTGCAGATCCTCGTGCTCGGCGTTCGCGTCGCCCATCGAGCGCGGCGTGACCGACGAGCCGGTGGTCTCGGCGGCGAGCGTCTGCAGCTGGTCGATCGGCAGGTGGATGACCTTGCCCGGGCGGTGGCCGGCGTCCATCAGGCGCCGGAGCACGCGGAGCTTGTCGACCTGCTCGATCGGGTAGACCCGTTCGCCGAACTGGTCGCGGTCCGGATGAGGGAAGCCGTAACGGCGCTCCCACACTCGCAGCGTGTCTTTCGACAGGCCGGTGTCGCGTTCGACCGCGGCGATCGTCCGCGACAGCGACGGCGTGGCGTTGCGATCGTTCATCCGGTGTTACTGCATCCCCGCCTCGAGGCACTTCGACGGTCGTCTCCGGTGGACATGAGGCGAATTTGTCCTGGACAACGCTTGACCGTGTGCGTTTGGATTCCTAGTATAGGACCGCAGCCTCGCGTTGACTAGGACAACATGGTCGCCCTCAGGGTCGGTTTCCCCCCGTGCGCCTTCGCAGCGGCCCTTCTGGCGGTCAGCTGGGCTGTTTGCACCGTAAATGACCAGGACAATTCCGCATTTGCCCAGTCCGCATCGAAACCGTCCGCGACCGCCGCGACCCCTTCGTCGACGGTCGGCGGCGCCGTCCGACAGGCGCGCTGTCCCGACCTGCTCGACCGCACCCTTGCGCGCCTGCAGGACGACGCCCCCCAGCACCTGTGCCAGTACGCCGGCCGGGCGGTGCTGGTGGTCAACACCGCGAGCCACTGCGGATTCACGCAGCAGTACGAGGGCCTGGAGGCACTGTTCCGGCGCTACCGCGACCGTGGCTTCGTCGTCCTCGGCTTCCCGTCGAACGATTTCGGGCAGCAGGAGCCGGGCAACGCGAAACAGATCGCCGACTTCTGCTTCAACACGTATGGGGTGGGGTTCCCGATGTTCTCCAAGACCGTCGTGGCCGGCCCGAACGCCGACCCGCTGTTCGCCGAACTCGCCCGGCGCAGCGGCGTTGCGCCGAAGTGGAACTTCCACAAGTGGCTGATCGGCCGGGACGGTGCCATCGTGGCGGCCTACCCGAGCGCGGTCGAGCCGCTCGACGCCCGCCTGATCCGAGACCTTGAAAGGACCCTGGCCCGGTGACGACCGAAGGCCACGGTAACTTGTTGGTCATTTCGTGACTTTCCGGTCAAAGCCGGATAGCATGGCTGCTGTACCCACCGGAGCCGCACCTCGATGAACGCCCCCGAGAAGATCTTCCTGCCGGACGTCCAGTCGCACGCCGACCGCCGCAACCTCGCGATCCAGCGGGTCGGCGTGAAGGACATCACGCACCCGCTGACCGTCCTGACCGCCCGCGGCCCGCAGCCGACGGTCGCCAGCGTCGACATGTACGTCGCGCTGCCGCCCGACGTGAAGGGCACGCACATGTCGCGCTTCCTGGAAGTGCTGGCCGCGGCCCACGAGCCGGTGTCGCCGGCGATGCTGCAGCGGCTGATGACGACGATGCTGGCCCGGCTCGACGCGGACGCCGGCTTCGTCGAGATGCGCGTCCCGTACTTCGTGATGAAGACGGCCCCGGTGTCGGGCGTCGAGAGCCTGATGGACTACCGGGTGACGATGCGCGCCGAGGCGAAGGCCGGCGTCACCACGGTCACGATGCAGGTCCTGGTGCCGGTGACGAGCCTGTGCCCGTGCTCGAAGAACATCTCCGAGTACGGCGCGCACAACCAGCGCTCGCACCTGACGATCGCGGCCACGCTGCGCGACGAGCTGTCGGTCGAGGCGCTGATCGCGGTCGCCGAGGGCGCCGCGTCGTGCGAGCTGTGGGGCCTGCTGAAGCGCCCGGACGAGAAGTACGTGACCGAGCGCGCGTACGACAACCCGAAGTTCGTCGAGGACCTGGTGCGCGACGTCGCGCTGGGCATCGAGGCGATCGACGCGGTGTCGGCCTACACGGTCGAGTCGGAGAACTTCGAGTCGATCCACAACCACTCGGCCTACGCGCGCATCGAGCGCGTCAAGGCCTGAGCGCGGCGGCGGCCATGGCGGCGCCCCTTCGCATCGCGGTGGTCGGCGGCGGCATCGCCGGCCTGGGAGCGGCGCATCGCCTGGCCGCGCGTCACCGGGTCACGCTCTTCGAGGCGGGCGACTACGTCGGCGGCCACACGAACACCGTCGAGGCGACCGTCGGCGGCGTCACCTACCCGGTCGACACCGGCTTCCTCGTCTACAACGAGCGGACCTACCCCAACCTGATCGCGCTGTTCGACGCGCTCGAGGTGCCGACCGCGGCCTCGGACATGTCGTTCTCGGTGTCGGTCGGGCCGCACGACTTCGAGTGGTGCGGCAGCGACCTGCGCTCGCTCTTCGCGCAGCCGTCTAACGCGCTGTCGGGCCGCTTCTGGTCGATGCTGCGCGACATCCTGCGCTTCAACCGCCAGGCGACGGCACTCGCGCGCGGCGCGGGCGACGCCGGCGTGCCGCTCGGCGAGTGGCTCGACGCGCACGGCTACGGCCGCGCGTTCCGAGACGGCTACCTGCTGCCGATGGCCGCCGCGATCTGGTCGTGCCCGACCTCGACGATGCTCGCGTTCCCGGTCGGCAGCTTCGCGCGCTTCTGCGACAACCACGGCCTGCTGCAGGTCGCGAACCGGCCGCGCTGGTTCACGGTGAAGGGCGGCGCGCGCCAGTACGTGGAGAAGATCGTGGCCGGCCTGCACGACGTGCGCGTCTCGACGCCGGTGCGCGCGGTGCTGCGCGCGCCGATGGACGCGGTGCGCGACGGCGGCGCGGTCGCGCTCGTCAGCGACCGCGGACGCGAGACCTTCGACCACGTGATCCTCGCCTGCCACAGCGACCAGTCGCTCGCGATGCTCGCCGACGCGAGCGATGCCGAGCGCGAGATCCTCGGCGCGGTGCCGTACCAGCCCAACCGCGCGTACCTGCACACCGACCTCGCGCTGATGCCGAAGCGCCGCCGCGCGTGGGCCGCCTGGAACTACCTGAGCACCGGCCGATTCGGCGACGCGTCGGACGCCGACCGCGGCGACGCGACGTCGGTCGCGGTCACCTACTGGCTCAACAAGCTCCAGCCGCTGCCCTTCGACCGGCCGGTGCTGGTCACGCTGAACCCGACCGCGCCGCCGCGCGAGGACACGATCCTGCGCACGCTCGACTACTCGCACCCGGTGTTCGACAGCGGCGCGATCGCCGCACAGCGCCGGCTGCCGTCGATCCAGGGGCTGCGCAACACCTGGTTCGCGGGCGCCTGGACCGGCTGGGGCTTCCACGAGGACGGACTGAAGTCCGGCCTCGCGGTCGCCGCCGCGCTGCTCTCCCACGACGGCGTCCGCAGCGCCCCGGCCGCGCCGGTGCTGGCGGCGGCGGCCTGATCGTCGCAGCATCGTACCCATGGACGACCCCGCGATCCAGTTCGGCTTCGGCCCGATCCGCCACACGCGGCTGCGGCCGGTGCGGCACGCGTTCGGCTATCCGGGCGTGTTCCTGCGGGTGCGCGTCGACGGCGACGCGGCCCGGCGCGCGGCTGCGGGGCTGGGCCGCTGGTTCGGCTGGGACGCGGCCGCGCCGGTGTCGTTCCGCAGCGCCGACCACGGCGACGGCCGCACGCCGCTCGCCGACTGGGCGCGCGGACTGTGCGCACAGGCCGGCGTCGACGCCGGCGGCGCGATCTGGCTGCACACCTTTCCGCGGATGCTCGGCTACGCGTTCAAGCCGGTCAGCTTCTGGTTCTGCCACCGCGCCGACGGCGCGCCGGTCGCGGTGATCGCCGAGGTCAACAACACCTTCGGCGAGCGCCACTGCTACCTGCTCGCCGAGCCCGACGGCGGCCCGCTGCCGCAGGGCCGCGAGATGAGCGCGCGCAAGGTCTTCCACGTCTCGCCGTTCTGCTCGGTCGAGGGCGACTACCGCTTCCGCTTCTTCAACCGCGCGGACCGCGCGCTCGCCCGCATCGACTACCACGACGCCGACGGCCCGCTGCTGCTGACCAGCCTGTCGGGCGGGCTGGTGCCGGCCGACCGCGCCGCGGTCCGCCGCGCGCTGTTCGGCCAGCCGCTGTTCACCGTCGGCGTGGTCGCACGCATCCACTGGCACGCGCTGAAGCTGTGGCTCGCGCGGGTACCCTTCCACCGCAAGCCCGAGCCGCCCGAGGCGTTCGTCTCCCGAGGTGACCGATGAACCGTGACTTCTCCGCGCGACCCATGCTCGACGCCGAATCGACGCACCTGCTGAACCCCGCGGTCTCGCCGCTGGTCGACGGCGACGCGCAGCGCGCGAACGCCACCGACGAGCCGATGCCCGCGGCCGCGCGCGCGGTGCTCGCGCTGCTGCAGCGGCTGCGCCACGGTCGCCTGACCGTGGTGACGCCAGCCGGCCGCGTGCTCGCGTTCGGCGCGGGCGAGGCCCACGCGTCGGTGCGGCTCGCGAACTGGAACGTCTGCGGCGCCTCGCTCGCCAGGGGCGACATCGGCTTCGCCGAGACCTACATCGCCGGCGACTGGAGCACCGACTCGCTCGCCGACGTGCTGGGCGTGCTGGTGGCGAACCGCGACGTCATCGAGCGCGCGATCTACGGCAGCTGGTGGGGCGGGCTGCTGAACCGGCTGCGCCACCTGCTGAACCGCAACAGCCGAGCAGGCAGCCGCCGCAACATCCATGCGCACTACGATCTCGGCAACCCGTTCTACGAGGTCTGGCTCGACCCGAGCATGACCTACTCCAGCGCGATCTTCGGCGACGACCCGGCGCGCTCGCTGAAGGACGCGCAGGACGCGAAGTACCGGCGGATCCTCGACGTGCTCGGGCTTCGTCCCGGCGCGCGCGTGCTCGAGATCGGCTGCGGCTGGGGCGGCTTCGCCGAGATGGCGGCGCGCGACGGGCTGCACGTCACCGGCCTCACGCTGTCGACCGAGCAGCACGCGTGGGCGACGAAGCGTCTCGCCGGCGCGGGGCTCGCCGACCGGGCGCGCTTCCTGCTGCAGGACTACCGCGACGAACGCGGCCACTACGACGCGATCGTCTCGATCGAGATGTTCGAGGCGGTCGGCGAGCAGTACTGGGATGCGTACTTCTCGACGGTACGCCGCTGCCTCGCGCCCGGCGGCCGCGCGGTGGTGCAGACGATCACGATCGACGAGGCGCTGTTCGACCGCTACCGCCGCAGCACCGACTTCATCCAGCAGTACATCTTCCCGGGCGGCATGCTTCCCTCCAAGACGATCTTCGCCGAGCGCGCGGCGCGCGCCGGACTGTCGGTCGACGACCGCTTCGACTTCGGGCTCGACTACGCGCGCACGCTGAAGGCGTGGCGCGAGGCCTTCCTCGCGAACCTGCCGCGGATCGCCGGCCAGGGCTTCGACACCCGCTTCGCGCGCACCTGGGAGTTCTACCTCGCGTACTGCGAGGCGGGCTTCGCGCAGCGCAACACCGACGTCGTGCAGTTCGCGCTGCGCGCCCCGGGTGCGTGAGGCGGCCCGAGCGATGATCCGACACCCCCTCCTGTCCGCGGCCTTCGCCGCCGTGCTGGTGACGGCCCTGGCGCCCGCGCGCGCGAACGTCCCGGCACCGGTGGCGGTCGCCGAGCAACTTCCCGAGGCGCGGCTCGCCGGCGAGGGCGACCTGCGCTGGTTCGGCATCAAGGTCTACACCGCGCAGCTGTGGGTCGGCCGCCCGGGCCTGCGGCTCGACCGGCTCGCCTCGGCGCCGTTCGCGCTCGAGCTGCGCTACGCGACCGGCCTGAAGGGCTCGGCGATCGCCGAACGCAGCCTGCAGGAGATGGAACGCATGGGGTATGGCGACGCGCAGCGGCGCGGCCGCTGGCTCGACGCGATGAAGAAGCTCTTCCCCGACGTCGCCCGCGGCGATCGCCTGACCGGCGTGCACGAGCCCGGCCGCGGCGCGCGGTTCTTCCACAACGACCGCCCGATCGGCGGCGTGGACGACCCGGACTTCGCGAGGGCGTTCTTCGCGATCTGGCTCGACGAGCGCACGGTCGCGCCGGCGCTGCGCGAGTCGCTGCTGCGCCAGGCGGCCGACGCCGGCGGGGCGGCGCGGTGAGCGGCTCCGGCGACGGACCGCTCGGCGCGGTCGCGCTGCGCGCGGTCGCGTCGCAGACGAAGGCCGACCCCGGCGCGGGGGCGCCTCGCGGCGACGCGCCCGCGCCCGGCACGGCCGCGCCGCTGAGGATCCGCGACTACGCGAGCTACGGCGCGCTGCGCGCCCCGCTCGCGCTGCTCGAGCTGCCGCTGTTCGTGCTGCTGCCGACCTTCTACGCGGAGAAGCTCGGCGTCGACCTGACGGTGATCGGTGCGGTGCTGTTCCTCACGCGGCTGGTCGACGCGGTCGTCGACCCGGGCGTCGGCGTGCTGCTCGACCGCGCGCCCGGCCGAGACCGCTACCGCCGCGCGATCCTCTTCGCGCTGCCGGTGCTCGCGATCGGCTTCGCCGCGGTGTTCATGCCGCCGCCCGGCGTGTCGCTGCCCGCGTGGCTCGCCCTCTCGTCGGTGGTCACCTACCTCGCCTACTCGGTCGTGTCGGTCGGCTACCAGGCCTGGGGCGCGCGGCTCGGCCGCGACGGCATCGAGCGCGTGCGGGTGACCGCGAGCCGGGAGGGCTTCGGCCTGCTCGGCGTGCTGCTGTCGGCGAGCCTGCTGATGCCCGACCGGGCGAACTGGCTCGTGCTGCTGTTCGTCGTCGCCGCGGCCGTCGCCGCGGTCGCGATCCGGCGCGCGCCGCTGCCCGACGTGCCGGCCGAGACACCGGCCGAAGCCCGCGTGCCGCTGCGCGCGCAGCTCGCCTCGACCTGGCGCGACGTGTCCGGCAGCCAGCCGTTCCGCTGGATGCTCGCCGCGTTCATGGTCAACGGCATCGCGACCGCAATTCCCGCGACGCTGGTGCTGTTCTACGTCGGTGACGTGCTGCAGGCGCCCGAGCGCGCCCCGCTGTTCCTCGTCGCGTACTTCCTCGCGGCGGCCGTCGGCATGCCCGCCTGGGTGCGGATCGCGCGCGTCGCGGGGCTGCGCAACGCGTGGCTCTTCGGCATGGCGCTGGCGGTGTTCGCGTTCGTCTGGGCCTTCGGGCTCGGCGCCGGCGACACCGGCGCGTTCATGGTGGTCTGCGTGGTCACCGGGTTCGCGCTCGGCGCTGACCTCGCGGTGCCGCCTGCGCTGCTCGCCACCGTGCTCGCCGCCGACGACGCGCCCCGCGCGCGCGACGGCGCGTTCTTCGGCGTGTGGAGCCTCGCGACCAAGATCAACCTGGCCGCGGCCGCCGGCCTCGCGCTGCCGGTGCTCGACGCGCTCGGGTACACGCCCGGCGCACCGTCGGGCCAGGTCGTCGCGCTGTCCGCGACGTACGCGCTGCTGCCGAGCGCGCTCAAGCTCGTCGCCGGCCTGGTGCTGCTGCTCGCGCCGCTGCCCCCGGACGATCGACCCGTCGAGGCTCCCCGATGACCGAACACGACCGACTCCACGCCCCCGCACCGCTCGCGCTCCCGTCCGCCGCATTCGCGCCGCGGATGCGCCCGCCCGCACGCCGCGCCGCGCTCGGCGCCCTCGCCGCCGGGGCCGCCGCGCTCGCGACCGGCTGCGCCGGCGTCGACCCCAGGGTCTACTCGTCCGAGCGGCCGGTGCTCGACCTGAAGACCTACTTCAATGGCGACATCGACGCCTGGGGCGTGTTCCAGGACCGCTCCGGCAAGGTGGTGCGCCGCTTCACGGTGAAGATGAAGTGCACGTGGGTCGGCGACACCGGCACGCTCGACGAGGACTTCATGTACTCCGACGGCAAGAAGGAGAAGCGCGTCTGGACGATCCGCAAGCTGCCGCAGGGCCGCTACGTCGGCACCGCAGCCGACGTGGTCGGCGAGGCGCAGGGCGTCGCGTCGGGCAACGCGCTCAACTGGCGCTACACGCTCGCGCTGAACGTCGACGGCACGGTCTGGAACGTCGACTTCGACGACTGGATGTACCTCGTCGACGAGCGGGTGATGCTGAACCGGGCCACGATGAGCAAGTTCGGCGTGCGGCTCGGCGAAGTGCTGCTCTCCTTCACGAAGCGCTGAGCGGATGCACGCCATGGGATCGCGCTTCCTGCCCGCCGAGACCGCCACCCGCGCACCGGGGCTGTTCGGCCCGATGAACCCCCCGGTCGACGGCTGGGCGGGCCGCCGCGTGTGGGTCGTCGGCGCCTCGAGCGGCATCGGTGCCGAGCTCGCCCGCGCGCTCGCGCGGCGCGGCGCGCGGCTCGCGGTCTCCGCGCGCCGCGAGGACGCGCTGCGCGAGGCGCTCGCCGCCCCCGGGGGCGGGCTGCCGCCCGACGCGCCCGCGCAGGGCGGCGCGCCCGAGATCCTGCCGCTCGACGTCACCGACGCCGACGCGATCGCCGCCGCCTGCGACACGCTGAAGGCGCGCTGGGGCGGCATCGACCTCGTGCTGTGGGTCGCCGGCACCTACACCCCGATGCGCGCCGACAACTTCGAGCTGGGCACCGCGCGGCGGATGCTAGACACCAACCTCGGCGCGGTGTTCTCGGGGCTGGCCGCGCTGCTGCCCACGCTGCTCGCGCAGAAGGCCGGGGGGCTGGCGATCGTCTCCAGCGTCGCCGGCTACAGCGGGCTGCCGCAGGCGCTCGTCTACGGCCCGACCAAGGCCGCGCTGATCAACCTCGCCGAGTCGCTCTACCTCGACCTGCGCCCGCAGGGCATATCCGTCTACCTGGTCAACCCCGGCTACGTCGACACCCCGGCCACCGCCGGCAACGGCTACAAGATGCCGGCGCTGATCAGCGCGCGCGAGGCCGCCGAGGCCACGCTCGCCGGGCTCGAGGCGGGCCGCTTCGAGATCCACTATCCGCGCCGCTTCACCGGCTGGCTGAAGTTCGCGCGGATCCTGCCGTACCGGCTGTACTTCCCCCTGATCCACAAGGTGACCGGACTGTGAGCGAGGCCGCGATCGAGCGGATCGTCGGGTTCTACGAGTCGATCTCGCCCGCCGCCGTCGCCCGGATCGACGCGCTGTACGCCGCCGACGCGTTCTTCAAGGACCCGTTCAACGAGGTCCGCGGCGTGCCGGCGATCCGGCGGATCTTCGAGCACATGTTCGAGCAGGTCGACGGGCCCCGGTTCGCGGTGCGCGATCGGGTCGCGCAGGGCGACGCCGCCTTCCTGGTCTGGGACTTCGACTTCGGCTTCCGTCGCCCCCTGCCGCCCGGCCCGCGCCGCATCCGCGGCTGTTCGCACCTGAGGCTCGACGCCGACGGCCGGATCGCCTTCCACCGCGACTACTGGGACGCCGCCGAGGAGCTCTACGAGCAGCTGCCGGCGATCGGGATCCTGATGCGCTGGATGCGACGCCGCGGCGCGGTACCGCCACACCGATGATCGGCCTGACACGCGGGCCCGCCTCCCGCTGATATCATCGCGGCGCCCGCGCCCCGGCCCGACCGGCCGGACGGGCGCCCCGCTCCGGTCGCCGCAAGGTTCGCCCGAGGGCACCGACCGACTTCCACCCGCACGACGCAGACCCCGATGCTGTACCCCGAACTGTTCAAGACGCTGGAGCGCGTGCGCTGGAGCCTCGACGACATCCCGTGGGACCGCTTCGACGCGTCCCTCCTGTCGGACGAGCAGGCGCAGACGATCAAGATGAACGCGATCACCGAGTGGGCGGCGCTGCCGGCCACCGAGATGTTCCTGCGCGACAACCGTCACGACTCCGACTTCAGCGCGTTCATGTCGGTCTGGTTCTACGAGGAGCAGAAGCACGCGCTGGTGCTGATGGAGTACCTGCGCCGCTTCCGGCCGGACCTGGTGCCGACCGAGCAGGAGCTGCACGCGGTCCGCTTCGAGTTCGACCCGGCGCCGCCGCTCGAGACGCTGATGCTGCACTTCTGCGGCGAGATCCGGCTGAACCACTGGTATCGCTGCGCGTCCGAGTGGCACACCGAGCCGGTCATCAGGCACATCTACGAGACGATCTCGCGCGACGAGGCCCGCCACGGCGGCGCCTACCTGCAGTACATGAAGAAGGCGATCGGCGAGGCCGGCGACTCGGCGCGCGCGGCCTTCGCGAAGATCGGCCTGCTGATGGCGAGCGCACGGCGCACCGCGCAGGCGCTGCACCCGACGAACCTGCACGTCAACAAGGACCTGTTCCCGAACGACACCGTGCAGAGCCGCCTGCCCGAGCCGGGCTGGCTCGAGCGCTGGCTCGACAGCCAGATCCGCTTCGACGCGGACTGGGAGGGCAAGGTCGTCGACCGGATCCTGCACAATCTGTCGCTGCTGTTCGGCCGGCCGCTCGAGTCGGTGCAGGCGCTGAACCGCTACCGCCGCGAGCTGAACGCCGCCGCGGCCTGAGCGCGCCCCGGGGCGGCCCGCGAGGGGCCGTCGCCGGGCACGCCGCCGATCCTCAGTACCCGACCGTGAACCGCCGGAGCGAGTGCTTCGGCGATTCGAGTTCGTCGAGCATCGCCACCGCGTAGTCCTGCACCGAGATCCGGCTCTCGCCGGACGCGTCGACCAGCAGCGCGTCGTCGCCGAGCCGGAAGCGGCCGGTGCGCTCGCCGGGCGCGATCATCGCGGACGGACTCAGCACGGTCCAGTCGAGGCCGCCGGCGTCGGCACGCAGCCGCATCAGCGCCTCGCGCGCGCCGCGCGCGGTGTCGCGCCACTGCGCGGGGAACCGCGGCGTGTCGAGCAGCTCGACGCCGGGGGCGACCTGCAGGCTCGCCGCACCGCCGACCAGCAGCAGGCGCGGCACGCCCGCGGCCTTCGTCGCGGCGCGGATCGACTCGAAGCCCGCGACGTACGTGCCGTAGACGTCGGCCGCCGAGTGCCCGCTGTGCGCGCTCAGCACCGCGGCGTGGCCGCGCAGCGCGTCGGCGAGCGCCTCGGTGTCGGCGACGTCGACGCGACGCGCGACGATGCCGTCGCGAGGCGCGAGCTTCGAGGGGTCGCGGGCGATGGCGGTGACGCGGCGGCCGCGGCGGACCGCCTCCTCGAGCAGCGCGCCGCCGATGAATCCGGTGGCGCCGATCAGTGCGACGTTCATGGCGTGTTCCGTGGAGAAGAGTGTCGAGGCCACCATCCTCGCAGGCCAGATCGACGTCGGAAACCGCATCGACGACAATTGATCGTTATCGATTTCTTGACGATCGGGGCGCGCGATGGACCTGAAGGACGTCGACCTGAACCTGCTGCCGGTGTTCGCCGCGGTCGCCGACGAGGGCGGCTTCACCGCCGCCGCCGATCGGCTCGGCACCTCGAAGGCGCGCGTCAGCCTCGCGATCGCGCGGCTCGAGGCGAGCCTGGGCGCGACGCTGTTCGCGCGGACCACGCGCCGCGTGGCGCCCACCGACGCGGGCCGGGTGCTGCGCGAGCGCTGCGAGCCGCTGCTTGCCGGGCTCGCCGACGCGATCGCGCTCGCGCGGGGCGAGGAATCCACGCTGTCGGGCACGCTGCGGATCGCCTGCTCGGTCGAGAACGCGGTGCAGACCGTCGGCGCCGCGGCCGCGCGCTTCGCCGAGCGGCACCCCGCGCTGCGGGTCGAGCTGCGCACCGCCGATCGCGTCGTCGACCTGGTGCGCGAGGGCATCGACGTCGCGATCCGCAGCGGCTGGCTGCGCGACTCGACCTTGCGCGCGACGCGGCTCGGCGGGTTCGAGCAGGTCGTCGTCGCGGCGCCCGCGTACCTGAAGCGGGCCGGCACGCCGGCGGCGCCGCAGGACCTCGCCGCGCACCCGTGGATCGCGCTCGAGCTGCTGCCCGCCCCGCTCACCTGGACCTTCGAGGCGCCGCGGCGCAGGCCGGTCACCGTGCGCACGCACGCGCGGCTGCGCGTCGACTCGCCGAGCGCGCTGCGCGCGATGGTCGAGGCCGGCACCGCGGTGACGGTGCTCGACGGCGGCAGCGCGCGCGAGCCGCTGCGCCGGGGCGCGCTGGTGCGGCTGCTGCCGCACTGGCGACTGCCCTCGGGCGGCACCCACGCGGTCTTCCCGCCCGGCCGGCATCCGTCGGCGGCGGCGCGCGCGTTCGTCGAGGCCTATCGCGCGGCGATCGCGCCGGACGCCCCGGACGCGCCCGGCGCGCCCCGTGCGCCGGCACGCAGCGGCGCCGGTCCCCGGGTCAGTCCCTGAGGCCGGCGCCCCAGGCGTCGTACAGCCGGAACGCGAGCGCGCGCATCGGCGCGAGGTGCGCGTCGAGCCCGGCCAGGATCGCGGCCGGCGGCTGCACCGTCGGCGGGCCGTCCGGCGACCTCGGCCTGCCCGCGTGCTTGGCCACCCAGTGCTCGACCTTCGCGCGGTCCGCCTCCGGATGGCCCTGCAGCCCGAGGTGCACGCCGTCCCACTCGAAGGCCTGCCGCGGGCACGACGCGTTGCCGGCGAGCGGCACCGCTCCGCGCGGCAGCGCGAACGCGTCGCGGTGCCACTGCATCAGCACCGGCGCGCGGGCATCGCCGAACCAGCGCCGGGCGGCGGGCGTGTCCTCGACCTCGATCGCGTGCCAGCCGATCTCCGGCGCCGGGCTCGGCCCGACCGTCGCGCCGAGCGCCTTCGCGAGCAGCTGGCCGCCCAGGCAGTGGCCGATCGTCGGCACACGCGCGTCGAGCGCGGCACGGATCAGCCCGAGCTCCGCGCCGATGTGGTCGAGGTGCAGGTCGTTCGCGCCCATCGGCCCGCCGAGCACGCACAGGCCCGCGTGGCCGTCGGGCCGCGCCGGCACCGGCTCGCCGGCGTGCACGCGCACGAGCGTCGCCGGCCGGCCGCGCGCCGCGAGCCACTCGCCGAAGTGGCCCGGCCCGTCGCCCTCGGTGTGCTCGATCACCAGTACCGGTCGCATCGTGGTCGGCCCCTGCAGCGGCCGCGCGGCGGCCTCAGGCACCGATCCTGCCACGGGCGGGGGCGCAATCCTCAGCGATGGTGTCGCCATCTCGCCCGCCCGGCGTGGCCGGGCCTACACTCGGTCCGCGCGGACGCGGTCCGCGCCCCCTTCAAGAGGAGCACAGCGATGGCCGGGAAATTCGTGATCTCGAAGACCTCGAACGGCAAGTTCCACTTCGTGCTGAAGGCCGGGAACGGCGAGGTGATCCTGTCGAGCCAGACCTACGCGGACGTCGACGGCGCGAAGAAGGGCGTCGCCTCGGTCCGCGAGAACGGCCCGAAGGACGAGCGCTTCCAGCGGCTCGCCTCGACCCGCGGCGAGCCCTACTTCAACCTCGTGGCCGCCAACGGCCAGGTGATCGGACGCAGCGAGATGTACTCGTCCGAGCGCGCGCGCGACAACGGCATCGAGTCGGTGAAGAAGAACGCCGCCGACGCGACGCTCGACGACCGCAGCGCGGACGCGCCGCAAGCCTGACGGCGCGGGCTCAGCCGCGCGCGGCGCAGGGCCGGGCGACCGCGTCCGGGATCGCCGCGCGCAGCCTCGCGAGCTCCGCCGCGACCGCCTCGCCGACCGGCCGCACCTGCAGCGTGATGCGGCCCGGCGACGGGCCGCGCGGCGCGACCCGCACGCCCTTCACGCCCTTGCCCGAGATCGTCTTCTGCAGCGAAGCCGCGAGCTCCTCCTGGCGAAAGAGGCCGAGCGAGATCGCGCCCTTCCACGGGCCGTCCGGCATCACGTAGGTGTCGGTGACGCCGCGCTCGCGCAGCTCGGCGAGCCGCTTCGACAGGTCGGCCGGGCCCGGCGGCAGGTAGACCCACCACGAGGTGGTGTCCTCGGCGCGCTGCGTCGCGACCGCGAGGTCGGCGGCGACCGCATCGAGCGCGACCTGCACGCGCACCGCCTCGGCCTCGGCCATCGGGCCGATCTCGACGCAGTTCGCGGCACGCAGCGCGGCGGCGAGCGCCGCACCGGTCGGCGCGTCCGAGGGCGAGGTCGGGCCGCCCGGCGCGGACGGCGTCGCCGGCCCGGCCGCGGCCGCCGCCGCACCCGCCGCGGCGGCGCCCGTGCCGGCCGCGCCCGCGGACCCGGACCCGGACCCGGACCCGGACCGCACCGCAGGCAGGACACGCAGCGCGTCCGGCGCGACCTGCCGCTCGACGCGGCCCGGCTCGCGGCCGTCGCCGCCGAACGGCGCCATCCAGCCGCGCAGCC
>JBILTM010000219.1:0-7939 GCA_044371545.1 Burkholderiaceae bacterium
GAACCTGCCGAACCCGACCGTCGCGACCGGCTCGACCGCGTTCATCGCGTCGGCCGAGGGCGCGCCAGGCTGGGAGGGGCAGCGATGGTCCGCGCGGACGGTGGTGCCGCTCACCACGCTCGACGTGCTCGTCGCACGGCACGGCCGGCCGGCGTTCGTGAAGATCGACGTCGAGGGCCTCGAGGACCGCGTGCTCGCGGGGCTGTCGGCGCCGGTGCCCGCGCTGTCCTTCGAGTTCACGACGATCCAGCGCGAGGTCGCGCTCGCGGGCCTGCGCCGGTGCGCGGCGCTCGGCGCATATCGCTTCGACGCGACCCTCGGCGAGGACCACGCGCTGGTCCACGGGCGCTGGCTGGACGCCGACACGATGGCCGACTGGCTCGCGTCGCTGCCGGCCGAGGCGAACTCGGGGGACGTGCACGCGGTGCTCGATCCGGCTCGCCTCGCCCGCTGACCGGCCCGCGGCCGGCCCCGCTCGGTGCACCGGGCCCGCGCGGGTCGGGTCGTCGTCGAGGACCGGCCGCCGCCCGGTTCCACGTCCGGCACCCGCCGTCGACGCGCCCCCACCGTTCGACCTACGATCGGCGCTCCGCCCACGCGAGGAGACACCCGCGATGTCCATGCCCCCGCCGCCCGACCCGCTCGCGGCCCACGCGGTCGCACTCGCCGACAAGGTCGCGATCGTCGACGACCGGCCCGACGGCACGCTCGTGCGCTGGACCTTCGCCGAGCTGAACGCGCAGGCCAATCGTCTCGCGCACGCGCTCGCGGCGCTCGGCGTGAAGCGCGGCGACCGCGTCGTGTGGTGCGGCCAGAACTCGCCCGGCGTGGTGCGGATGGTGCACGCCGCGCGCAAGCTCGGCGCGGTCGCGGTGCCGCTCAACTACCGACTCACCGCCGAGGAGGCGCAGTACGTCGTCGACGACTCCGACGCGGTGCTCGCCTACGTCGACGCCGAGATGGCGCCCCTCTTCCACGAGATCCGCCCGCGCATCCCGAAGGTGCGCGAGGTGCTGGTGTACGGAGGCGCGCCGCTCGACGGCCAGCGCGACGTCGAGCCGCTCGTCGCCGCGGCGATCGACGCCGAGCCGCCGCCGGCGCCACCCGGCACCGTGACGCCGCAGGCGATGATCTACACGTCGGGCACCACCGGCCGGCCGAAGGGCGCGGTGCGCAACCCCCCCGACCGCGCGCAGCAGGCCGCGCTCCTCGAGCACATCGGCTACGGGCCCGACGACGTCTACATCACGACCGGGCCGCTGTACCACTCCGGACCGGGCAGCTTCATGAGCATCGCGCACACGCTCGGCAACACCGTGGTGCTGCAGCGCAAGTTCGACGCCGAGGACTGGCTGCGGCTGATCGACCGCTACCGCGCGACCACCACCTTCGGCGCGCCGGCGCCGGTGCGCATGGCCTGCGCGCTGCCCGCCGCGGTCAAGGCGCGCCACGACCGCTCCAGCATGAAGCGCTTCATCGCGAACGCCGCGCCGTGGTCGTTCGCGCTGAAGCAGGCCTACCTCGCCGACTTCCCCGCCGACTCGCTGTTCGAGGTCTACGGCTCGACCGAGCTCGGCGTGAACACCGTGCTGCGCCCCGAGGACCAGCTGCGCAAGCCCGGCTCCTGCGGCCGGCCCGCGCCGATGGTCGAGATCCGGCTCTACGACGACGAGGGCCGCGAGGTGACCGAGCCCGGCGTGCCCGGCGAGCTCGCGGTCCGCGCACCGAGCGTCTTCGCCGCGTACCACAACGCGCAGTCGAAGTTCGAGGAGGACCGGCGCGGCGACTTCCAGACCGTCGGCGACGTCGCGTACTTCGACGACGAGGGCTTCTACTACATCTGCGACCGCAAGAAGGACATGATCATCTCCGGCGGCGTCAACGTGTATCCGGCCGAGATCGAGGCGGTGATCGACGCGCACCCCGACGTGCACGACGTCGCGGTGATCGGCGTGCCGAGCGACGAGTGGGGCGAGAGCGTGCACGCGATCGTCGTGCCGCACGCGGGGCGCACGCTCGACGAGGCGGCGGTCGTCGCCTTCGCGCGCGGGCACCTCGCCGGCTTCAAGGTGCCGCGCTCGGTCGGCTTCGCGCAGGAGATCCCGCGCAACGCGTCGGGCAAGATCCTGAAGAAGGTGCTGCGCGAGCCGTTCTGGGCGGGGCGCAGGCAGAAGGTCTGACGCGCGAGGGGACACGCGATGGACGAGCCCGATGCCGACGCCGGCGGCACGCGCACCGTGGTGCGCGCGCTGCTCGCCCCGCACGAGGCGGGGGCCTGCGACACGGCCGTCGACTGGGTGGCGACGTGGCGCGCGATCGAGACGGCACCCGATGCGCCTCACGGCGCACTCGACCGCGCGCTGCTCGCCTCGGCGCGCGCCGAGCGCCTCGCCTGGGCGTTCCTGTGCGCCTACCAGGCGGCCATCCGCGACGCCTTCGCGCCCGCCGCGCCGCGCGGCGCGCTCGGCTCCTTCGCGGCGAACGAGGCCGGGCGCCGGATGACCGAGATCGCCACGCGCCTCGTTCTCGAGGGTCGCGCGCTTCGGCTCGAGGGCGCGAAGTCGTGGGTGCTGCGGGCGGCGGACCCGTTCTCGATCCACGTGCTCGCGCGTGCAGCGGACGGACCCGCGAGCGGCCCGGGCAGCCTCGTCGTGGTCACCGTGCGCAGCGACGCGCCCGGCGTGTCGCTGCACGAGGGCCGCCCGCAGTCGGTCGTCCCCGAACTGCCGCACGCGGCCGCGCGCTTCGACGGCGTCGCGATCGAGCCGGGCGCCGTGCTCGCCGGCGACGGCTACGCGGACCACGCGCGCCCGTTCCGGCTGGCCGAGGACCTCTGCCTCGCGGCCTGCGCACTCGCGTGGCTGCTCGGCGAGGCCGGCCGGCACCATTGGCCGGACGACTGGCGCCAGCGCGCGGTCGCGGCGGTCGTGATGCTGCGGGACGCCTATGCGCGGCGCTCGACCGACGCCGCGATCGAGGTGCTGGCCGCCGGCGCGCTGTCGCTCGCATCGAGCGTCGTCGACGCGGTCGACGACGCCTCCGACGGCGGCAGCTGGCCCGAGGCCTCGCGGGCCCGGTGGCGGCGCGATCGCGTGCTGCTCTCGGGCGCCGGCGGCGTCCGGCCCGAGCGTGCGCGCAGCGCCTGGAAGCGGCTCGGCGACGGGCGCTGAGGCACCGGCGCGCCGCCGCCGGCGCGGCACGACCCTGCACCCCGACGGGTGGCGCTCGCCGAAACGGCCGAGCTGGGTCATAGTGCGGCCCGCACCGGCCGATCCGCGCCGGAAACACGGCGTGCCCGAGGGCGCCGATACACGAGACCGACACCATGGGCGCTCGAGCCGCGTTCCCCGGCGCAACGACCCTCGACGAACGTCCCTGCCCCAAGGCCCGGCGCCGCGCCGCGGTCTCGGCCCACGCGCGCGCCTGCGACGCCACCGGCCTGTGGCAGATCGCCTCGACGCTCGTCCCGTACGCGCTCGCCTGGGCGGCCATCGGCGTCGTCGACGCGGGCCCCTGGGTCGCGATCGTCGCGACACCGCTGATCGCCCTGCTGATGCTGCGCGTGTTCGTGCTGATGCACGACTGCGGGCACCGCAGCCTGTTCGCGTCCGGCGCGCTCAACCAGGCCGTCGGCTTCGTGCTCGGCGTGATCTCCGGCATGCCCCAGTACGTCTGGTCGAAGCATCACGCCTACCACCACGCGACCAACGGCGACTGGTCGAAATACGGCGGTCCGCTCGGCGTCATCACGGTCGACGCGTACCTCGCGCGCAGTGAGGCCGAGCGTCGCCGCTATCGCCGCGCGCGGCACATCGCCAACGCACCGCTCGCGGGACTGATGTACCTCGCGATCAGCCCGCGGCTGAACTGGCTGCTGGGGACCGTGCGGCTGCTCGCGCACCTCGTGCGCTCGAAGCTCGCCGAGCCGGGCGTGCCCCTCGCCGTCCACGCGTCGCGCTTGCGCACCAAGGCCTGGGGCGCCCCGAAGGAGTACTGGCACATGACGTGGAACAACGTCGCCGTGCTGGCCTGGTGGGCGGCGATGTCGTGGGCGCTCGGGCCCGCGACCTTCTTCGGCGTGCACCTCGTCGCGACCGCGCTCGCCGGCGGCGGGGCGATCGTGCTGTTCACCGTGCAGCACAACTTCGAGCACTCGTACGCGAGCGCCACCGCCGACTGGGACGCCGACGACGCGGTCGTCCACGGCACCAGCATGCTGGTGCTGCCCGCATGGCTCAACTGGTTCACCGCGGACATCGCCTACCACCACGTCCACCACCTGTCGGCGGCCATCCCGAACTACCGGCTGGAGCGCTGCCACGCCGAGTGCGCCGAGCTCTTCACCGAGGTGAGGCGCCTGACGCTGCGCGAGGTGCCGGCCGCGCTTGGCTGCATCCTGTGGGACGTGCGCGAGCGCCGGATCGTGTCGGTCGAGGCGGCAACGGCGGGGCGCTAGCCGGGGGCGACCACGACGGCCGCCCGGGCGTGGTCAGCCCGCGTCGGCGACCTCTGCATCCCCCAGCGGACCATGCTGCTGCGCGCCGTAGACGTCCCGGTCGAAAGCCGAGCCGCTGCCGTGGGAGCCCCAGCGGCGCGGCATGCAGACCTTGATCGCGCGCACGCGGTCGAACGCGATCACCTGCACCCGGTCCCCGGGCATGTCGTAGAGCGCGCCGATGCGCTCGGGCGTCATCGCGGACGCGCCGAGCACCCTGCGATAGTTCGACTCGTCGTCGAACATGATGTCGATGGTGATCTGGAAAGGGCCCGCGTTCTTGCTGCGCAGCACGGTGGCCAGGTCCTGGATGCGGGGCATCACACGGTCTCCATGTGCACGGGGAACAGTGCGAGCGGGTCCGGCGTGTCCATCAGGTGATAGACGCTGAACTCGAACACCTCGCCCGCGGCGACGTCCGACGGCGAGAACGGGAACGCGAGGTTGCCCGCCGTGGTCTTCCGGCCGGGAAACGGACAGTGCAGCGTCGACGAGCGGGCGAGCGACAGCACGTGGCTGGCGAGTTCCTGCGTCCTCGCGACGACCTCGATCAGCAGGCCGACCTCGTGCGGCAAGCGGTGGCGCTCGGGCTCGAGCGCGCCCAGTACGCCGTCGCGGCCGTAGACCCGGAAGTCGAGCGCGTAACCGGACTCGTCGACGTCGACGCCGAGGTTGCGGCGCACCGCGGCCCGCACCGCCTCCTCGATCACCGGCAGGTTCTCGATCACGGTGCGGTCGCGGATGCCGGCGACGGTGAACGCGCGGAAACCGAGGTTGCGTGCGCCTTCGAGCTTCACGGTCAGTTGCCGGGCCGGCAGGAAGCGCGAGCCGCTCACGCGCACCGTCTGCCGGTCCACCTGCTCGAAATGCGCGTCGCTCATGTCCACGTCGCCCTCGGGCTCGTAGAGCATCAGCGGATTGCTCTGCTCGTACATGGTGTGCGCGGCCACCGACTCCGGCGAGACGACGCGGTGGGGCGCGAGCGGGCGGATCAGGAAGTGGTCCCGGCGGATGGTGCCCAGCAGGCAGTCGTTGGGCGCGAGCGGCAGCGCGCACTGCGCGCCGCATTCCATGATCTTCGCCATGTGCAGCGCGAGGCCCGGGTCGTAGCCGCGCGCGATCGGCAGCGCGGCGTAGATCGCGGTGTCGCAGGCGCGGCCCGCGAGCACCACGTCGGCCCCCTGCGCCAGTGCGTGCGCCAGTGGCTCGGTGCCCATCTGCCCGACGATGCGCACGCTGTCGGTCACGGCCGATTCCGTCAGCTCGCCGACGTCCGGCATCGGGCGGATGGCCCCCGCACGCAGCGCGTCGAGCACCACGTGCCGGTCGATCTCCGAGGCGATGGTCGCGAGCTTGAAGTGCAGGCCGTGCGCGCGCGCCTCCTCGAGCAGCAATCCGCGAACGAGCGCCAGGTGCGGGTTGCCGCCGCCCATGCCGGCCGAGCCGATCACCAGCGGCACACCGGCCTCGCGCGCCTTGCGCAGCGCGTACGACAGGTCGCGCCGCACCTGCGCGTCGCGCACCAGCGACTGGCCGGCCCCGAGGTAGTACGGCCCCGGATCGGTGGAGCCGGCGTCGACGCCCATCAGGTCCGGGGCCGCGGCCACGCCGTGGTCGAGGCTCGCGAATTCGTAACCGTAGCCGAGCATGCCGTTGACGGCGACGATCCTGAGTTCTTCCATGTCGAGCCCTCCGATCAGGCCGCGCCGGCCGCGTGCGTCGGCGGGCGCAGCGAATGGAACGGCGTCCCGCGCTGGTAGGCGCAGCCCGCGCGCAGCAGCAGGGGCTCGCGCCACCACGCGGCCTCGAGCTGCACGCCGACGGGCAGGCCGTCCGGCGTCAGCCCGCAGGGCAGCGACAGGCCCGGAATGCCGCCGAACGCGCCGGCGTAGGTGTTGCGCGTGGCGGCCCGGGTGGCCTCCAGCAGGTTGTGGCCGTCCTCGATCGGCGGTGCCTGCGTCGGCGTGGTCGGCGACAGCAGCAGGTCGACGTCGGCGAACAGCCGGCGCAGCGCCAGCCGCCAGCGGCGCGCGTAGTCGACGGCCTCGGCGTACTGCAGGCCGGTCACCGAGAAGCCGTTGCGCATGCGCTCGACCACCGAGGCGGTGATCGTCTCGGGCGCGTTCTGCAGCCGGTCGCGGTACACGTGGCAGGCGTCGGCGAACACCATGTTCGTCATGTGGAGGTGCGCCTCGATCGCCATCGGCACGTCGACGTCGACGAGCACGGCGCCCAGTCGCTCGAGCTCGCGTGCAGCGGCCATCACCGCGTCGCCGACCGCGGGCTCCACCTGCTCGAAGAAGTGCTGGCGCGGCATGCCGACGCGCAGGCCCGCGACGCCCGCGTCGAGTTGCCCGAGGACGTCGGGCATCGCGACGTCGACGCTGGTCCGGTCGGCCTCGTCGTAGCCGGCAATCACGGCGAAGATCGCCGCCACGTCGCGCGCCGAGCGGGCGATCGGGCCGATCGTGTCGTGGCCCTCGCTCACCGGCACCGAGCCGCGGCTGGGCACGCGCCCCAGCGTGGGCCGCAGGCCGGTGACGCCGTTGAGCGCGGCCGGCAGCCGCACCGAGCCGCCGGTGTCGCTGCCGAGCGAGCCGGTGCACATGCCGGCGGCCACGCTCGCCGCCGAGCCGCCGCTCGAGCCACCGGGAATGCGGTCGGGCGCCCAGGGGTTGCGGCACTGCCCGCCCACGGCGCTGTACGACCGCGAGCCGAACGCGAGCTCGGCCATGTTCGCCTTGCCGACGATCGTCGCGCCGGCGGCGCGCAGGCGCGCGACCACCGGCGCGTCCTGCGTCGCCACGTTCCCGCGCAGGAAGGCGGCGCCGGCCGTGGTGGGCCGGCCCGCGACGTCGATGTTGTCCTTGATCGAGACCGTCATGCCGTGCAGCGGTCCGAGGCTGCGGCCTTCGGCGGCGGCCCGGTCCGCCGCATGCGCGCACGCCATCGCGTCGTCGTGGAAGATCGAGATCAGCGCGGCGAGCGACGGGTTCAGTCGCGCCGCGGTGTCGAGCTGCGCGGCGGTCCTCGCCGCGCTGTCGCCGGGGATGCTCATGCCGTCGCCTCCGCGTCGAGCCGGGCCATCGTGTCCTCCACCCACTTCGGGCGGCGCAGGTGGTGCGTGGTCGCCTGCTGGTAGTGCGCACCCAGGGCCAGCACCCGGGCATCGTGCCAGCGCGGGGCCACGAGCTGGATGGCGGCCGGCAGGCCGTCGACCGAGAAGCCACAGGGCACCGACAGCGCGGGGGTGCCCGCCATCGCCCAGGCGTAGGTGAAGCGCGAGAGCTCGCGCGTCGTCTCGAGCATCCTCGCGGCGTCGGTGTGCAGCGGCGCCGTCACCGGGCAGGTCGGCATCAGCAGGACGTCCACATCGGAGAAGGCGTCGTCGAGCGTGCGCAGCCAGCGCTCCTTGAACCGCATCGACTCGGCGTAGCCGGGGGC
>JBILTM010000218.1:0-7941 GCA_044371545.1 Burkholderiaceae bacterium
TGAGCGCGACGCCGATCGCGTACCCGGGTGAGCCCGGCGCCAGGTACAGCGCGATGTCGCCGCCATTGTTGACGCAGGCGCGCGCGATGCCCGGTGCGCGCAGGCAGCCGAGGATCTCGTCGGCGACCGTACCGGCGACCGCCGCCATCGGCGTCACGAAGCGCGGCCGGAACGGCAGCACCGCCGCGTGCATCCGCGCGGCGACCATGCCGGCGGGCGCCGCGTGCGGCTCGGCGCAGCGCCGCAGCAGCGCCAGCTCGGCCACCAGCTCGCCGAGCAGCGGCTCGAAGCGGCGCCACGCGCGCACCACGGCGTCGGCGACCGCCCCCGGCTCGCCGTCGAGCGCGATCACCAGGTCGATCGGCCCGTGCTGGAAGTGCACGCGACCGTCGGGCAGGCGGGCCCGGGAGGCGCTCATCGCCGCCTCACCGCGCCGCCGCCGGCTCGATCGGCCACGGGTTGCCCGCGTCCCAGGCGAGCACCTTCGCCTGCGCGCGCGCGACCGCCTCGGCGACCGGCACGACGCGATCGACGTGGCCGCCGAGCCGCGCGTAGTCGTCGGCGCGCATCGTGAACTCGATCGGCGCGACGATCGCCGGCGTCGGCACCCAGCCGAAGCTGCGCTCGGGCATCCGCGCGACGTCGACCATCACCGTGATGCCGCCGCCCGGCCACACGTAGGCCGGCGCGCCGCCGACGGTGACCCGCGTCAGCAGGTCCTTGATCGAGCGGGTCAGCAGCACCGGGTTCTCGGTCACGCCGGCGCGCAGGCTGCCGCCGGCGCCGGCGACGAACAGCACCGTCGCCACCGACGGCTCGCAGTTCTCGCCGATCCGCTCGACGACCTTCATCACCTCGGCCGGCATCGGCGCGGGCCGCGGCACCAGCGCGTCGTCGAGCACGTACCACGCGAAGTGGTCGCCGGTCGTCGAGACGAACAGCAGCCGCATGCCGGGGCGCGAGACCTTCGGGTCGAAGGACTCGACGATCGTCAGGGGGTCGGTGACGTCGGTGCCGCCCCAGCCGGTGCCCGGGTTCGCGACCTGGAAGTAGCGGCCGGGCGTCGACTTCCTGCCGCGCACCCGCAGCCCCGAGGGCGGCATGTCCAGGCACTTGCCCGCCTGGTGCTCGGTCAGCACGCCGGTGATGTGGTCGTCGACGACGACCACCTCGTCGACGTGGCCGAGCCACTGCTTCGCGAAGATGCCGATCGTCGCCGACCCGCAGCCCACGCGCATGCGCCGCTCCTCGACGCCGTCGACGATCGGCGGCCGGCCCGCCTGCACGACGAGCTTGGCGCCGCCCTCGACCTCGAGCTCGACCGCCTCCTTGTTGCCGAGCGCCATCATCAGGTCGCAGGTGACGCGCCCTTCCTTCTTGCTGCCGCCGGTGAGGTGGTGCACGCCGCCGAGCGACAGGAACTGCGAGCCGTACTCGATCGTCGTCACGTGGCCGACCGCCTCGCCGCGGTGGCGCACGGTCGCGCACTCGGGCCCGAGGTAGCGGTCGGTGTCGATCTTGATGCGCAAGCTGCAGTAGCTGAAGATCCCCTCGGTGACGACCGTGACCATGTCGACGCCGTCCTGCCGGCTCGACACGATGAACGGCGCGGGCTTGTAGTCCGGGTAGGTGGTGCCGGCGCCGACGCCGGTCACGAACACCTCGCCGCCGACCAGGTCGCCGTCCCAGTCGTCCTCGCGGGTCGCGAACGGGACCTTCTCCGGCTCGCGCGACATCAGCACCACCGGATCGACGCGGACCAGGCGGCCCTCTACGTTCGCGTACCGGTCGCAGGCGCCGGCGCGGCCCTCGGTGATCTGGCAGAGTACCGGGCAGGCGTTGCACTCGATCTTGCCTGCCTGTGCGCTCATCGCGCGGCCCCCGCATCGAGCAGCGCCGCGCGCAGCCGGTCGGGCGTGACCGGCACGCGGGTCGCGCGCACGCCGGTCGCGTGGCGGATCGCGTTCAGGATCGCCGGCGCGGTCGCGACCAGCGCCGGCTCGCCGACGCCCTTCGCGCCCCAGGGGCCGAGCGGCTCCGGGTCCTCGACGAGGTGCACGACGATCGGCGGCACGTCGCCCACCGTCGGGATCAGGTAGTCGTGCAGGTTGTCGGTGCGACCGGACACGTACTCCTCCATCAGCGCGAGGCCGAGCCCCTGCGCGATGCCGCCGTGCACCTGGCCCTCGACCTGCGTGGGGTTCACAGCGCGACCGACGTCGTGCGCCGCGTGCACCGACAGCACCTTCGTCGTGCCCAGCTCGACGTCGACCTCGACCTCGGCGAACTGCGCGGCGAAGCCGTAGGTCGCGTAGGGCACGCCCTGGCCGTCTGCGTCGAGCGGCACGGTCGGCGGGTCGAAGCGGCCGCGGCCGACCGCGACGTCGCCGTTCGCATCGAACGGCAGCGCGCGCAGGTCGACGCGGGCCTCGCGGCCGCCGAGCACGACGACGAGCGTGCTGCCATCGGTGCGCAGCGTCGCGCGCGCGGCGTCCGCGGCCGGCAGCCCGGCGAGCTCGACGAGCCGGCGCCGCAGGTCCTCGCCGGCGAGGCGCGCGGCGTTGCCCGACACGAAGGTCTGGCGCGACGCCGAGCTCTTGCCGGCGTCCTCGGTGAGCGCGGTGTCGGCACGGACCTGGTCGAGCGCCGAGACCGGCACGCCGAGCGCGTCGGCGGCCATCTGCGGCATGATCGTGTAGGTGCCCTGCCCGATGTCGACCGCGCCGTTGTAGAGCACGAAGCGCCCGTCCGGCCGCAGGCCCACGGTCATCGTCGAGGGGTTGGCGATCACGGTGTTGCCGATGCCGTACCACATGCAGGCGACACCGACGCCGCGCCGCAGCGGGCCGGTCGCCGTCGCGTTGAACGCCTCCGCGGCCGCGCGCGTCGAGCGCCACGCGGGCCGCAGCGCGTCGAGACAGGCGCGCAGGCCGACGCTCGCCTCGATGCGCTGGCCGGTCGGCGTCGTGTCGCCGGCACGCAGCGCGTGCGCGTGGCGCAGCTCGAGCGGGTCGGTGCCGGTGTCGATCGCGAGCTCGTCGAGCAGCGCCTCCACCACGATCGTCGACTGCGGCACGCCGAAGCCCCGGAACGCGCCGGACACCGGGCCGTGCGTGTGCACAGCGCGGGTGGTCGCGCGCACCGCGCCGAAGCGGTACGGGCCGCTCGCGTGGATCGGCACGCGATTGGCGACGGTCGGCCCCCAGGACGCGTAGGCGCCGGTGTCGAAGTCGCCGTGGAAGTCGTAGGCGAGCAGCGTGCCGTCGTCGGCCGCAGCGAGCGTCGCTGTCATCTCGGCCGGGTGGCGCTTGGTCGTCGAGGCCATCGACTCGGGCCGCCCGTACACGATCCGCGCCGGCCGGCCGAACTTGCGCGACGCGGCGACCAGCAGCGGCTGGATCGACACGTCGAGCTTGCCGCCGAAACCGCCGCCGACTGCCGACGGGACGATCCGCACGCGCTGCGGCGGCAGCTCGAACATGAACGCGAGCTCGTCGCGGTCCATGTAGGGCGTCTGCGTGCAGGCGAACACCTCGACCGACGGCGGGCCGCCGTCGCGGCCCGGCGTCCAGCGCGCCCAGCCGGCCTCGGGCTCGATGTAGGCGTGCTCGACGTGCGCGGTGCGCACGCGCAGCGTCGCGCGGCGCGGCGCGGCGGCGATCGTGCGCTCGACGTCGCCGCGGGCGACGCGGCCGCGGCACAGCACGTTGTCGGGATAGCGCGCGTGCAGCGGCGCGGCGCCTTCGGCGAGCGCATCGGACGGCGCCTCGAGCGCAGGCAGCGCCGTCCACGCGATCGGCACCTCGGCCGCATCGAGCGCCTCGATCGCGTCGCGCTCGCCGACCAGCACCAGCACCGCCTCGCCGCGGAAGCGCGCGACGCCCTCGGCGACCGCCGGCTGGTCGCGCAGGTCCGGGAAGATCGCGAAGCGGTTGTTCGGCACGTCCGAGGGCAGCACGACGCCGACGAGCCCGGGCCGCGCACGGACGAACGCCTCGAGGTCGCCGAACTCGAAGCGCGCGTGCGGATGCGGCGAACGGATCGCCCGCAGCCACAGCGCGTCGGCCGGCGCCTCGTCGGCGCCGAACACCTCTGTGCCGAGCACCTTCGCCGGGCCGTCGAGCCGCGGCAGGCGCGCGCCGACCGCGGCGCCGGCTGCGGGCGCCTCGTCTGCGACCGGCGCGCCCGCGCCGTGCGCGAGCGCCATCACCGCATCGACGATCTTGCGATAGCCGGTGCAGCGGCACAGCACGCCGGCCAGCCCGTCGAGCACCTGCGCCTCGGTCGGCTTCGGATGACGGCGCAGCACGTCGGTCGCGGCCATCAGCATGCCGGGCGTGCAGATGCCGCACTGCGCGGCGCCGTGCGCGACGAACGCGTGCTGCAGCGGCGACGGCGCCCCGCCCTCGGCGAGACCCTCGACCGTCGTGACGGACGCGCCCTCGCACTGCCCGACCGGCACGAGGCACGCGCAGGCCTGCTCGCCGTCGACGAGCACCGTGCACGCGCCGCAGTCGCCGGCGCTGCAGCCCACCTTCGTGCCGACGAGGCCGAGGTCGTCGCGCAGCCAGTCGGACAGGCGCTTCGCGGGCGCGGCGCCGAGCGGCACCTCGACGCCGTTGACGCTCGCGCGCGGCGCGGCCGCGCCTTCGGCGGCCGCGAACTCGGGGATCGGGGCGGACGGGTGGTTCACGAGGCGAGCCCTCCGAGCGCACGGGCGACCAGCGTCCCGGCCGCGTCGAGGCGGTAGCGCGCGGTGCCGCGCACGTCGTCGATCGGCGCGAGCGGCCCGAGCGCCGCCGGATCGCGCAGCGCGCGCGCCGCGGTGTCGGCGAGCGCCGCGCGCGGCGAACCGAGCAGTGCCGCCTCGAGCGCCGGCAGGCGCCTCGCCGCGGCCGAGCAGGCGCCGACCGCGACGCCGGCCCACGCGATGCGACCGGTCTCGTCGACGTCGAGCGCGGCCGCGACCATCGCGATCGAGATCACCAGGTAGCGGCGGTGGCCGAGCTTCACGAAACGCGAGCGCGCCGAGGGCCCGCGCTGCGGCACTCGGATCGCGACCAGCAGCTCGTCGGGGGCGAGCGCGGTGCGCCGCGGCCCGAGCACGAAGTCCGCGAGCGGCAGCGTGCGCGTGCCGCGCAGGCTCGCGAGCTCCACGCTCGCGTCGAGCGCGAGCAGCGCGGGCACGCCGTCGGCCGCCGGCGACGCGTTGCACAGGTTGCCGCCGACGGTGCCGCGGTTCTGCACCTGCGGGCCGCCGACCTCGACCGCGGCCTGCGCGAGCGCGTCGAACAGCGGCGGCAGCGAAGCGCGCGCGACGTCGGTCCAGGTGGTCAGCGCGCCGATGCGCCAGCCCGAGCCGTCGGCCGCGATGCCGCGCAGCGCGGCGAGGCGCGACAGGTCGAGGATCTCGCCCTCGGGCGGCCGGCCGACGCGGGCCGGATGGAAGTCGGTGCCGCCGGCAATGATGGCCGGTCGGCGCGCGGCGAGCCACCGCAGGGCCTGGCCCAGTTCCTCGGGACGACCGTACACGCACCCTCCTCCGAATGAAGCGAACGCTTCATTGAGCTTGGTGCGGGACGTTAACCCGCGCTAAGATCAGCGTCAATCGGATCGCCCTCCGCGCTCCGCCTTGCGCCCACGCGGCACGGACCGCCCCATGCCCCACATCGTCACCGAGTCCTGCATCCGCTGCAAATACACCGACTGCGTCGACGTCTGCCCCGTGGACTGCTTCCGCGAAGGGCCGAACATGCTGGTCATCGATCCGGACGAATGCATCGACTGCGCAGTCTGCATCCCCGAGTGCCCGGTCGAGGCGATCAAGGCCGAGGAGGACGTCCCGGCCGACCAGCAGAAGTTCGTCGCGCTGAACGCCGAGCTCGCGAAGGGCTGGCCGAGCATCACGCGGACCAAGCCGCAGCTCGCCGAGGCTGACGAGTGGAAGGACGTCAAGGACAAGCTGCAGTTCCTGCAGAGGTGATCGATGGCTGACGCGAACCCGGCCGCCGGCGACTCCACGACCGCGGCCCCGGGGCTCGCGTTCGGGCTCGCCTTTGCCGACCTGTACGAGCGCGACGGGCTGCTGCGCGTCGATGCCGCGTGGCACACCTTCCTCGCCGAGGCGGACAACGCGCTCGCCGCACGCTTCCAGGCCGCCCTCGCCGCCCCGGACGCACTCGACGCGAAGGCCGAGGCCGCGCTGTTGATCGAGGCCGGACCGGCGGTCGACGCATTCGTCGCGCGGCTCTTCGGCATCGAGCCCGAGTTCGCCGAGCTGCGCGCCGCGCACGCCGCGCTCGACCCGCTGTGGCGAGTCAAGTGGAAGTTCGTCAAGCGGCAGGCACTGCTGTCGGTGACGCCCGAGCAGGTGGCCGCACTCGATGCGGACGCGGCACGCGCGACGCTCGCGGCCGCAGCAGCGCCGCACGGTGAGCCGGACCGGGCCGCGAAGCCGTCCGCTGCCGGCTTCGACGAGCTCGCGTTCGCCCGGGCCGTGCTCGCCTGGCAGGCCGACGAGGCCGCGCAAGGCGAGCTGCTCGACCTCGCGAAGCGCTACGCCGCGTGGGCGGTGACCACGCACGACGGCCAGGCGCGGCACGCGGCGGGCGTGCTGTTCCGCCAGCCCGGCAAGGTCGACCCGTACGAGTTGCTGGTGCACGCACGCACCGACGCGCGCGACGACGGCGTGCGCGTGACGACGATCCGCCCCGAGCACATCCGCCGCCGGCTCGACCACGCACGCGCGCCGTTCGCGCTGACCGACGCGGGCACCGACCTCGTCGGCGCGCTCGACCAGACCAACTACTGCATCCTGTGCCACAAGCAGGGCAAGGACTCGTGCTCGAAGGGCCTGCGCGACAAGCCCGGCCCCGACGGCGCGCCGGTCTTCAAGCGCTCGGCGTTCGGCGCCGAGCTCGCCGGCTGCCCGCTCGAGGAGCGGATCTCCGAGTTCCACACGCTGAAGAACGACGGCCACGCGATCGCCGCGCTCGCGATGATCGTCATCGACAACCCGATGCTCGCCGCGACCGGCCACCGGATCTGCAACGACTGCATGAAGGGCTGCATCTACCAGAAGCAGACCCCGGTCGACATCCCGCAGGCCGAGACCCGGACGCTGAAGGACGTGCTCGAGCTGCCCTGGGGCTTCGAGATCTACGCGCTGCTGTCGCGCTGGAACCCGCTGAACCTGCGCCGCCCGCTGCCCGCCCCCGACAGCGGCCGCAAGGTGCTGGTGGTCGGCACCGGCCCGGCGGGCTTCACGCTCGCGCACCACCTGATGAACGACGGGCACCAGGTCGTCGCGATCGACGGGCTGAAGATCGAGCCGCTGCCGCCCGCGCTCTCGGGCGTCGCCGACGACGGCACGCGCGTGCCGTTCGAGCCGGTGCGCGATGTCGCCACGCTGTACGAGTCGCTCGACGACCGGGCGATGGCCGGCTTCGGCGGCGTCGCCGAGTACGGCATCACGGTGCGCTGGAACAAGAACTTCCTGAAGCTGATCCGGCTGCTGCTCGAGCGGCGCGCACGCTTCGCGCTCCATGGCGGCGTGCGCTTCGGGGGCACGCTCACCGTCGAGGACGCCTGGCGACTCGGCTTCGACCACGTCGCGCTCGCGATCGGCGCGGGCCGGCCGACCACGCTCGACATCCCGAACGGCCTAGCGCGCGGCGTGCGCACCGCGAGCGACTTCCTGATGGCGCTGCAGCTGACCGGCGCGGCGAAGGCCGACTCGATCGCGAACATGCAGCTGCGGCTGCCGGTGGTCGTGATCGGCGGCGGCCTCACCGCGATCGACACCGCGACCGAGTCGCTCGCCTACTACGTGGTGCAGGTCGACAAGTTCCTCGCGCGCCACGAGGCGCTGGTCGCGCGCCTCGGCGAGCCCGCGGTGCGCGCGGCCTGGACCGCCGAGGACCGCGAGGTCGGCGACACCTT
>JBILTM010000093.1:0-19023 GCA_044371545.1 Burkholderiaceae bacterium
TCGAGCACGGCCGCGCGATCCGCGCGGAGCGCGAGGTGGCGCGCGCCGAGGGCCGCGCGGCGCGGATCGTCGAGCTGCTCGACGGCTGGGGCGGCGTGACGATCGCCTACCGCAAGCGGCTCGTCGACGCCCCCTCGTACACGCTGAACCACGAGGAGGTCGAGAAGGCGCTCGAGGAAGGCATCCGCTTCGCCGAGTGCCTGGACCCGAAGCGCATCGACGTCGACGCGTACGGCGCGGTGCGAGCGATCGCGCTCGCGCGCCAGCACCGCGACGAGGACGGTGCCTGGCGCGCCGAGGGCGAGGTCGTGCTGCCGGCGCGCAGCGTGTTCGTCGCCGCGGGCACGCAGCCGAACACCGTGCTCGCGCGCGAGCACCCGGCGCACTTCGCGGTGGACGGCAAGTACTTCCGCGCGGTCGACGAGGCTGGCCGGCCGGTGAAGCCCGAGCACCAGCGCGCGAAGCCGAACGCGGCGCACGTGCTGATGTCGGGCGAGCCCGGCGAGCGGCGGATCTCGTTCTTCGGCGACGTGCACCCGAGCTGGTTCGGCAACGTGGTGAAGGCGATGGGCTCGGCCAAGCAGGGCTGGCCGGCGGTGTCGCGCGCGCTCGCCGCGCGCGCGCCGTCGACCGACGAGCCGGCGGCCGCGTTCGCCGCGCGGATCGGTGCGCAGCTGCGCGCGCGGGTGGTCCGCGTCGAGCGGCTCGCGCCGAACATCGTCGAGGTCGTCGTGCACGCGCCGCTCGCGGCCGCGCACTTCGAGCCTGGGCAGTTCTACCGGTTGCAGAACCTCGAGACCCGCGCCGCGACGGTCGCGCTGCCCGGCGCGGCCCCGACGCGGCTCGCGATGGAGGGCCTGGCGCTCACCGGCGCGTGGGTGGACAAGGCGAAGGGGCTCGTCTCCACGATCGTGCTCGAGATGGGCGGCTCCTCGGACCTGTGCAAGCTGCTGCGACCCGGCGAGCCGGTGGTGCTGATGGGGCCGACCGGCACGCCGACCACGATCGCCGCGGGCGAGACGGTCGTGCTGGCCGGCGGCGGCCTCGGCAACGCGGTGCTGTTCTCGATCGGCGCGGCCTTCCGCGCGGCCGGCTCGAAGGTGCTCTACTTCGCCGGCTACAAGAAGCGCGTCGACCGCTACAAGGTCGCCGAGATCGAGGCCGCGGCGGACGTCGTGGTGTGGTGCTGCGACGAGGCGCCGGGCTTCGAGCCGACGCGACCGCAGGACCGTGCGTTCGTCGGCAACATCGTGCAGGCGATGCTCGCGTGGGCGACCGGCGCGCCGCTCGGCGCCGGCGACGACGGCGCGCGCCCGATCCGGATGGCCGCCGCCGACCGCATCGTCGCGATCGGCTCCGACCGGATGATGGCCGCGGTCGCAGCCGCCCGGCACGGGGTGCTCGCGCCGCACGTGAAGCGCGGGCACGTCGCGATCGGGTCGATCAACTCGCCGATGCAGTGCATGATGAAGGAGATCTGCGCGCAGTGCCTGCAGCCGCAGGTCGACCCGGCGACCGGCCGCACGCGCTACGTGTTCTCCTGCTTCGACCAGGACCAGCCGCTCGACGTGGTCGACTTCGGCGCGCTCGACGCGCGGCTGCGGCAGAACGCGGTCCAGGAGAAGCTGACGGCGCGCTGGATCGCGGAGTGCCTGAGGGCGCTCGTACCCGCCTGAGCGGGAGGGGCCGGCCCCCTTCGCGCCCGCCCCGCTCCAGGCCCGCCGCTTGCCCGGAACGACCTCGACCGCGGGATGACCCGTGGTGCGCCGCGCAACGCCTGGCCGCCGCCCGGCACGCCAGACTGTCGGGCAACGACGAAATGGTCACATTTCGTTCGATGGTGCATTGCACCATCACCGGGGCAGGACGATAATCGCGCGGTTTCTGTCAATCGGAGCAGACGCCGTGCTCTATCAGGTCCGTGAGGCGCAGCGTGCCGTGCTCAACCCCCTGTCCAGCTGGGCGGAGGCGATGAGCCAGCTGTACAGCAACCCGTACAGCCCGTACGCGTACGTTCCGTTCGCGCCGCGGATGGCCGCCGGGTTCGAGCTCTTCCACCGCCTCGGCAAGGAGTACGAGAAGCCCGAGTGGGGCCTGAAGACGACCCCGATCGGCGGCCAGCAGGTGTCCGTCGTCGAGCGCATCGAGGTCAGCAAGCCCTTCTGCAACCTGATCAAGTTCGAGCGGCTGATGCCGGCGGCGCTGAAGAAGCGCGAGGCGGACCCGAAGGTGCTGGTGGTCGCGCCGCTGTCGGGCCACCACGCGACGCTGCTGCGCGACACGGTGCGCGCGCTGCTGCCGGACCATGCGGTCTACGTGACCGACTGGCTCGACGCGCGGATGGTGCCGCTGTCGCAGGGCCCGTTCCACCTGCACGACTACGTCGCCTACGTGATCGAGTTCATCCGGCACCTCGGCCCGGACGTGCACCTGATCTCGGTCTGCCAGCCGACGGTGCCGGTGCTCGCCGCGGTGTCGATCATGTCGACGCTCGGCGACGCGAAGCTGCCGAAGACGATGACGATGATGGGCGGGCCGATCGACACGCGGAAGAGCCCCACCCAGGTCAACAACCTCGCGACCGAGAAGAGCTTCGGCTGGTTCGAGCGGACGGTGATCCACCGGGTGCCCGGCAAGTATCCGGGTGCCGGGCGGCCGGTCTACCCGGGCTTCCTCCAGCACGCGGGCTTCGTGGCGATGAACCCGGACCGACACGCCGAGTCGCACTGGGACTTCTACATGAACCTGGTTCGCGGCGACGACAACGACGCCGAGTTCCACCGCAAGTTCTACGACGAGTACAACGCGGTGCTCGACCTGCCGGCCGAGTACTACCTCGACACGATCCGCACGGTGTTCCAGGAGCATCGGCTGCCGCTCGGCACCTGGGAGATCCCCTTCGAGGGCCGCACCCTGCGGGTTTCGCCCGAGGACGTCCGCAAGGTCGCGCTCTTCTGCATCGAGGGCGAGCTCGACGACATCTCCGGCGTCGGCCAGACGGCGGCTGCGCTCGAGCTGTGCCGCACGCTGCCGAAGGCAATGAAGCAGTACATGGTCGCCGAGGGCGCGGGCCACTACGGCATCTTCAGCGGGCGTCGCTGGCGTGAGATCATCTGTCCGAAGATCCGCGTCTTCATCCGCGAGCACGCCTGAACCCCGTCGTCCCGACCCGCTCCGCGCTCCCCTCCAACGCCGCGTCGTCCCGCGAGGACGACGCGGCGGACACACGCGTCGACGCGATCGACGCGCTGCTGCCCCAGACCCAGTGCACGAAGTGCGGCCACGGCGGCTGCCGGCCGTACGCGACCGCGATCGTCCGCGACGGCGCGCCGATCGACCGCTGCCCGCCCGGCGGCGCGGCCGGCATCGCGCTGCTCTCGGCGGCGACCGGCCGGCCGGTCGTGCCGCTCGATCCGGCCTGCGGCGTCGAGGCGCCGCGACGCGTCGCGCGGATCGTCGCCGAGCTGTGCATCGGCTGCACGAAGTGCATCCAGGCCTGCCCGGTCGATGCGATCGCCGGCGCGACGAAGCGGCTGCACGCGGTGATCCCCGATCTGTGCACCGGCTGCGACCTGTGCGTCGCGCCCTGCCCGACCGACTGCATCGAGATGGTCGCGCCGCCGTCCGGGCTCGCCGGCTGGAGCCGCGCGGACGCCGACGCGGCGCGCACGCGGCACCGGCGCCGTGGCGAGCGGCTCGAGCGCGTCGCACGCGAGACCCGCGAGCGGCTCGCCGACGAAGCGCGCGCGAAGCTCGCCTCGCTCGAAGCCGGCCCGCAGGACGCGGCGGTCGCGCGCAAGCGCGCGGTCGTCGAGGCCGCGATCGCCCGCGCCCGCGCGCGGCTGGGGGACGCGAGATGAAGCCCGCCGACCGCGTCGAGCTGTTCACGCGCTTGCGTGCGGCGAACCCGACGCCGACCACCGAGCTCGAGTACACCACGCCGTTCGAGCTGCTCGCCGCGGTGCTGCTGTCGGCGCAGGCGACCGACAAGGGCGTCAACATCGCGACGCGCCGGCTCTTCCCGGTCGCGAACACGCCGGCCGCGATCCTCGCGCTCGGCGTCGAGGGGCTCGAGGCCCACATCCGGACCATCGGCCTGTACCGCTCGAAGGCGAAGCACCTGATCGAGGCCTGCCGCATCCTCGTCGAGGAGCACGGCGGCGAGGTGCCGCGCGACCGCGCGTCGCTCGAGCGCCTGCCCGGCGTCGGGCGCAAGACCGCGAACGTGGTGCTGAACACCGCGTTCGGCGAGCCGACGATGGCGGTCGACACGCACATCTTCCGGGTCTCGAACCGGCTCGGGCTCGCTCGAGGCAAGACGCCGCTCGCGGTCGAGCAAGGGCTGCTCAAGGCGGTGCCCGCGGCATTCCTGCAGGACGCGCACCACTGGCTGATCCTGCACGGGCGTTACGTCTGCAAGGCGCTGAAGCCGGAGTGCTGGCGCTGCCCGGTGTCCGACCTGTGCCGCCACACGCCGAAGACGCCGGCACAGGGAACGCAGGCCGCGAAACCGAAGGCCGAGACGAAAGCGAAGGCCAAGGCGAAAGCGAAGCCCGCCTCGAAGCCCGCCTCGAAGCCCACCCCGACACCCACCCCGACACCCACCCGCCGCCGCCGCGATGTTCAACCCGAGTCGTGACGACGTCCGCCGCTTCTTCTGCGACGCGCGCCGCAAGCAGCGCGACGCGCTGCCGCTGACGCCGCTCGAGGCGATCGCTGCCGACTGGATCGCGCACCACCCGGAGTACCACGCGATGCTCGACGACCCGGCGCGCGCGCTGCAGGCCGAGTTCCCGCCCGACGCGGGTCGCGAGAATCCGTTCCTGCACCTGTCGCTGCACCTGTCGCTGGTCGAGCAGGTGCAGATCGACCAGCCGCCGGGCATTCGCGACGCATGGCAGGTGCTGCTGAAGGCCACCGGCGACGAACACGAGGCCGCGCACCGTGCGATCGACGCGCTCGCCGAGACGGTCTGGGAGGCCCAGCGCGACCGCAGCCCGCCGTCGAACGAGCGATATCTCGAGCGGTTGCGTCGAGCGGCCGGCTGACTCCGGCCGCCGCCGGCGGGAACGGTGGGTCGGACGGGCGTTTCCGATACACTGCGCCCCGCCTGCCCCACCCTCGACCGGAACCCGACATGTTCGGCCGCCTGATGCCCCGCGAGGCCCGCTTCTTCGACCTGTTCAACCAGCACGCCGAGCGGATCGTCGAGGGTGCCGGGCACCTGGTGGAGCTCATGCAGCGCTACGACGACGAGGCGACCCGCCAGGCCGAACTCGAGGAGATCGACCGGATCGAGAACTCGGCCGACAAGATCGCGCACGAGACCTTCGCGCTGCTGCACAAGACCTTCATCACGCCGTTCGACCGCGAGGACATCCACCAGCTGATCTCGCGGATGGACGACATCCTCGACCTGACTCAGGACGTCGCCGAGTCGGTGATGCTCTACGACATCCGGTCGGTCACGCCCGAGGCGATCCAGCTCGCGACGCTGTCGCAGATGTGTTGCGAGCGCGTGCGCAGCGCGGTCGCGCTGCTGACCAACATGGACAACGCCGAGGCGATCCTGAAGCTGTGCACCGAGATCGACCAGCTCGAGTCGGATGCCGACCGGGTGATGCGCTCGGCGATGTCGAAGCTGTTCCGCGACGAGTCCGACGTGCGCACGGTGATCAAGATGAAGGCGATCTACGAGCTGCTCGAGTCGCTGACCGACAAGTGCGAGGACGTCGCGAACATCCTCGAGGGCGTGGTGCTGGAGAATGCGTGAGCGGGGGTTTCGGCGAGCACTGCTCGCCGCCCGCTCACGTGGAGTCGGCATGGCGGAGCCGGGGTTTCGGCTCGCACCGCGAGCCGCCGGAGGAGCGACCGCCGCCTGCAGGCGGCGGGCTCCTGCCGACTCCCCCGTGCGTCCCGGACGTGAACCCGCCGGGAGGCGGCTGACTTCATGACCACCCTCACCATCCCCCTCTACACCCTCGTCTTCCTAGTCGCGCTCGCCCTCGCGTTCGCCTTCATGAACGGCTTCCACGATGCGGCCAACTCGATCGCGACCGTGGTCTCGACCGGCGTGCTCAAGCCCCATCATGCGGTCGTCTGGGCGGCGACGTTCAACATGCTCGCCTATCTGGTGTTCGAGCTGAAGGTCGCGGCGACCGTGGGCCAGGGCCTCGTCGACCCGTCGGTGGTCGACCACTACGTGATCTTCGGCGCGCTGGTCGGCGCGATCGCCTGGAACCTCGTCACCTGGTCGTTCGGCATCCCGTCGAGCTCGTCGCACGCGCTGATCGGCGGCCTGATCGGCGCGACGGTCGCGAAGGCCGGCGTCGACGCGCTGATCGGCTCCGGGATCATCCTGGTCGCGGCGTTCATCCTGGTCGCGCCCCTGCTCGGCTTCGCGCTCGGCGCGCTGCTGATGGTCGCGACCTCGTGGATCGCGCGCAGCACGCCGCCGCGGCACATCGACCGCTGGTTCCGCAGGCTGCAGCTCGTCTCGTCGGCGATGTACAGCCTCGGCCACGGCAGCAACGACGCGCAGAAGACGATGGGTGTCATCTGGCTGCTGCTGATCGCGGCCGGCGCGGCCGGGCCGGACCGCCCGCCCGGCTGGGTGGTGCTGTCGTGCTACCTCGCGCTCGGCTTCGGGACGATGCTCGGCGGCTGGCGGGTGGTGAAGACGATGGGCCAGAAGATCACCAAGATGAAGCCCGTCGGCGGCTTCTGCGCCGAGACCGGCGGCGCGCTCACGCTGTTCGTCGCGTCGTCGGGCGGGATCCCGGTGTCGACGACGCACACGATCACCAGCGCGATCCTCGGCGTGGGCTCGGCGCGGAAGTTCTCGGCGGTCCACTGGGGGCTGGCCGGCAACATCGTCTGGGCGTGGGTGCTGACGATCCCGGCGAGCGCGGTCATGGCCGCGATCGGCTGGTCGATCGGCACGCGGGTCCCGTAGGCGCCGGATGGATCACGCCGCCCGCGAGCAGGTCTGGCTCGAGTTGCCCCCGATCTCGGCGAGCGCGCCGCGGCGGCTGCTGGTGTTCCTGCACGGCGCGGGCTCGTCGCCCGAGACCTTCGCGCCGGTCGCGATCGCGTGGCAGCTGAAGTTCCCCGGTGCGACCGCCGTGCTGATGCAGGGGCTGCGCCGGTTCGGGCATGGCGGGGCCGACTGGTTCGACGGCGCGGAGCGCGACGCGCGCGGTGCGGTCGGCGTCGACGGCGCGACCGCCGAGGTCGCCGTGCGCATCGCGCGGCTGCAGGCGCAGCTCGGCCTCGAGGGGTGTGACACCGTGCTGGTCGGATTCGGCCAGGGCGCGACGGTCGCGCTCGAGCTCGCGCGCGCCAGGCACGCGCTCGCAGCGATCGTCGTCGCCTACGCGGGCCGCCTCGCGCGTCCGATCGTCGACGGCGACCGGATCGGCGCGACGGTGCACCTGATCCACGGCGAGTTCGACAGCGTGGTGCCGTCGGTGCACGCGACCCGGGCGTTCCGCGGGCTGCGCGCGGTCGGCGCCGACGTCACGCTCGACATCGTCGAGGACGAGTCGCACGCGATCGGCCAGGGCATGGTGAACCTCGGTACGACCCGCGTGATGCAGACGGTGTTCCGCGGGCGCCGGCGCGCGCGGGGGCGCACGCTGCACTGAGCCTGCCGCGCGGACGCGGCGGGCCCGCGCGCGCTCAGGCCGTGGCCGTGCCCCGCTGCACCATCGGCCGCTGGTCGATCGGCGCGTGCATCACCGCGGCGAACGCGCCGAAGGCGATCACCAGGATCCACGCCCAGTCGTACGAGCCGGTGGCGTCGAAGATGCGTCCACCGAGCCAGGCGCCGAGGAAGCTGCCGATCTGGTGGCCGAAGAACACCACGCCGCCCAGCAGCCCGAGGTGGCGCACGCCGTAGATCTGGCCGACGAGGCCCGTGGTCAGCGGCACCGTCGACAGCCACATCAGGCCCATCGCGGCCGAGAACAGCCACACCGACCAGGTCGACAGCGGTGCGAGCAGGAAGGCGATCATCACCAGCGAGCGCCCGACGTAGATGCCGACCAGCAGCCACTTCTTCGGCGCCCGGCCGCCGAGCCAGCCGAACCCGAGCGAGCCGATCACGTTGAACAGTCCGACGATCGCGAGCGCCTGCGCGCCGAGCGACAGCGGCAGGCCCTTGTCGGCGAGGTAGGCCGGCAGGTGCAGGCCGATGAACACCACCTGCAGCCCGCAGACGAAGTAGCCCCAGAACAGCAGGTGGAAGCTGCGATCGCCGCCGGCCTCGCGCAGCGCCTGGCCGAAGGTGAGGCCGCCCGGCTGCGCGGCACCGGCCGCGCGGTCGCCGCGCACGCCGAGCGCGAACAGCGCGATCGCGGCGACCGCGACCGCGTGCCCGACCAGCGCCGTCTGCCATCCGTACGCGCGGATCGCCTCGGCGGCGATCGGCAGGAACAGGAACTGGCCGAACGACCCGGCCGCGGTGCCGATGCCGAAGGCCCAGGTGCGCCGCTCCGGAGGGACCAGCTTGCCGATGGCCGCGAACACCACGCCGAACGCGGTACCCGCGATGCCGAGGCCGTAGAGCACCCCGCCGGTCAGCGTCAGGCCGACGCCGCTCGTGGTCGACGCCATGCCGACGATGCCGATCGCGTACAGCGCCGCGCCGATCATCAGCGTGCGCATCGCGCCGATCCGGTCCGCGAGTGCGCCGAACGCGATCGCGCCCAGCCCCCAGGCGATGTTCTGCACCGCGATCGCGAGGCCGAAGGTCTCGCGGGTCCAGTCGCGCGCCTGCGTCATCTCGGGCAGGAACAGGCCCGCGGTCGAGCGGGCACCGTTGGCCAGCGCCAGGATCACGCAGCCGGCGACGAGTGCGCCCAGCCAGGACGCCGCCCGCGTGCCGCCCCTGAAGTCAGAGCCCACGGAACGCCGCCTTCGCCTGCTCCAGAGTGAAGTCGACCTCGGCGTCGCCGTGCGCCGACGAGAAGAAGAACGCCTCGACCGGCGACGGCGGGAAGTAGACCCCGGCCTCGAGCATGCGGTGGTAGAAGCGCTTGAAGCGCTCGGCGTCCTGCGTCATCACCTCGGCGAAGCTCGAGGGCGGCGAGGCCATCATGTACATCCCGGCCATCGTGCCGCACTGCTGAGCGGTGAAGGTCACGTCCGCGGCCTTCGCCGCGTCCTTCAGCCCGGCGACGAGGCGGCCCAGCCGCGCCGAGGTCGCCTCGTAGAAGCCCGGCGCCGAAATCAGCTCGAGCGTCGCGAGGCCCGCGGCCATCGCGATCGGGTTGCCCGACAGCGTGCCCGCCTGGTAGACGTTGCCGAGCGGCGCCATCTTCTCCATCACCGCCGCCGGCCCGCCGATCGCGCCGACCGGCATGCCGCCGCCGATCACCTTGCCGAACGCGCTGAGGTCCGGCGTCACGCCGCTCACCTGCTGCATGCCGCCCAGGGCGACGCGGAATCCGGTCATCACCTCGTCGAAGATCAGGAGCGAGCCGTCCTTCGAGCAGATCGCGCGCAGCCCCTCGAGGAAGCCCGGCTTCGGCAGGATCAGGTTCATGTTGCCCGCGGCCGGCTCGACCATCACGCAGGCGATCTGGCCCGGGTAGGCGTCGAAGAGGGCCTGTACGCTCGCCAGGTCGTTGAACTGCGCGATCAGCGTGTGCTTGGCGAGATCCTCGGGCACGCCCGCCGAGCTCGGGTGGCCGAACGCGAGCGCGCCGCTGCCGGCCTTGACCAGCAGGCTGTCGGCGGTGCCGTGGTAGCAGCCCTCGAACTTCAGGATCTTGGTGCGGCCGGTGTGGCCGCGCGCCAGGCGCAGCGCCGACATCGCGGCCTCGGTGCCCGAACTCGTGAAGCGCACCCGCTCGACGTGCGGGAACAGCGCGCAGATGCGCTCGGCGAGCTCGGTCTCCATGACGTTCGGCGCGCCGTAGGACAGGCCGCGCGCGACCGCCTCGCGCACGCGCTCGAGCACGAACGGGTGCGAGTGGCCGACGATCATCGGGCCCCAGGAGCCGAGGTAGTCGACGTAGCGGGTGCCCTCGACGTCCCACATGTAGGGGCCTTCGGCGCGCGCGATGAAGCGTGGCGTGCCGCCCACCGCGCGGAATGCGCGGACCGCGGAGTTGACGCCGCCGACGAGGACCGTGCGGGCGCGGTCGAATTCCTGCTGGTTGGTGGCCATGGTGCTGCTCGATCTCCCTGAAAGGGGGCAGTATAGTGGCCGGCCCGCCCCGCTCATCCCCCCGCGAGACCATGTCCGAAACGACCGCCGCCCCGGCCGACACCGGCCGCATCGCCGTGCGCCGCATCGACGGCACGATCCTCGCGATCGGGCTCGACCGCCCATCCAAGCGCAACGGCTTCACGCCCGAGATGGCGCTGCAGCTCGCCGACGCCTACACCGAGCTCGAACGCGACGACGCGCTGCGCGTCGGGCTGCTGTACGCCGAGGGCGAGCACTTCTGCGGCGGGCTCGACCTGCCGCGCTGGGCGCCCCGGATGCAGGCCGGCGAGCCGATGTGGCCCGCCGACCGGATCGACCCGTTCGGGCTGCGCGAGCCGCGCCGCACCAAGCCGGTGGTCTGCGCGGTGCAGGGCTGGTGCTGGACGCTCGGGCTCGAGCTGATGATGGCGGCCGACATCGCGGTCGCCGCGCACGACACGCGGTTCTCGCAGCTCGAGGTGCTGCGCGGCGTGATGGCCACCGGCGGCGGCACGATCCGCATCGCCGAGCGCGCCGGCCTCGGCAACGCGCTGCTCTACCTGCTGACCGGCGACGGCTTCGACGCGACCGAGGCGCACCGGCTCGGCCTGGTGCAGAAGCTCGTGCCCGCGGGCAGCCAGTTCGACGAGGCGCTCTCGATCGCGCGCCGGATCGCGGCGGCCGCGCCGCTCGCCGTGCGGGCGACGCTCGCCAACGCACAGCTCGCGGTCGAGCACGGCCTGCATGCGGCGGTCGCCGAACATCGCGAGGTGCAACAGCGGCTCGCGCGCACCGAAGACGCGGCCGAGGGCGTCGCGGCGTTCAGGGAGCGGCGCGCGCCGCGCTTCCAGGGGCGCTGAGCGGCTCGATGTGCAACTTCATCCCCTCGTGCGACGCGACGAACCCGAGCGACGCGTAGAAGCGGATCGCGTCCGGTCGCTGCTTGTCCGAGGTCAGCTGCACCATCGCGCAGCCGCGCTCGCCGGCGCGCGCGATCGCCCATTCGATCATCCGTCGGCCGAGCCCGCCCGAGCGCAGGTCGGAGGCGATCCGCACGCCCTCGATCAGCGCGCGGCGCGTGCCGCGGTGGGTCAGGTAGGGAATGAAGGTCAGCTGCAGCACGCCCGCGACCGGGCGGCCGCGCAACGCGACGACGACCAGCTCCTGGTTCGGATCGCGGTCGATCTCGTCGAACGCCGCGCCGTACGAGGCGGGCAGCGGATCGGACACCGTCTCGCGCGTCGCGCCCAGCGCATCGTCGGCGAGCAGCCGGACGATCGCCGGCAGGTCCGCGCGGGCCGCGCGCCGGAAGCTCGGCGCGCCCGCGTCGCTCACTTCGCGAAGAGCCTCGACGGGTCCGCGAAGGCCTTGAACTCGAGCGCGTTGCCCGACGGGTCGAGGAAGAACATCGTCGCCTGCTCGCCGACCTCGCCCTTGAAGCGCACGTGCGGCTCGATGACGAAGGTCGTTCCGGCCGAGCGCAGCGTCTCGGCCATCGCCTCCCACTGGGCCATGCCGAGCACGACGCCGAAGTGGCGCACCGGCACGTCGTCGCCATCCACCGCGTTGGTGGCGCGGTGCCCGCATTCCGACGGCGCGAGGTGCGCGACCACCTGGTGGCCGAACAGGTCGAAGTCGATCCACTCGTCCGAAGAACGCCCCTCCGGGCAGCCGAGCAGCCCGCCGTAGAACGCGCGCGCGGCCTGCAGGTCGTGGACCGGGAAGGCGAGGTGGAACGGCTGGCTGACGGCGTAACCGGACACGGGGCGGGCTCCTTCGGGACGAGGTGTCATTGTAGCGGCGCGTCTCCCGGCGCCGCCGCGACGCGGACCGCGCAGTACTTGAGCTCGGGGATCTTGCCGAACGGGTCGAGCGCGGGATTCGTGAGCCGGTTCGCGGCGGCCTCGGCGTAGGCGAACGGCACGAACACCGTCCCGTCGGGGATGCCGTCGTCGCGCCGCGCGGCGAGCACGATGCCGCCCCGGCGCGACTCGATGCGCACCGGCTCGCCGGGCGCGACGCCGAGCCGCGCGAGCTCGCGGCCGTTCAGCGACGCGGTCGCCTCGGGCTCGACCGCGTCGAGCACCGTCGCGCGCCGCGTCATCGACCCGGTGTGCCAGTGCTCGAGCTGCCGACCGGTGATCAGCACCATCGGCCAGTCGGCGTCGGGCCGCTCGTCGGCGAAGCGCAGCGCGGCCGGCACCAGCCGCGCGCGGCCGCTGTCGGTCGGGAAGCGGTCGACGAACACCACCGGATGCCCCGGGTCCTCGGGGCTCGGGCACGGGTAGGTGACCGCGCCCTCGCGCTCGAGGCGCGCCCAGTCGATGCCGCGGATCGAGTCCATCGCCTCGCGCATCTCGGCGAACGCGTCCTGCGGGCCGGCGTACGTCCACGGCAGCCCGAGGCGGCGGGCCATGTCGACGATGATGTCGAGGTCCTGGCGCGCCTGCCCCGGCGGCTCGACCGTCTTGCGCGCGAGTTGCACGATGCGGTCGGTGTTGGTGAAGGTGCCGGTCTTCTCGGCGAAGGCGGACGCCGGCAGGATCACGTCGGCCAGCCACGCGGTCTCGGTCGGGAAGATGTCCTGCACGACCAGGTGCTCGAGCTTCGCGAGCGCGGCGCGCGCGTGCGCGAGATCGGGATCGGACATCGCCGGGTTCTCGCCCATGATGTACATGCCGCGAATCGTGCCGGCCTCGGCCGCGTGCATGATCTCGACCACGGTTAGGCCCGGGCGGCGGTCGATCGGCATGCCCCACAGCCGCTCGATCGCGGCCGCCGCGCCCGCGTGGTCGACGCGATGGTAGTCGGGCAGCATCATCGGGATCAGGCCCGCGTCGGAGGCGCCCTGCACGTTGTTCTGCCCGCGCAGCGGATGCAGCCCGGTGCCGGGCCGGCCGATCTGGCCGGTCAGCAGCGACAGCGCGATCAGGCAGCGCGCATTGTCGGTGCCGTGCACGTGCTGCGACACGCCCATGCCCCAGAGGATCATCGACGCGCGCGAGCGCGCGAACGCTCGGGCCACCGTGCGCAGCGTCGCCGCGTCGATGCCGCAGACCGGCCCCATGACCTCCGGGCTGCACGCGCGCACGCTCTCGACGATCGCCGCGTAGTCCTCGGTGCGCGACTCGACGAACGCGCGGTCGACGAGGCCCTCCTCGACGATCACGTGCAGCATCGCGTTCAGCATCGCGACGTCGGTGTCGGCGCGGAACTGCAGCACGTGCGTCGCATGCCGCGCGAGCTCGGTGCGGCGCGGGTCGGCGACGATCAGCGTCGCGCCGCGCCTGGCGGCGTTCTTGATCCAGGTTGCGGCGACCGGGTGGTTGACCGTCGGGTTGGCGCCGATCACCAGGATCGTCTCGGCGAGCCCGACGTCGGCGACCGGGTTCGACACCGCGCCCGAGCCGAGGCCCTCGAGCAGCGCGGAGACCGAGGACGCGTGGCACAGCCGCGTGCAGTGGTCGACGTTGTTCGTGCCGAAGCCGGTGCGCACCAGCTTCTGGAACAGGTACGCCTCCTCGTTGCTGCCCTTGGCCGAGCCGAAGCCGGCGAGCGCGGAGGGGCCGCGCGCGTCGCGGATCCGCGCGAGGCCGCCGGCGGCCGCGGTCATCGCCTCCTCCCAGCTCGCCTCGCGGAACGCGTCGCGCCAGTTCGCGGGCACGCGCTCGAACTCGGGGTCCTTGGGCACGCCCTCGCGGCGGATCAGCGGCACGGCGAGCCGCTCGGGGCTCGCCGCGTAGTCGAAGCCGAAGCGGCCCTTGACGCACAGCCGCCCGTGGTTCGCAGGGCCGTCGCGGCCCTCGACCCAGTCGATGCGGCCGTCGCGCACGTGGTAGGTGACCTGGCAGCCGACGCCGCAGAACGGGCACAGCGAGTCGACACTGCGCTCGGTCGCGGTCGGGTCGACCACCTCGCCGGCCGCGTCGCCGAGGCGGCGCGGCAGCAGTGCGCCGGTCGGGCACGCCTGCACGCACTCGCCGCACGCGACGCAGGTGGAGGCGCCCATCGGGTCGGCCTGGTCGAACACGATCCGCGCCGCATCGCCGCGCCACGCGTAGCCGATCACGTCGTTGACCTGCTCCTCGCGGCAGGCGCGCACGCAGCGGCCGCACTGGATGCAGGCGTCGAGCGAGACGGCCATCGCCGGGTGCGACAGGTCGACCGGCACCGCCTCGCGCGGCGCGAAGCGCGTGCCCTCGACGCCGAGCGCGCGCGCCCAGCGCAGCAGCTCGGAGTCCTTGCGCTGCGCCGCGGCCGGCGCCTCGGCGAGCAGCAGCTCGAGCACCATCCGCTGCGAGCCGCGGGCCCGCTCGCTGTCCGCGCGCACCGTCATGCCCTCGGCGGGCGCGCGGCAGCACGAGGGCGCGAGCACGCGCTCGCCGTCGATCTCGACGACGCACGTGCGGCAGTTGCCGTCGGAGCGCAGGCCATCCGAGTGGCACAGGTGCGGGATCTCGACGCCGTGGCGCGCGGCGCACGAGAGGATCGACTCGCCGGGCACGGCCTGGAGCGCACGGCCGTCGAGCGTGAAGCGGATCGGGGCGGCCTGCGGGTCGGGGGACAGTGCGGCGGCGGCGGTCGGGGCATTCATCCCTTCGAGACCTCGTGGGGGAAGTACCGGAGCACCGAGTCGAACGGATTCGGCGCGGCCTGGCCGAGCCCGCAGATCGACGCGTCGCGCATCGCGCGCGACAGCTCGCCGAGCAGCGCCGCGTCCCACGCGGGCGACTCGAGCAGCGGCTCGGCCTTCGCGGTGCCGGCGCGGCACGGGGTGCACTGGCCGCAGGACTCGTGGCGGAAGAAGCGCAGCAGGTTCGCGGCCGCGTCGCGCGCGCGGTCGCGCTCGGACAGCACGACGACCGCGCAGGAGCCGACGAACGCGCCGTGCGGCGCGAGCGTGTCGAAGTCGAGCGGCACGTCGGCGAGCGACGCGGGCAGGATGCCGCCCGACGCGCCCCCCGGCAGGAAGCCGTACAGCGCGTGGCCGTCGGCCATGCCGCCGCAGTATTCGTCCACCAGCTCGCGCAGCGTGATGCCGGCCGGCGCGAGCTTGACGCCGGGCTCGCGCACGCGGCCCGACACCGAGAACGAGCGCAGGCCGACGCGCCCTCGCCGGCCGTTCGACGCGTAGTCGGCCGCGCCGCGCTCGAGGATCGTCGCGACCCACATCAGGGTCTCGGGGTTGTTGACGAGCGTCGGCCGCCCGAAGAGGCCGACCTGCGCGACATAGGGCGGCCGCAGCCGCGGCATGCCGCGCCGGCCCTCGATCGACTCGATCATCGCCGACTCCTCGCCGCACACGTAGGCGCCCGCGCCGCGGCGCAGGTGCACCTCGGGCGGCGCGCCCGCGCCCGCCGGCCACGCCTCGGCGAGCCAAGCGCGCAGCGCCGGCAGCTCGCGCTCGAGCCACGCGCGCACGCCGGCGTATTCGTCGCGCAGGTACAGGTACACCGCGGACGCGCCGACCGCCCACGCGCCGACGAGCGTGCCCTCGAGGATGCGGTGCGGCGCGGTCTCGAGCCACACGCGGTCCTTGAAGGTGCCGGGCTCGCCCTCGTCGGCGTTGACCGCCATCAGCCGCGGCCCCGGCTGCGCGGCGACGGTGCGCCACTTGCGGTGCGTCGGGAAGCCCGCGCCCCCGAGCCCGCGCAGGCCCGAGGCCTCGAGCGCGGCGAACACCGCGTCGCGGCTCGTGCCGCCGTCCAGGCAGCGGCGCAGCTGCGCGTAGGCGCCCGAGGCGAGCGCTTCGGCGAACGGCGGCGCGTCGGGCGGCGCGCACCCGCGCGCGCCGGCCTCGAGCGCCGCGCGGACCGCGTCGGGCGTCGCGTGCTCGACCGGATGACGGTCGATGATCGCGACCGGCGCGCGGTCGCAGCGGCCGACGCAGGGCACGCGCTGCACGCGGACCGCGTCGGCGGGCAGGCCCGTCGCGAGCGCGTCGGCGAGCGCCTCGGCGCCCTGCATCGCGCAGGAGATCGAGTCGCAGACACGCACGGTCAGCGCGGGCGGCGGCGCCTCGCCGTCTCGCACGACGTCGAAGTGGTGGTAGAAGGTCGCGACCTCGAACACCTCGGCCTGCGACATCCGGAACGCGTCGGCGATCGCGGCGATCGCGGCCGACGACAGATGCCGCTCGGCGTCCTGCACGCGGTGCAGTGCCTCGATCAGCAGGTCGGGCCGGCGCGGCAGGCCGGCGAGCAGCTCACCGACGCGCGCGACGACGGCCGGATCGAGCGGACGCCCCTTGGGACGGCCGACCGGACGGCGGAAATGCAGGGGTCTCTCCATGCGGCGCACTCTGATCCCGAGTGTCTGTCCGTGCCATGCGTCGAAGGACGTAGGCGGCTATGGTACGGGGAAACGGGGGAGGAGGGGCTCGGGACGAGCCGGAGAGAGGTCGGCGGCATGGCCCCTTGTGGCTGCGGCCGGCCGCTTCGCGCTGCCTTCACTCGCGGCTTCGCCGCGAACGAGCCTTCGCCGAGACGGGGACGACGTCCCAGTCTCGGCGACCGTCGCCCGCTCCGCGGGCTTGGCTTGCGCCTGCGGCGCAAGTTAGCGGTCGCCGCAAGGTCAAGGAGTTCTTCCTACTGGAAGAACTCCTTGACCTTGTCCTTCCAGCTCTTCGACTGCGGGCTGTGCTTGTCGTCCTTCAGCGTCGCGTCGAGTTCGCGCAGCAGCACCTTCTGCTTGTCGGTGAGCCGCACCGGCGTCTCGACGACGACGTGCGCGTACAGGTCGCCGGGGTAGCTCGAGCGCACGCCCTTGATGCCCTTTCCGCGCAGCCGGAAGGTCTTGCCGGTCTGCGTGCCCTCGGGCAGCTCGATCTCGGCGCTGCCGCCGAGCGTCGGGACCTTGACGCTGCCGCCGAGCGCCGCCGCGGTCATCATGACCGGGACGTGGCAGTGCAGGTCGTCGCCGTCGCGCTGGAAGACCGGGTGCTCCTTGACGTGGATCTCGACGTAGAGATCGCCGGGCGGCCCGCCGTTGACGCCGGGCTCGCCGTTGCCCGCCGAGCGGATCCGCATCCCTTCGTCGATGCCGGCGGGGATCTTCACCTGCAGCGTCTTGTTGCGCTTCAGGCGGCCGACGCCGTCGCAGGCCTCGCACGGATCGGGCACGACCTTGCCGCTGCCGTGGCAGGTCGGGCAGGTCTGCTGGATCGAGAAGAAGCCCTGCTGCACGCGCACCGAGCCCTGCCCGCTGCAGGTTCGGCAGGTCTGCGGCTTGGTGCCGGGCTTGGCGCCCGAGCCCTTGCAGGTGTCGCAGTTCTCCCAGGACGGCACGCGGATCTCGGTCTCGAATCCGTGCGCGGCCTGCTCGAGCGAGACGTCCATCGCGTAGCGCAGGTCGGCGCCGCGGAACACGTTGCTGCGCGCGCCGCCGCGCGCGCCCCCCTGCTGCCCGCCGAAGATGTCGCCGAAGATGTCGCCGAACACGTCGGCGAAGCCGCCGAAGCCCTGTCCGCCCGGGCCGCCGCCGGCGGCGTTCGGGTCCACGCCCGCGTGGCCGAACCGGTCGTACGCCTCGCGCTTGGAGGCGTCCGAGAGCATCTCGTACGCTTCCTTCGCTTCCTTGAACTTCTCCTCGGCCGCCTTGTCGTTCGGATTGCGGTCCGGGTGGTGCTTCATGGCGAGCTTGCGGTACGCCTTCTTGATGTCCTCCTCCGACGCATTCTTCTGAACGCCGAGGATCTCGTAGAAATCACGCTTCGCCATGGTGGTCGTTCTTCACTCGATGTCGGACTGTACCGCAGCGCCCCGCGCCGCCCGTTCAATGCACCGGCCTCCGGGCCGCCCGGACGACGCGCGGTCGACCGGCCGGCGCGGAGGCCGACGCGCGGGTCCGGGCCCGCGATCCCCTGCGGCGCGGATCACGCGTCGCGCTTGACTTCCTTGAACTCGGCGTCGACGACGTCGTCGTGCTGGGCGCCCGGTTTCGAGCCGCCCCCCGACGCACCACCGGCGCCCGCACCCGCGGCTGCGCCGGCCGCGGCCGCTTCGGCCTGCTGCCCCGCGTAGAGCTTCTCGCCGATCTTCTGCGAAGCGGTCATCAGCGCGGTGTTGGCCGCCTCGATCTTCTCCTTGTCGTCCGCCTTCAGCGCGTCCTCGACGTCCTTGATCGCCACCTCGATCGGCGACTTCTCGTCCGCCGTCAGCTTCTCGCCGTGCTCGGCGAGCGACTTGCGCACCGAGTGCACCATCGCCTCGCCCTGGTTGCGCGCCTCGACGAGCTCGCGGCGCGCATGGTCCTCGGCCGCGTTCGCCTCGGCGTCCTTCACCATCTTCTGGATCTCGTCCTCGGTGAGGCCGGAGTTCGCCTTGATGGTGATCTTGTTCTCCTTGCCGGTCGCCTTGTCCTTGGCCGACACGTGCAGGATGCCGTTCGCGTCGATGTCGAAGGTCACCTCGATCTGCGGCATGCCGCGCGGGGCCGAGGGGATGCCTTCGAGGTTGAACTCGCCGAGCAGCTTGTTGCCCTGGGCCATCTCGCGCTCGCCCTGGTAGACCTTGATCGTCACTGCCGGCTGGTTGTCGTCGGCCGTCGAGAAGGTCTGCGCGAACTTGGTCGGGATGGTCGTGTTCTTGGTGATCATCTTCGTCATCACGCCGCCGAGCGTCTCGATGCCGAGCGACAGGGGGGTGACGTCGAGCAGCAGCACGTCCTTGCGGTCGCCCGAGAGCACCGAGCCCTGGATCGCCGCGCCGACCGCGACCGCCTCGTCCGGATTCACGTCCCTGCGCGGATCCTTGCCGAAGAACTCCTTGACCTTGTCGAGCACCTTCGGCATCCGGGTCATGCCGCCGACCAGGATCACGTCGTCGATG
>JBILTM010000220.1:0-7938 GCA_044371545.1 Burkholderiaceae bacterium
CGCTACGCGAAGGAGCGCGAGGCGTTCGGCATGCCGATCTTCCAGCACCAGGCGGTGCAGTTCCGGCTCGCCGACATGGCGACCTCGATCGAGGCCGCGCGCCAGCTGATCCTGCACGCGGCGGCGCTGAAGGACGCGGGCCGGCCGTGCCTGAAGGAGGCGGCGATGGCCAAGCTCCTGGCCTCCGAGATGGCCGAGCGGGTCTGCTCGGATGCGATCCAGGTGCACGGCGGCTACGGCTACGTCGAGGACTTCCCGGTCGAGCGCATCTGGCGCGACGTCCGGGTCTGCCAGATCTACGAGGGCACGAGCGACATCCAGAAGGTGCTGATCGGGCGTGCGCTCGCCAACGAGGGGTGAGGCGATGGAGACGGTGAAGCTGGAGGCGATCGACGGCGGCGCGGTCCGCGCGTTCGTCGCGCGGCCGCAGGGCGAGCCGAAGGGCTGCGTCGTGGTCGCGCAGGAGATCTTCGGGGTCAACGACCACATCCGCTGGGTGCTCGCCGAGCAGTACGCGAAGGCCGGGTACCTCGCGGTCGCGCCGGCGTTCTTCGACCGGCTCGAGCCCGACGCCGAGTTCGGCTACACGCCCGAGACCACCGCGCGCGGCCGCGCGCTCGTCGACCGGCTCGGCCTGGACGCGCCGCTGCGCGACATCCGGGCCGCGCAGCAGCAGGTCGGGCGCGGCCTGCCCACCGGCGTCGTCGGCTTCTGCTGGGGCGGCACGGTCGCGTACCTCGCGGCCACGCGGCTCGGGCTGCCCGCGGTCGGCTACTACGGCGGGCGCACCGCGCCCTACCTGCACGAGCGGCCGCAGGCGCCGGCGATGCTGCACTTCGGCGAGCGCGACGCGCTGATCCCGATGGACACCGTGAAGCGCATCAGCGCGACGCACCCCGACGTGCCCTGCCACGTCTACCCGGCCGGCCACGGCTTCAACCGGTCCGGACATCCGGACTGGCACGAGGACTCGGCCCGGACCGCCCTCGAGCGCACGCTCGCCTTCTTCCTCCAACACCTCCGGACATGACCGACACCACTCCGATCCGCGTTGCACTCTCCGGCGTCACCGGCTGGGCCGGCGCCGCCCTCGCCCGCGGCATCGTCGCCGCGCCCGACCTGCGCCTCGTCGCCGGCATCGCGCGGCGGGCGGCCGGCCGCAGCGTCGGCGACGCGCTCGGCGTCGACTGCGAGGCGCCGGTGGTCGCGACCGCGGCCGAGGCGGTCGCGCATCGCGCGGACGTGTTCTTCGAGTTCTCGAAGCCCGACGTCGCGCTCGACAACGTGCTCGCGGCGATCGGCGCCGGGGCGCACGTGGTGGTCGGCACCTCGGGGCTGTCGAACGAGGACTACGCGCGGGTGGACGCGGCCGCGCGCGCCGCGGGACGCGGCGTGCTCGCCTGCGGCAACTTCGCGATCACCGCGGTGCTGCTGCAGAAGTTCGCCGAGATGGCGGTGAAGTGGCTGCCCGACGTCGAGCTGATCGACTACGCGTACGAAGGCAAGGTCGACGTGCCCTCGGGGACGGTGCGCGAGCTGTCGGTGCGGCTGGGCGCCGCGCGCGGCGACGCGCTCGCCTCGGCGCTGCCGACCTCGAAGCTGCGCGGGCCGGTCGAGACGCGCGGCGCCTCGATGTCGGGCATCCCGGTGCACTCGGTGCGCCTGCCCGGCTACGTGCTCGGCGCCGAGGCGGTCTTCGGCGCACCCGACCAGCGACTGCACCTGCGCCACGAGGCGGGCGCGGGCGCCGAGATCTACGTGCAGGGCGCGCTGCTCGCGATCCGGCGCGTGTCGCGGCTGACCGGCGTGGTGCGCGGCCTGGACCGCGTGATGGAAGGCTGACGATGGCCGCCGAGTACACGCTCCACTGCTTCGCCCAGTCGGGCAACGCCTACAAGGCGGCGCTGATGCTGAACCTGTGCAGCGCCGACTGGACGCCGCGCTTCGTCGACTTCTTCGGCGGCGAGACGAGGTCCGAGGCCTATCGCGCGATCAACGTGATGGGCGAGGTGCCGGTGCTCGAGCACCGCGGCCGCACGCTCTCGCAGTCGGGCGTGATCCTCGACTACCTCGCGCACACGCTCGGTCGCTTCGACTGGGAGGGCGACGAGGAGCGGCGCGAGGTGCTGCGCTGGATCCTGTGGGACAACCACAAGCTCACCAGCTACACCGCGACGCTGCGCTTCCTGGTCTCGCTCAGCAAGGACCCCAGCCCCGCGGTCGTCGAGATGTTCCGCGCGCGGGCGCTCGCTGCGATCGGCGTGCTCGAGAAGCAGCTCACCGGCCGCGACTGGGTCGCGCTCGACAAGCCCTCGATCGCCGACCTGTCGATCTGCGGCTACCTGTGGTTCAACGACGAGTTCGGCGTCGATTGGGCGACCTACCCGGCGATCCGCGCGTGGCTCGGCCGGCTGCAGGCGATGCCCGGCTGGAAGCACCCGTACGACCTGATGCCCGGCCACCCGCTGCCGGCGAAGCGCTGATCGTGCACGTGGACGGCGTCCTCTTCGACTGCGACGGCGTGCTCGTCGACAGCGAGCCGATCACCAACGGCGTGCTGACCGCGATGCTCAACGAGCTGGGGCTCGGCTTCACGCTCGAGCAGACGATGCGCACCTTCATGGGCAAGGCGCTGCGCGACGAGCTCGACATCATCGAGAAGCTGTCGGGTCGCCGGCTGCCGCCCGACTGGTACGCGGGCTTCGCAGCGCGCCGCGACGCGGCGCTCGCGCGCGAGGTGAAGGCGGTGCCCGGCGTCGACGGCGTGCTCGACGCGCTCGACGCCGGCGGCGTGCCGTTCGCGGTCGCCTCGGGCGCCGACCGCGCGAAGATGCGACTCACGCTCGGCACGACCGGGCTGCTCGGCCGCTTCGAGACCGAGCAGGCGCGGCTGGTCGCGCTCGCGCGGGCCGCGGGCGCCGGCGCCGACGGGCCGTTCCCGCCACCGGTGCCCGGCTCGCGGCTGTTCGGCGCCGACATGGTCGAGCGCGCGAAGCCGGCGCCCGACGTCTACCTGCTCGCGGCGCGCGGGCTCGGCCTCGACGCAGCGCGCTGCGCGGTGATCGAGGACACGCCGACCGGCACCGCCGCGGGCGTCGCCGCCGGCGCGACCGTGCTCGGCTACTGCGCGCACACCGACCCGCGCGCGCTGCTCGCCGCGGGCGCCACCGCGGTGTTCGACGACATGCGGCGGCTCGCCGCGCTCATCGCCTCCTGACGCCATGCACCCGATCCAGACCAAGCTCGACGTCCGCTCCGACGACTTCCAGGCCAACGCCGAGGCGATGCGCCTGCTGGTCGCCGACCTGAAGGCGAAGATCGCGAAAGCGACCGAAGGCGGCGGCGAGGCCGCGCGCGCGAAGCACGCCGCCCGCGGCAAGCTGCTGCCGCGCGACCGGGTCGACGGCCTGCTCGACCCCGGCACGCCGTTCCTCGAGTTCTCGCCGCTCGCCGCGCACGGCATGTACGGCGACGAGGCGCCGTGCGCCGGCGTCGTCACCGGCATCGGGCGCGTGGCCGGCATCGAATGCGTGATCGTGTGCAACGACGCGACGGTCAAGGGCGGCACCTACTACCCGGTCACCGTCAAGAAGCACCTGCGCGCGCAGGAGATCGCTCAGCAGAACCGCCTGCCCTGCATCTACCTCGTCGACTCGGGCGGCGCGAACCTGCCGAACCAGGACGAGGTGTTCCCCGACCGCGAGCACTTCGGGCGGATCTTCTTCAACCAGGCGAACCTGTCGGCACAGGGCATCCCGCAGATCGCGGTGGTGATGGGCTCGTGCACCGCGGGCGGCGCCTACGTGCCGGCGATGAGCGACGAGTCGATCATCGTGAAGAACCAGGGCACGATCTTCCTCGGCGGCCCGCCGCTGGTGAAGGCCGCGACCGGCGAGGTGGTCTCGCCCGAGGACCTCGGCGGCGGCGACGTGCACACGCGGCTCTCGGGCGTGTCCGACTGGCTCGCGAACGACGACGCGCACGCGCTCGCGCTCGCGCGCCGCATCGTCGGCAACCTCAACTGGAGGAAGCCCGAGCAGCTGGCGCGCAGCGAGCCGCGCGAGCCGCTCTTCGACCCGAAGGAGCTGTGGGGCGTCATCCCCACCGACACCCGCAGGCCCTACGACGTGCGCGAGGTGATCGCCCGGATCGTCGACGGCTCCGAGCTCGACGAGTGGAAGGCGCGCTACGGCACGACGCTGGTGACCGGCTTCGCGCGGATCCACGGCATGCCGATCGGCATCGTCGCGAACAACGGCATCCTGTTCTCCGAGTCGGCGCTCAAGGGCGCGCACTTCATCGAGCTGTGCTGCCAGCGCAGGATCCCGCTGCTCTTCCTGCAGAACATCACCGGGTTCATGGTGGGCCGCAAGTACGAGAACGAGGGCATCGCCCGCAACGGCGCGAAGCTGGTCACCGCGGTCGCATGCGCGCAGGTGCCGAAGTTCACCGTGATCATCGGCGGCAGCTTCGGCGCCGGGAACTACGGCATGTGCGGCCGCGCGTACTCGCCGCGCTTCCTGTGGATGTGGCCGAACGCGCGGATCAGCGTGATGGGCGGCGAGCAGGCGGCCTCGGTGCTGGCGACCGTGCGGCGCGACGGCATCGAGGGCCGGGGCGGCGCCTGGAGCCCCGAGGAGGAGGCGGCGTTCAAGAAGCCCCTGCTCGAGCAGTACGAGCGCGAGGGGCATCCGTACTACGCGACCGCGCGGCTCTGGGACGACGGCGTGATCGACCCGGCCGACACGCGGCGCGTCCTCGCGCTCGGGCTGTCGGCGAGCCTGAACCAGCCGATCCCGGAGACGAAGTTCGGCGTGTTCCGGATGTGACGGCGCCACGATTCCCCTTCGATGGCGACGAGGCCGCGGTCGTCGCCGACACCCGCCGCTGGCTCGAGCGCGCGGTGATCGGGCTGAACCTGTGCCCGTTCGCGAAGGCGGTGCACGTGCGCGGACAGATCCGCTGGACGGTGACCGGCGCGAGCGATCGGCGCGAGCTGCTCGACGAGCTGAAGCACGAGCTGCGCGTGCTCGCCGAAGCCGACCCCGAGGCGATCGACACCACGCTGCTCGTCCACCCCCGCGTGCTCGCCGACTTCGACGACTACCTGGACTTCGTCGAGGAGGCCGAGCGCGCGGTCCGCAAGGCGGGGCTCGAGGGCACCCTGCAGCTCGCGAGCTTCCATCCCGACTATGCGTTCGGCGACGCGCCGCCCGACGACCCGGCGAACGCCACCAACCGCTCGCCCTACCCGATGCTCCACCTGCTGCGCGAGGCGAGCCTCGACCGCGCGATCGAGTCGATTCCCGACGCGGCCGACATCTACGAACGGAACATCGAGACGCTGCGCCGGCTGGGCCACGAGGGCTGGCGGCGACTGATGGCGCCGGACGGCGACTGAGCCCGCGGCGGGCCGGCCTCGGCCCCGCGCCCGCTCAGGCCAGCCCGCGCCGGATCCGCTGCCCGATCGCATCGACCACGGTCACGCAGCCGAGGATGCACAGCAGGATCGCGCCGACCTGCGGATAGTCCATCAGCCGCAGCGAGCCCATCAGCTCGGTGCCGATGCCGCCGGCGCCGACCGCGCCCATCACCGTCGACGCCCGGAAGTTGTACTCCCAGCGGTAGATCGTGGTGTCGGCCATCTGCGGCAACGTCTGCGGCAGCACCGCGCGCAGGATCACCTGCAGGCGGCTGCCGCCCGCCGCGTAGGCGGCCTCGATCGGTCGCGGATCGGCGTGCTCGATCGATTCGGCGAAGAACTTGCCCACCATGCCGACGGAGTGCAGGCCGAGCGCGAGCACGCCCGGCAGCGCACCGAAGCCCACCGCGGCGACGAACAGGATCCCCATGATCAGCTCGGGGATCGAGCGCAGCACGTTGAGCACCATCCGGGCCCCCTGCTGCACCGCCGGGTGCGGCGAGGTGTTCGGCGCCGCGAGCAGCGCGAGCGGCAGCGCGAGCGCGACCGCGAGCGCGGTGCCGGCGACACTCATCGCGAGCGTGTCGAGCAGCGGACGCAGCCATGCGCGCCAGCGGGCGAAGTCGGGCGGCACCATCTCCGAGGCGATCTGCGCGAGCGCCGGCACGCCTTCGAACAGGCGTTCGCGGTCGAGCATCCCGGTGAACGCGAGCGCGGCGAGGACGACCGCAGCGAGCGCCGCGTATCGCAGCAGCGAGGCGCGCAGCGCGGCGCCGCTCCCGGCGAGCAGCGCGTCGTAGCGGGCGGCGTCGCCGTCGTCGCGCGGGGCGGGCAGGCTGCTCACTGGAACTTCGCGAGGTCCAGATTCAGCACCTTCGCGGTGTCGCGCAGGACGTCGTAGGCGCGGTCGTCGGTGGGCGCGAACGCCTCGGCGCGGAAGTTCTTCAGCAGCACCGGGTCCTTGATGTCGAGGAACGCGGCACGGATCCGCGCCTTCAGCTCGGGCGTGAGCTTCGACTGCAGCGCCATCGGATAGTTGGGGATCGGCTTCGTCTCGGCCAGCACGCGCACCTTCGCGCCGTCGACCTTGCCCGACTTCAGCAGCGACTCGAAGATCGGCTTCGACAGCGCGCCGGCGTCGACCTTGCCGGTCTCGACCGCCCGCGCCACCGCGTCGTGCGCGCCGAGGTAGACGGTCTTGTAGTCGTTCTGCGCGACCAGGCCGGCGTCCTGGATCATCGCGCGCGGCACGAGGTGCGACGAGGTCGACGCGGTGTCGCCGTACGCGACCGTGCGGCCGCGCAGGTCGGCGAGCGCGCGGATCGTCGAGTCCGCCGGCACGACGACGACGCTGGTGTAGGTGGGCGAGCCCCTGGAGACGCCGACCGCGAAGGCCTCGATCTCCGCCTTCGAGCGCGCGAGCACGTACGAGAGCGGCCCGAAGTACGCGACGTCGATCCGGCCGAAGCGCATCGCCTCGATCATCGACGAGTAGTCGGTGGTGACGACGAGGTCCACCGGCTTGCCGACGGCCTTCTCGAGATGGACCTTCAGCGGCTGCGCGTTCTGGATGATCGTGGAGGCGTTCTCGTCGGGCAGCAGCGCGACCCGCAGGGTCCTCGGGTCGGCGCCCTGCGCGGCGGCGGATACGGGCAGCGCCGCGACGAGCATCGCGGCGGCGGTGAAGGTGCGTCGGTCCATCGGGGGCTCCGTGTCGGGGTCAGGACGCGGCGGCCGCGAGCGTCTCGCGCGCCGGTCCGCTGGGGTGGGAGGTCGTCGGGCGTGCGCCGGCCGAGCCGTACAGGCCTGCGAGGAAACGGTCGTCGAGTCGCGCGGGCGGGCCGTCGAACACCACGCGCCCGGCGGCGATGCCGACCACGCGGTCGGCGAAGCGGCGTGCGAGCTCGACCTGGTGCAGGCTGACGACCACGGCGATGCCCGCGTCGCGGCAGATGCCGTGCAGCAGCTCGAGCACCCGGGTCGCGGTGCCGGGGTCGAGGCTCGCGACCGGCTCGTCGGCGAGCAGCAGGCGGGGCTGCTGCGCGAGCGCGCGCGCGATGCCCACCCGCTGCTGCTGACCGCCCGAGAGCTGGTCGACGCGCCGCAGCGCGGCCTCGAGCAGGCCCACGCGATCGAGCGCCTGCAGCGCGATGCGCCGATCGGCGACCGACGCCGGCCACAGCGAGCGCCACGTCGCGCCGTACGCGATTCGCCCGGTCAGCACGTTGCTCAGCACGCTGAGCCGGCCGATCAGCTGGTGCTGCTGGAAGACCATGCCGGTCCGTCGGCGGTGGGCCCGCCAGTCCGCGGCGCGCGACAGCGTGCCGACGTCCGCCGACCAGACCGCGCCCACGCTCAGCGGCACGAGTCCGTTCAGGCTGCGCAGCAGCGTCGACTTGCCGGCCCCGGACGCACCGAGCAGCACCGTGAAGCGGGCTTCGCCGAACTCGATGCTCGTCGGCGCGAGGCCGACCGTGCCGTCCCGGTAGACGACCGAGGCCTCGTGCAGGCGAAGC
>JBILTM010000221.1:0-7853 GCA_044371545.1 Burkholderiaceae bacterium
CGTGCCCGCGAGGACGTCGCCGGTCCCGGCGACCGACAGGATCGGCCCGCCGCTCGCGTTGACCCACCACTGGCCGTCGGGCAACGCGACGACCGTGCCCGCGCCCTTCAGCACGACGCACGCGCCGGTCGCGACCGCGAGGCGGTGTGCGTGGCCGATCCGGTCCGACTGCACGTCGGCGGTCTGCACGCCGAGCAGCCGCGCGGCCTCGAGCGGATGCGGCGTCAGCACCGACGGTCGGCCCAGGGCCGCGCGCGCGGCGAGCCGCTCGGAGAGCCGGCCGTCGGCGGCGACGCCGTTCAGGCCGTCCGCGTCGAGCACCAGCGCCGCCGGATGCCCGAGCGCGGCCTCGATCAGCCGCACCGCGCGTGCGTCGCGGCCCAGGCCGCAGCCGATCACCAGTGCCGTCGCCGGTCCGAGCACGCGCTCGCCGTCGGCCCCGGAGACGTCCATCGCGCGTGCCATCAGCTCGGGCCGCAGCGGGTCGGCCGGCGTCGCCGCGTCGTCGACGCCCACGTAGAGCCGTCCGGCGCCGACCGCCTGCGCGCCGAGCGCGGCGAGCGTCGCCGCACCGCGCATCGGGGCCGCGCCGGACACCACCAGCACGTCGCCGAAGCGGCCCTTGTGGGCATCGCGAGTGCGGGGCGGCGGCAGCAGCGCGGCGGCGAGGTCCGCGTCGACCAGCCGGCCCCAGGGCAGCGGCCCGTCGCCGGGATGCTCGAACGGGGCGGGGACGATGCCGAGCGCCGGCAGTCCGAGGTCGGCGACGACGACGCGGCCCGCGAGCGCCGCGCCCGCGCCGGTGTGCAGGCCCGGCTTGTCCGCGATCATCGTGACCGTGACGTCGGCGCGGAACGCCGTCGCGCCCGGCCCGCCGACGATCGCGCCGCGGTCGGCGTCGAGGCCGCTCGGCACGTCGACCGCGACCACCGGCAGCCCAAGCTCGGCGACGCGCTGCGCGATCGCCGCGGCGACCTCGGGCAGCGGCCGCGCGAGGCCGATGCCGAAGAGCCCGTCGACGACGAGCGGCCGCTCGGCGAGGAGCGCGTCGATCGCATCCGGCGCGTGCAGCGCCAGCCCGGCTGCGTCCCAGTCGGCGCGCACGCGCGCGGCGTCGGACGCCGTCGGCGGCGCGGCCGACAGCGCGAGGCCGCGGATCGCCCAGCCACGGGCCGCGAGCCGCATCGCGGCGAGCAGCGCGTCGCCGCCGTTGTTGCCCGGCCCGGCGAGCGCGAGCACCGGCGTGCGGGCCGGCAGCGTGCGCAGCAGCGCGGCGCACGCGTCGGAGACCGCGTCCGCCGCCTGCGACATCAGCGTGCCCTCGGCGGTGGCGACGAGCCCGCGCGCCTCGAGGCTGCGGATCGCCGAGCCGGTGAGCAGCGGATGGCCGGGCAGGGGGGGAGCGCTCATCCGGCGATGGTACCGCCGGCTCGGGGGCCGGGGCGGGCGCGTCAGCGCAGCCGCTCGAGCGTGAGTCCCTCGAGGTCGATCGCGGCGGGACGGCCGGCGACGACGTCGGCGACCACCTGGCCGGCGCCGGCCGCCATCGCCCAGCCGGTCGAGCCGTGGCCCATGTTCAGGTACAGACCCGCGACCGGCGTCGCGCCGAGCAGCGCGGGACCGTCGGGCGTCATCGGCCGTGCGCCGACCCAGCAGGTCGCCGCGCCCCAGTCGGCCGCGTCGGGGAACCAGTCGCGACCGACCTTCACCAGCGTGCGCAGCGCCTCCGGCCGCGGCCGCAGCGCCGGGCTGCCGAGCTCCGCGGTGCCGGCGACGCGGATGCGACCCGGGAACGGCGTGATCGCGACCTTGTAGGCCTCGTCGATCATCGCGCTGCGCGGCCCGCGCGAGGCGTCCGGCATCGCGAGCGTCGTCGAGTAGCCCTTGACCGGCCAGATCGGCAGCCGGATGCCGTGCTCGGCGAGCAGCGGCAGCGCGTCGGTCGCGCCCGCGACGACAACCGCGTCGCAGGCGTGCAGGCCCGGCGCGCCGGCGGTATCGGCCTCGTCGTCGGGCCCGGCGGTCCCATCGTTCGTGGCGGCGACCTCGAGCCCCCTGACGCGTCCGCCCTCGACGACGATGCGTCGAACGGTGCGACCGAAGCGGAACCGCACGCCCGCCGCGCGCGACGCGGCGGCGAGCGCCTGCGCGAAGTCCGGGCAGCTCGCCGACTCGTCCTCGGGCAGCCACAGCGCCCCGACCAGCGGCGTCGAGCGGGCCAGCGCGGGCTCGCGGGCGCGCGCGGCGTCGGCGTCCAGCAGCGCATGCGGCACGCCGTTCTCGGCGAGCAGCGCGCGCGCCGGCCCGGCCAGCGCGAGGTCGCGCTCGCTCCTGAGCAGCTGCAGGTAGCCCTGGCGGCGGCCGTCGTCGATGCCGAGCTCGGCGCGCAGCGCGTGCAGCGCGTCGCGGCTGTGGAAGGCGAGCCGCTGCATCCGCGCCTTGTTGACGCGGTAGCGGGCGAGCTCGCACTCGCGCAGCCAGCGCGCGACCCAGCGCGCGAGCGCGGGGCTCGCGACCGGCCTGAACAGCACCGGTGCCTCCGCGGCGAACAGGTAGGACAGCACCTTGCGCGGCATGCCGGGCGCGGCCCACGGCGTCACGTAGCCCGGCGCGATCACGCCCGCGTTGCCCCAGCTGGTCTCGCGCGCCACGCCGTCGCGCCGCTCGATCACGTCGACCTCGAAGCCGTGCCGCCGCAGGTACCACGCGGTGCAGGTGCCGACGATGCCGGCCCCGATCACCGCGACGCGTCGGGCCGTCATGCCGGGGGACGCGTCCACGGGCCGGTCAGGGCGTCTTGCGCATCTGGCTCGGGAGCCAGGTCACCAGCTCCGGGAAGACCCAGATGAGACCCACGGCCGCGACCATCAGGAAGAACATCGGCAAGGTCACGCGCGCGATGTAGGGCAGCTGCCGTCCGGTCATCCCCTGCAGCACGAACAGGTTGAAGCCCACCGGAGGCGTGATCTGGGCCATCTCGACGACGAGCACCACGAAGATGCCGAACCAGATCAGGTCGATGCCGGCCTTCTGGACCGTGGGCAGCAGCACGCCCATCGTCAGCACGACCATCGAGATGCCGTCGAGGAAGCAGCCGAGGATGATGAAGAACACCGCGAGCGCGACGATCAGCCCGAGCTGCGACAGGCCGAGCGACGCGATCCATTCCGCCAGGTGTCGGGGCAGGCCGATGTACCCCATCGCCAGTGTCAGGAACGCCGCGCCCGCGAGGATCAGGGCGATCATGCAGTACAGCCGGGTCGCTCCCAGCAGCGAGTCCCGGAAGGTCTGCCAGCTCAGCGAGCCCTGGATCGCCGACAGGGCCAGCGCGCCGACGACCCCGACCGCCGCGGCTTCGGTCGCCGTGGCGATGCCGGCATAGATCGATCCGAGCACTGCAGCGATCAGCAGCACCACCGGGATCAGGCTGCGGGACTCCTTGAGCTTCTCCGCGAGCGTGGTGCGCCGGTCGGCGGGGGGCACCTTCTCGGGATTGAGAAGCGCCCAGACGATCACGTAACCCATGAAGAGCGCCGCGAGCATCAGCCCCGGGATCACGCCCGCGATGAACAGCTGCGCGATCGACACTTCGGCGCTGACGCCGTAGACGATCATGATGATCGAGGGCGGGATGAGCAGCCCGAGCGTGCCCGCGCCGGCGAGCGTGCCGATCACGATGTCGTCCGGGTAGCCGCGCTTGCCGAGCTCCGGCAGTGTCATCTTGCCGATCGTCGCGCAGGTCGCGGCCGACGACCCCGAGACGGCTGCGAAGATCGCGCAGCCGATGATGTTCGTGTGCAGCAGTCGCCCCGGCAGTGCGTTCATCCACGGCGCGAGGCCGCGGAACATGTCCTGCGACAGCCGCGTGCGGAACAGGATCTCGCCCATCCAGACGAACAGCGGCAGCGCGGTCAGCGTCCAGCTCGACGACGAGCCCCAGATGGTCACCGCCATCGCGTCGCCGGCGGGGCGCGAGGAGAACAGCTGCATGCCGATCCAGGCGACGCCGGACAGCGTGAGGCCGATCCAGACGCCGGTGCCCAGCAGCGCGAACAGCGACAGGACGAGCAGGGTGGTGATCGCGAGATCGCTCATGGCCGTCCGCGGTTCATTCGTTGCGCAGCGGCTCGGCGCCCGGTGCGGGCACGTCCGCGCGCCCGCGCAGGGTCTGGACCCACTGGTCGAACAGGGCGATCGCGAACAGCGTCGCGCCGACCGCCATCGAGATCTGCGGGATCCACAGCGGCGTCGCGTCGCTCGAGGTCGACACGTCGTTGAACACCCTCGACTGCCAGGTCAGCTTGATCGAATAGAACGCGAAGGTGGCCGCGAGCGCCGTCGCGACGGTGAGCGACCAGACCTCGAGCGCGCGCCGGGGCGCGCCGCGCACCGCCTGCAGCAGCAGCGTCACGCGGATGTGCTCGCCGCGCCGGAGCGTGTGCGCGAGCGACAGGAACCCGGCGCCGGCCATCAGGTAGCCGGCGTACGCATCGGTGCCGGGCACGTGGAAGTGCAGCTGGCGGCCGGCGATGGACAGCAGGACCATCGCCAGCACGCCGACCATCATCGCCGCCGCCAACCAGACGGCCGCGTCGTACAGCGCATCGAGCATGCGTCGCATCGATCGGTCCGTCGTTCAGGCGGCGCGCGGGGTCACTTGCGGAACGCGTCCACCAGCTGCTTGCCCTCCGGACCGGCCTTGTCCAGCCACTCCTTGAGCATCGTCTCGCCGACCTTCTGCAGATCCGCCTTCAGCTGCGGCGAGGGCGGCTGGATCTGCATGCCGTTGGCCTTCAGCTTCTCGATCGAGTCGGTGTTGGCCTTGCGGCTCGCCTCCCAGCCGCGGGCCTCGGCGGCGGCGCCGGCCTTCAGCAGCGCGTCCTGGGTCGCCTTGTCGAGCGCGTCGAACGCCTTGCGGTTGACGATGACGGCGTTCTTGGGCAGCCAGGCCTGCGTGTCGTACCAGTACTTCAGGTGCTCATAGGTCTTCGAATCGACGCCGGTCGAGCCGCTCGACATGTAGCTCTCGACCACGCCGGTGGCCATCGCCTGCCCGAGCTCGGCGGCCTGGACGGTGACCGGCTGGGCGCCGAGCAGCTCGGCGATCCGGGCGGTCGACGGGCTGTAGGCACGCCACTTGATGCCCTTCAGGTCGGCGCCGCTGGCGAGCGGGCGCTTCGAGTAGATGCCCTGCGGCGGCCACGCGACCGCGTACAGGATCATCATCCCCTGCTCGCCGAGCTTCTTGTCGAGCATCGGCTTCTGGACCCTCCAGAGCTTGGCGGCCGCGTCGTAGCTGTCGGCCAGGAACGGGATGCCGTCGACCCCGTAGAGCTGCCACTCGTTCTGGAAGTTGACCAGCAGGATCTCGCCGATCTGGGCCTGTCCGCCCTGGACCGCGCGCTTGATCTCCGGCGCCTTGAACAGCGACGCGTTCGAGTGCACGGTGATCTTCAGCTTGCCGCCGGTCGCCTTGTCGACGTCCTCGGCGAACTGCGTCAGGTTCACCGTGTGGAAGTTGCCGGGTGCGTAGGCGGCCGGCAGGTCCCACTTGGTCTGCGCGATGGCCGCGGAGGCACCGAACGCGATGGCCGCGGCGAGGAACGGGGCGACGAGCTTCATGCGGAGGGTCTCCGGAGGGGCGAAGGACGATCGGGGTGAGGGGCCGGCGATGCCGAGCCGAGCCGCGAGTGTAAGCGCGCTTGAAGGTTATTCGGCAGAAGAAGAAAATGTCAACGTTTTATCTACGTTTCGGAGGTGTCATGTCTGCGGCCCCACGCGCCTCGCGAACCGCCGGGTCGGGCGGAGTCCGGACGAACGCCGTCGTGCGTGCGACGCCCGATGCCGCCGAATCGCGACCGCGCCGCGGCCCGCGGATCCTGTCGTCGTCGCACCTCGCCGAGGGCGCGGCCGGCGAGCTCTCCGAGTTCGAGTTCGGACTGATCGTCGCGCACAACGCGTTCTCGCGCTGGGTCACCCGCTGCATGGCGGCGGCCGGCATGCCGGAGCTCGCGATCACCGACGTGCTGGTGCTGCACCACGTGCGGCACCGCGACCGACCGAAGAAGCTGTCCGACATCTGCTTCACCCTCAACTACGAGGACACGCACGTCGTCAGCTACGCACTGAAGAAGCTGGTCGGCCTGGGGCTGCTGTCGTCGTCGCGACACGGCAAGGAGGTGCACTACGCGACGACCGCGGAGGGCCGCGCGCTGGCCGACCGCTACCGGGAGATCCGCGACGTCTGCCTGCTGCCCTCGGTCGGCGGCGACCTCGGCGACGTCCGCACGCTCGCCGACACCGCGCAGCTGCTTCGCGCATTGTCCGGCCTGTACGACCAGGCGGCACGGGCCGCGGCGTCGCTGTGACCGGGTCGCCGGAGCGCGGCTTCGTCGGCCTCCTGCGGCTCGATACCGCGTTCCCGCGGCCCGTCGGCGACGTCGGCAACCCGAACACCTTCGACTTCCCGGTCCGCACGGTCGTCGTGCGAGGCGCGACCGCGGCGCGCGTGGTCCGCGGCGATGCCGCACCGCTGCTCGCGCCCTTCGTCGAGGCGGGCCGCATCCTCGCCGCCGACGGGGCGGTCGCGATCGCGACCAGCTGCGGCTTCCTCGCCGCGCACCAGCGCGCGCTCGCCGACGCGCTGCCGGTGCCGTTCGCCGCGTCGGCGCTGCTGCAGGTCGCGTGGCTCGCGCCGCTGCTGCCCGCGGGCCGCCGCGTCGGCGTGATCACGATCGACGCCGACGCGCTCGCCCCGGCGCACCTCGAAGGCGCGGGCGCGCCGGCCGATACGCCCGTCGAGGGCCTGCCTCGCGACGGCGCCCTCGCACGCACCGTCTTCGGCGACCGTCCGGCGCTCGACCGTGAGGCCGTCGAGGCGGAGGTCGTCGCCGCCGGCCTGCGCCTGCGGCGACGCGTGCCGTCGCTCGGCGCGATCGTCCTCGAATGCACGAACCTGCCGCCGTACCGCGACGCGCTGATGCGCGCGACCGGCGTACCGGTCCACGACTGCAATACGCTGCTGCGCTGGCTGTGGGCCGGCGCGGCCCGCCCCCGTCCCGAGGAGCCCGTCCGATGAACACCGCACCGACCCCCGCCCGCTGGCAGTTCTGGATCGACCGGGGGGGCACCTTCACCGACGTCGTCGGCCGCCGTCCGGACGGCACGCTGACCACCGCGAAGCTGCTGTCCGAGAACCCGGAGCAGTACGCGGACGCGGCGGTCGAGGGCATCCGGCGACTGCTCGGGCTCGCGCCCGGCGAGCCCGTGCCGGCCGGGCGCGTCGAGGCGGTGAAGATGGGCACGACGGTCGCGACCAACGCGCTGCTCGAGCGCAAGGGCGAGCCGCTGCTGCTCGTGGTCACGAGCGGCTTCGCCGACGGCCCCCGGATCGCCTACCAGAGCCGCCCGCGGCTGTTCGAGCGGCGGATCGTGCTGCCCGAGCTGCTGCACCGCGAGGTGCTCGAGGTCGACGAGCGGCTCGCGGCCGACGGCGCGGTCGTGCGCCCGCTCGACGAGGACGCGGCGCGCGCCGGGCTGCAGGCGGCGTACGACCGCGGCCTGCGCGCGGTCGCGATCGTGCTGATGCACGCCTACCGGTACCCCGAGCACGAGCGCCGCCTCGCCGCGATCGCGCGCGGGATCGGCTTCCCGCAGGTGTCGGTGTCGCACGAGGTCTCGCCGCTGATCCGCTGGGTCGCGCGCGGCGACACGACCGTCGTCGACGCCTACCTGTCGCCGGTGCTGCGCCGCTACGTCGAGCGGGTGGCCGCGGGCATGCCCGGCGTGCGGCTGCAGTTCATGCAGTCGAGCGGCGGCCTCACCGACGCGCGCGCGTTCCAGGGCAAGGACTC
>JBILTM010000222.1:0-7846 GCA_044371545.1 Burkholderiaceae bacterium
CGCTCCACACGCTGTGGGGCGCCGAGGCCGCGGGCATCGCGAACCCGGTGAACCCGCTGCTCGAGCCGTACCAGCTGGTCGAGATCATGAAGGCCGCCGACACCAAGGTGCTCGTCGTGCTCGGGCCGATGCCGGGCGCCGACATCTGGGAGAAGGCGCAGGCGATCCGCGCCGAGCTGCCGTCGCTGTCGGCGATCGTCGCGGTCGGCGGCGCGCGGGTCGCGACCGCGCAGCCGTTCGCCGCGGGCGCGAAGGCGCCGGCGCGCGCCGAGGACGGGCTCGCGCCGATCTTCGACTTCGACGCGCTGCTCTCCGCGCAGCGCTCCGACGGCCTCGCGAGCGGCCGCACGATCGAGCCCGACGACACCGCCGCGTACTTCCACACCGGTGGCACCACCGGCACGCCGAAGCTGGTGCGCCACACGCACGCGAACCAGGTCTACCAGGCGTGGGTGATCGGGCTGATGCTGCGGATCCGGCGCGAGGAGACGATCCTCGCCGGCCTGCCGCTGTTCCACGTCGGCGGCGCGCTGACGACTTCGCTCGCGTGGCTCGCGGCCGGCGGATGCCTGGTCGTCGTCTCGCCTTCCGGCTGGCGCAGCCCGGCCGCGCAGCGCAACGTGTGGCGGATGGCCGAGCGCTACCGGCCCGCCGGCTTCGGCGGGGTGCCGACGGTGCTGACGGCCGCGCTGGCCGCGCCGACCGAAGGCATCGATCTCTCGAGCATCAAGGTCGCCTTCGCCGGCGGCTCCGCGATCCCGGTCGCGGTCGGCCGCGCGTACGTCGAGCGCTTCGGCTGGCCGGTGCTCGAGGTCTACGGCATGACCGAGACCGCGAGCGTGCACACGATCGCCTTCCAGGATCGCCCGCTGCGGCTGGGCTCCGCCGGCCACCCGGTGCCGTACAGCCGCGTGCGCATCGTCAAGGTGGACGCGAACGGCCGCTGCGCCGGCGACTGCGCGCCCGAGGAGATCGGCGTCGTGGCGATGGCCGGCCCGGGCTGCTTCTCGGGCTACCGCAGCGCGCAGCACAACAAGGACGCCTTCGTCGAGCCGGGCTGGGTCAACTCGGGCGACCTGGGGCGCCTCGACGCCGAGGGCTACCTGTGGATCACCGGCCGCGCGAAGGACCTGGTGATCCGCGGCGGGCACAACATCGACCCGCAGCCGATCGAGGAGATCCTGTTCGGCCATCCGGCGGTCGCGCTCGCGGCGATGGTCGGGCAGCCCGACGCGTACGCGGGCGAGTTGCCGGTCGCCTACGTGCAGGCCAAGCCCGGCGAGCAGGTCGACCCGAACGCGCTGATCGACTACGTGCGCGAGCGCACGCCCGAGCGCGCGGCGGTGCCGGTGTCGATCCACCTGGTCGACCCGATGCCGCTGACCGGCGTCGGCAAGGTGTTCAAGCCGGCGCTGCGCTGGGACGCCGCGAAGCGCGTCGCCGCACGCATGCTCGCCGACCTGTCGCTGCCGGGCCTGCAGGTCGACGCCGGTGCGCACCCGGTGCACGGCAGCCTGATCACCGTGTCGATCGAGGGCGTGCCGCCGGGCGAGCGCGCGGCGATCGAGAAGACGGTGCAGGAGCGGCTCGGGCCGCTGACGATCCGGCACGAGATCAGGTGGGAGACCCCGCGATGAAAGCCGTCCGCTTCTCCACCTTCGGCCCCGGGCACGAGGTCGCCGAGCTCGTCGAGGTGCCCGAGCCCGACGCGCCCGGCCCGGGCGAGGTGCTGCTCGAGGTCGAGCGCTCGTCGATCAACCCCGCCGACCTGCTGCAGTTCGAGGGCCGCTACGGCGCGGTGCCGCCGAAGCTGCCGGTGTGGGCGGGCGGCGAGGCGGTCGCGCGCGTGCTGCAGGCGGGCGAGGGCGTGACCCACCTGAAGCCCGGCGACCGCGTGCTCGCGCTGCTCGCCGCGCGCGGCAACTGGCGGCCGCGCACCAAGGCGCCGGCCGCGCGGCTCTTCGCGCTGCCCGAGGCCGACCTCGACCAGCTCGCGATGCTCGGCGTGAACCCGCCGACCGCGTGGCTGATGCTGCACGACTTCGTGAGCCTCGCGCCCGGCGACTGGGTGATGCAGAACGCCGGCAATTCCGGCGTCGGGCAGGCGGTGATCCAGTTCTCGAAGCGGCTCGGCTGGAAGACCGTCAGCGTCGTGCGCCGCGACGAGCAGGTCGCGCCGCTGAAGGCGCTCGGCGCCGACGCCGTCGTCGTCGACGCGCCCGACCTCGCGGCGCGCGTCGCCGAGGCCACCGGCGGCGCGAAGCCGCGGCTCGGCATCGACGCAGTCGCCGGCGACGCGACGCGCCGCATGGCCAAGGCGCTCGCCGACGGCGGCACCGTCGTCAACTACGGCCTGCTGTCGGGCCGGCCGTGCGAGATGGACGCGGGCGACGTGGTGTTCCGCGACCTGTCGCTGCGCGGCTTCTGGCTCGCGCGCTGGTTCGCGACCGCGTCGCTCGAGCAGCAGCACGCGCTGTACCGGCGGCTGGGCACGGCGATCGCCGACGGCACGCTGCGCGTCGAGGTGGAGAAGGTCTATCCCCTCGCGCAGGTGAAGGACGCGCTCGCGCACGCGGCGCGACCGGGGCGCTCGGGCAAGGTGCTGCTCGCGCCGAGCGCCTGACGCGCGACGACACGGCGCGGGACGGCGGCGCGGTCCGCGCGCCGCGCCGTCATCCGCCGCGGTGCGGGTCGTCCTTCGGCAGGATCGAGCGGATGTAGTCGCGCTGCTTCCACTCGGGCGGCGGCGGATTCGGCGCCTCGGGACGCGGCACGTGCGGCGACGGCGCGCCGGTCGCCAGGTCCGGCACGTAGCGCGGGCAGTTCGGGTAGATCTCGCACTCGATCCGCACCACGACCTTCGCGCCGAAGTGGCGCGCGAGGCTCTCGGCGTCGTCGAGGATCGTCGCGCGCCCGTTGATGCGGATCCGGCGGCTCCTGCCGTCGAACTCGACGAACAGCAGGCCGACGTTCGGATTGCGCGCGATGTTGCCGAGCGTGCGGTACATCGAGTTGCCGTCGTACTCCGGGTACTCGATGACGCCCGGCCCGACGATCTTCACGAAGCCCGGATCGCCCGACTTGATGTTGCAGTCGACGTACTCGCCCCAGGTCGACGCGATGAAGACGCAGCGGGCCGACTCGATCATCCGCCGCTCGTCGTCCCAGAAGTCGTAGTGCTTGCGGTGCCGCTCGATCGCCTCGGCGGTGCGCCGCCCGTCGAAGCGATCCTGCAGCGCGCGCATCCCCTCGTGGAAGAAGGGGCGGTCCCAAGCCTGCTCGTCCATGCTGCGGCCCTCCACGTCGCGTCCCGGACTGTACCGCGCCCGACGGCGGGACGGGCGGGCCGGCGCGTTCAGCCCGCGGCCGCGCGCGTCGCACCCGCCGCCGCGTTCGCCTCGTCCAGCGCCGGCCGCGACACCTCCACCCCCGGCATCGCGAACTGCAGCACCCGGTCGCCCGGCGTCGGGTTGAACATCAGCCGCGTGACGTCGGGCCGCGAGTAGTGCCCCGCCGGGTCGGCCGCGGCCTTCGCGAGCGAGATCATGCCGAGGTCGAGCTCGGCGATCACCAGCTCCTCGGCGGTCTCGGAGGAGGCCTGCGCGAGCGGCCGGCCGTCGGGCGCGTAGATCACCGTGAAGCCGCCGCCCTCCTGCAGCAGCTGGCGCTTCACGTCGTCGGTGCACAGCATCTCGACCATCGCCTTCGAGACGGTCGCGCACGGCGCGAGCACGAAGCACTGCCCTTCGGCGGCGTACATCCGGCTCGCCGCGTTGTTAACCTCGGGCCCGAGCGCGTAAGCACCGCCCTTGTACAGCGAGAAGCTCGGCCACGCCGCGACGTGCACCTGCTCGTTCTGCGCGTACATCGCGTACTTGGTGAGCGGCTGCAGGTGCTCCCAGCAGCACAGCGCGCCGATGCGCCCGAGCGGCGTCGCGTGCACCGACAGGTGGCTGCCGTCGCCCTCGCCGAAGATCGTCCGCTCGACGTGCGTGGGCTTGAGCTTGCGGCGGATCGCGATCGTCTCGCCGTCGGGGCCGATGATCCACTGGCCCATGTAGAGGCTGCCGCCGGCGCGCTCGCTGTGGCCCATCACGACGGTGATCGCGTGCTGCTTCGCGGCCGCGGCGAGTCGCAGGGCCTGCGGCGAGCCGTAGACCAGCGACTCGTCGTGGTAGCGCTGGATGAACTGCATGCCCCAGGCCGGCGAGTCGAGCCACGCGAACCACGGGTAGCCGGGCAGCCAGGTCTCGGGGAACGCGATCAGCGACACGCCCTGGCGCGCGGCGTCGGCGATGAAGCCGATGGCCTTGTCGATCGACGCGTCGAGGTCGAGGAACACGGGCGCGGCTTGGACGGCGGCGGCCTTGTAGCGGGGATGGGCGGCGGGCACGGCAGGCTCCTTGCGGACGGTGGGTCCGGCGATGGTGGGCGCGGCCGGGCGCGCGTGCTGTGCAGCGCGTCGCAGCGGTCTTGACCGTGGATCGCAGCACGCCCCCGGCCCCGCCGTGGGCATTCGCGCCCGCGTTGACCGCCGTGCCGCCCGCGCCGCACACTGCCCGTTCGACGGAGGACCATCCGATGGGTCAGCTCCTCACGACCGACACCGTCGCGCCGCGCGACCGCCTCGCCTACTGGACCGACGCGATCTGCGACGTCTACGTGCAGCTCGAGTGCGACGCGCTGCGCCGCGACGCGCCCTTCGACGGCCGCATCCGCCACGACCGGCTGGGCACGCTCGAGCTCTCGCGCGTGACCAGCTGCCCGCAGTGGGTGCGGCACGGCCCGACCCAGATCGCTCGCGCCACCGAGGACTGGTTCCTCGTCAGCCTGCAGACGCGCGGGCGGGGCGTCGTCAGCCAGGACGGCCGCGACGCGGTGCTCGAGCCCGGCGACTTCGCGCTCTACGACAGCACGCGCCCGTACGCGCTGCGCTTCGACGGCGACTTCGAGCAGATCGTGCTGATGCTGCCGGGCCCGGTGCTGCGCTCGCAGCTGCGCGCGAGCGAGCGGCTCACCGCGACCACCGTGCAGGGCCGCCGGGGCGCGGGCCACCTGACGATCGGGATGATCGAGACGCTCGCGCGCGACGTCGGGCAGCTCGAGCCCGGATCGGCCGCCGCGGTCGCGGACGCAGTCACGAGCATCCTCGTGGCCGGCCTGCGCACGCTGCCGGCCGCGCGCGAGACCGGCGTGTCGAACCTGGTCGCGCTGCACCGCGAGCGGATCCGCCGCCACGTGCTCGCGAACCTGCGCGATCCGGGCCTGTCGGTGGCGAGCATCGCGCAGGCGCTGCGGATGTCGCCGAGCACCGTGCACCGGGCGTTCCAGGGCGAGCCGCTGTCGGTCGCGCGCTGGATCGTCGCGCTGCGGCTGGACGCGGTGCGCCGCGACCTCGCCGACCCGGCGCTCGCGAAGCGGCCGATCGGCGCGATCGCGTTCGACTGGGGCTTCGACGACGCGGCGAGCTTCTCGCGGGCGTACCGCGAGCGCTTCGGGTGCGCGCCGCGCGACAGCCGCGGCGCGCCGGCATCGACCTAGCCTAGTCGAGCACCGCCACCACCTCGACCTCGATCAGCAGGTCCTCGTGCACCAGCGCGGTCGTGCCGACCAGCGTGCTCGCCGGCCGGTGGTCGCCGAAGTGCCGGCCGCGGACTTCGCGGAAGGCCTTGACGCGCGCCGGCGTCAACCCGACCACGTAGGTGTTCATCTTCACCACGTGGCGCGGCTCGGCGCCGGCCGCGGCCAGCGCGATCTCCAGGTTCTCGAGGACCCGCGCGGCCTGCGCCTCGAAGGTCGTTCCGACCACGCGGCCCTGCTCGTCCATCGCCACCTGGCCGGACACGTGGATCGTGCGCCCGCCGGTGACGACGGCGACGTGGGAATAGGTGCCCTTCGACAGGCCTTCGGGGTTCAGGTACTCGACCGGCATGGGTGTCTCCTCGTCATGCGTGCGAAGGCGGATCCTCGCCCACCGCGCGCGCGAACGCCAGCTTCGGCGCCGCGGCCGGGGTCTCTCCGATCCGCACGCCCCGGCGCTACACGCCCGGGTCGCCCGCCACCGCCCGCGTCGGCACCAGCTCGCAGGCGCGGCCGGGCCCCGCGACCCACACGAACGCGTTCTGAGCGAAGCGCCGCGCGAGCGCGTGCGCTGCATCGCGCGTCAGGCCGAGCGCGAGCACCGAGGTCTCGGGCGGCCACGCGCCCGACGGGTCGCGGCCGGACGCCGGCAGCATCGCGATGCCGTGCGCGGCGAGCGCCGCCTCGAGCTCGCGCTGCGCGGCGTCGTTCGCGTGCGCGGGCGTCGCGAGGCTCCACGGGTTGTGCGCGGTGAGCACCGCGGCCGTGGGCGCATGCACCGCGCGCATCAGCGCGGCGAGCGCGTCGTTCGCGGCGCCCACGTGCAGCACGACCTCGCCGTCGGGCGCGTCGACGACATAGTGCGTCGCGCGATAGGCGGCCCAGAGGGTGGCGTCGATCGGCGCGCCGGGTTCGGACGGCGGCGTGCGCTCGGTCATGCTCCGATCGAGCGTCGGGTGGGGATGGGGCGATACTGGCATGGATGGAGCTCCTCGCCCGACTCGACCGCGTGCAGGCCTACCTGCTGCGCGACGCGCTCGCGCGGCACGGCATCGACGCGCACGTGCTGAACCTGCACGTGCAGGGCGCGGTCGGCGAGCTGCCGCCCGAGACCGCGCTGCCGCAGGTGTGGATCGCCGACGCGCGCGACCGCGAGCGCGCCCGCGCGGTGCTCGCCACGCACGAGGCCGAGCGACGACGCAACGGGCCGCCGAGCTTCTGCGGCGGCTGCGGCGAGGAGAACCCGGCGGGGTTCGAGCTGTGCTGGCGCTGCGGGACGGGGCTGCCGGTGGCGTGAGGGGGCGGGTCCGCGCGGTTGCGCGGCCGGGGGCGCGATTCGACATCGAACGAGCCCCGCGCAGCGATTCGGGCCGCGCGCGCACGCCGATCGCGCCACCCTGCTCGCGGACATCGTCAGCGCGACCGGTCGACCGGTCGCACCGCGTCGACCAGTGCCGCGCCGTGGACCATCCGGGCCACGCCCGCACGCGCCGCGGCGTTCTCGCAGGCCGCACACGCGCGCGAGGTCGAGTACAGCACCGCGCCCGCGAGCGTCGGCGTGCCGAGCCGCGCCAGCGCGTCCCGGATCGCGACGCGCTCGGCGTGCGCGTCGGGATCTGCGTCGCGCACCACGCGGCTCGGCCCCTCGCCCACGATGCGACCGTCGAGCACGATCACCGCGCCGTAGGACTGGTCGCCCCAGGACTCCGCGAGTCGGCGCATGCGCAGCGCCGCGTCGAGGCCGCGGCGATCGGCGTCGGTCGGCGAGGCGGCGTCCGCGCCGCGAGCGCCGCCCTGGAGCCCGATTGCCGCGAGGGCCGCGACGACGGCGCGGCGTGCGGTCATCGAGCGCCTCGGACCGGGATCGTCGGGACGGCGTGGGTCATGCGGCGTGGGTCTCCTCGGCGACGAGGATAGGGCGTATGGCACGAAGGGCCAAGCGGCGGCGTGTCGGCATGCCTTCCGTCCTAAGCCTGAAGACCCGCATGAATCCTGGCACTGCGGCCATGCCCAGGCCTTTCGATCGCAGGACGCCCGGGATAGAATACTGTTTGCCTATACAGTTTCGAGGCGGTCATGTTCGATGCCGACGCAGCGCCTTCGGAGCCTTCGCTCGAACCCTTCGAACCGGCCTGCGCCCCCGCGCTGCCGCTGCCCGAGCTCGAAGCCCGCCTCACCGAGCTCGCCGGCCACCTGAACGCCGCGACCCACCGCTTCCTCGTGCTGCTCGCCGAGTTCGACCGTCGCGAGGGCTGGGCGGACGGCG
>JBILTM010000284.1:0-5232 GCA_044371545.1 Burkholderiaceae bacterium
CCGCAACGCGCTGTCGAACCAGGCGCAGTGGGATGCTGTCGTCGCCGCGTGCGAGCGGATCCGCCGCGATCCCGACGTGCGCTGCGTGATCCTGACCGGTGCCGGCTCCGCGTTCTGCGCGGGCGGCAACGTCAAGGACATGAAGGACAAGACCGGCATCGCCGCCGGTTCGCCCTACGCGATCCGCGAGGGCTACCGCGCCGGTATCCAGCGCATCCCGCTCGCGCTCTACGACCTGGACGTGCCCACCATCGCCGCGGTCAACGGCCCGGCGATCGGCGCGGGCTGCGACCTCGCGTGCATGTGCGACATCCGCATCGCCGGGGAGCGCGCGAAGTTCGCGGAGAGCTTCGTCAAGCTCGGCATCATCCCCGGCGACGGCGGTGCGTGGCTGCTGCCGCGCGCGGTCGGCATGTCGAAGGCGGCCGAGATGGCGTTCACCGGCGACACGATCGACGCGGCCGAGGCGCTGGCCTGCGGGCTGGTGTCGAAGGTGGTGCCCGGTGAGAAGCTGATGGACGAGGCGCGCGCGCTCGCGGCGCGCATCGCCGCGAACCCGGGCCCGGCGCTGCGCATGGCGAAGCGGCTGATGCGCGAGGGGCAGCACATGCGGCTGGACTCGCTGCTCGAGCTGTCGGCGGCGTTCCAGGCGCTGGCGCACCACACGCCGGAGCACGGCACCGCGATCGACGCGTTCCTCGCGTCGATGAAACGATAAGGCCGACAGCCCCACGCGGGGCGCCGGCCCGGGTGAAGCCGCACTCGCGTCAGACGGTGCGCCGTCCGCGCCCGCGCCGGGCCGATGCGAGCCCGAGCGCGCCGAGCCCGAGCAGCGCCAGCGACGAAGGCACGGGCACCTGCGCGCCGACCACGCCCGAGAGGCCGGGGATGCCGTCGGCGGACGGCCGCTGCGGATCCCACTGCAGGAAGTCGTTGCCGCAGATCTCGCCCCAGTGGACGGTGAACGGGTTGGTCAGGCCGCCAGGGATCGCCGAGCTGAACGAGGTGAGGTCGACGACCGCCTGGTAGAACGAGTGGACGCCGGAGACTTCCCAGTTGAACGTCGCGGTGTATGCGGTGGGCGTGTAGCCCGTCGCCGCGATCTGCGTCGGGGCGCCCGGCTTGAAGTTCGCGCCCCAGTTGTTAATGCCCGCCTCCCAGCCGATCGGGTTGGGCGCGGTCGAGCCGTTGCCGACCGTGCCGGCCACCTGCACGACCCGGCCCTGCGCGAGTTCGCGATTCCATCCGGTCGTGAAGCCGCCGCCGTCCATGCTGAAGCGCAGGCCGGTCGTCTCGATCGCGGCGTACGGCTTGAACGCGGTGTTCTCGCCCTGCCCGATGAAGAAGTCGCCGATGCCGAAGTTCCGGCAGTTGCCCGACGCGCACGAGCCGGACGCGGTCGGGAACATCGTCGCGGGATTGTCGACGTTGCCGGACACGCCGGTGATGTACAGCGTGTTGCCCACGACCTGCAGGTACAGCGCCTCCAGGTCGTAGGGCTGGCCGCCGTAGCCGGGGCCCACCTTGCCGCCGGTGCTCTGGTCCTCGATCTGGTACCGCACGCCCGGCGCGGTCGGCAGCCAGAGCGTGTTGCCGCGGTCCGCGGAGGCCATGCCGGTGGTGACGTTCACACCGATGCCGGACAGGTAGGAGAGCACCGGCCCCGCGTGCGCCGGCACGTGGGCGAGGGTGCCCGCGCACAGCAGCGCCAGACCGAGCTTGCGGGTCGCGGGGGCGATCGATCGGGGCGTGATCATCTTGGCTTCCTGATGTCCGACGCGTGGCAGTCTATGGACGACGGGCGGCGACACCGTGAATTTTGTCACGGTGGGCCGATCTTCGGGCGCGACCGAGGGGTCGCGGCGCCGCGCGCGAGTCGAAAGTTTTCGATCCCGGATCGCCGAAGGGGTCGCCGCCAGGCGGGTCAGCCCGCCGGCAGCGGCTCGACCGCGCGCTTGCGGCCGTCGCGGTCGATCGCGACGTAGGTGAGCGTCGCGTCGGTGACCTTGACCACGAACGGATCGGCGGGGTTGCGCGCCGCGATCACCTCGACGTGCACGGTGATCGAGGTGCGTCCGGTGGACTCGATCCGCGTGAAGAAGCTCAGCACGTCGCCGACCGAGACCGGCTGCTTGAACTGGAAGGCGTTGACCGCGACGGTCGCGACGCGGCCGCGCGCGCGGCGCGCCGCGGCGATGCCGCCGGCGATGTCGACCTGCGCCATCACCCAGCCGCCGAACACGTCGCCGTTGCCGTTCAGGTCGGCGGGCATCGGCACGACGCGCAGCGTCAGGTCGTGTCCGGCGGGGGCGGTGGGCTCGGGGCTCATCGGGGGCTCGGGTCGGAGGGCGTCCGCGGCCGCGGTGTAACCTGTCGGGCCGGCATCCGACGACGCTACCCGAATCCGACGGCAGCGCCAAGCCGACCCCGACTCCCGCCCGATGCGCCACGCCTCCTCCTCGCCGCCGCCCCCGCCGGGCCCGCGGACGCGCGACCGTTCCGACTGGCAGACCCTCTCGAGCCTGTTCCCGTACCTGTGGGACTACCGCTGGCGCGTGCTGCTCGCGATCGGCTGCCTGGTCGCGGCCAAGGTCGCGACGGTCGGCGTGCCGGTGCTGCTCAAGCAGATCGTCGACCGGCTCGCGCCGGTGGCCGGCCAGGCGGCGCCGCTGCTCGCGATCCCGCTCGGCCTGCTGGTGGCCTACGGCGCGCTGCGCCTCGCCTCCACCGTGTTCACCGAGCTGCGCGAGTTCGTGTTCGCGAAGGTCACGCAGCGCGCGGTCCGCACGATCGCGCTCAAGGTGTTCCGGCACCTGCACGCGCTGTCGCTGCGCTTCCACCTCGAGCGCCAGACCGGCGGGCTGACCCGCGACATCGAACGCGGCACGCGCGGCATCTCGAGCCTGGTGTCGTACACGCTCTACTCGATCCTGCCGACGCTGGTCGAGATCTCGCTGGTGCTCGGCTACCTGGTGCTCAACTACGACGTCTGGTTCGCCGGCATCACCGGCGTGGCGCTGGTCGCGTACATCGCGTACACGGTGCTGGTGACCGAGTGGCGCACCGAGTTCCGCCGCTCGATGAACGACCTCGACTCCAAGGCCAACGTCCGCGCGATCGACTCGCTGCTCAACTACGAGACGGTCAAGTACTTCGGCAACGAGGCCTTCGAGGCGCGGCGCTACGACGAGAGCATGCAGCGCTGGGAGCGCGCGGCGGTGCGCTCGCAGACCTCGCTGTCGGTGCTCAACGTCGGGCAGGCGGCGATCATCGCGGTCGCGGTCACGCTGATGGTCTGGCGCGCGACGGTCGGCGTCGTCGAGGGCCGCATGAGCATCGGTGACCTGGTGCTGGTCAACGCGTTCATGATCCAGCTCTACATGCCGCTGAACTTCCTCGGCGTGCTCTACCGCGAGATCAAGCAGAGCCTCGCCGACATGGAGCGGCTCTTCTCGCTGCTCGACGCGAACCGCGAGGTCGACGACGCGCCCGGCGCGGCGACGCTCGCGCCCGCGGGGGCGCCCGAGGTGCGCTTCGACCGTGTCGCGTTCGCCTACGATCCGAACCGCACGATCCTGCACGAGGTGAGCTTCGTCGTGGCGCCCGGCACCACCACGGCGGTCGTCGGCCCGAGCGGCGCGGGCAAGTCGACGCTCGCGCGATTGCTGTTCCGCTTCTACGACGTGACCGGCGGCTCGATCTCGATCGACGGTCGCGACCTGCGCTCGGTCACGCAGGCGAGCCTGCGCGCGACGATCGGCATCGTCCCGCAGGACACGGTGCTCTTCAACGACTCGCTGCGCTACAACGTCGCCTACGGGCGGCCCGACGCGAGCGACGCCGAGATCGAGGCGGCGGCGCGCGCCGCGCAGCTCTCGGCGTTCATCGCGTCGCTGCCGGCGGGCTGGGACACGCCGGTCGGCGAGCGCGGGCTGAAGCTCTCGGGCGGCGAGAAGCAGCGGGTCGCGATCGCGCGGATGCTGCTCAAGGACCCGTCGGTGCTGGTGCTCGACGAGGCCACCTCCGCGCTCGACTCGCGCAACGAGGCCGCGATCCAGGACGCGCTGCGCGCGGTCGCCGCGCACCGCACGACGCTGGTGATCGCGCACCGGCTGTCGACGATCGTCGATGCCGACCAGATCCTGGTGATGGAGGCGGGCCGGATCGTCGAGCGCGGCCGCCACGACGAGCTGCTCGCGCGCGGCGGGCGCTACGCCGAGCTGTGGGCGATGCAGGCGCGCGAGGGCGAGGACGGGGTGGCGGCCGCGGAGGCGACGGCGGGCTGAGGCGGGCCGAGGCGGAGGGCGGGCCGAGGCGGAGGGCGGGCGCCGCGCGCGCCTCGCCCGGTCTCAGGGCAGCACCACCAGCCAGCGTCCGTTCTCCAGCCACGCGCGCGCCGCGCGACCGACCCGTGGCGCGTCGGCGGGCGCCGCGGTGCCGTCGGCGAGCACGACGTCGGTCGAGGCGCGCGGCAGCGCGCTGCCGGCGATCGACAGCGTCGCGTCGTCGACGCGGTCGATCGTCCCGTCGAGGTCGGGCGCGCGGCTCGGCAGCGGCCGCGGCGCGGCGACCGTGCCGGTCGACGGCTGCGGGCCGGTTGAAGTGACGGGCGACGGGAGGGCCGCGTCGACCGGCGCCGTGTCCGAGCCGGGCGGCAGCCCGGTGCCGCCGGTGCCCGGTCCGCAGCCCGCGAGCAGCAGCGAGGCCGCCGCCGCCGCGAGCGCCGCCCGGATCGCCACGAGATTCCGATCACGCTCCATCGTCGCGCTCCGTGTAGCCGTAGACGCCGAGCCGCACGCGCCAGCGCGGCGCGTCGTCGCCGCGCGCCCGGTCCTCGGCGTGCAGCCGCTGCAGCAGCGGCATCAGGTCCGCCTGCGTGCGCTCCCACGCACGCCGCGTCGCCCGGTTGAATGCGTCGGCCGATGCCTCCGACAGCTCGTCGGAGAACACCGCCTGCTCGAGGAACCGGTCGCCGTCGGCACGCAGGTTCGCGACCGCGGCGTCGAGGTGATCGCCCACGTTGTCGGCGAGCAGATCGAGCATCCGCGCGCGGTCGCGGTGCGGCACGTAGGCGGTCGACAGCAGGCGCACGCGGTCGCGCGCGTCGAGCTCGGCGAGCGACAGCCGCAGCAGCTCGTCGAGCACCGCGCGCGGGTGCACGTCGGTGGTCACCGAGGCCGCGAGCGACTCGAACGACGGGCCGCCCGCCGGGTCGGCGAGCCGCGGCAGCAC
>JBILTM010000069.1:0-21437 GCA_044371545.1 Burkholderiaceae bacterium
TCCAGCGCGCGAGCACCTCCGAGCCGGGCGAGCGCGTCGGGCGCGGCACCGGCCGCTCCGCGATCCTGCGCAGGTCCTTGCGGTGCACGCCGGTGCGCACGCTCAGCTGCGACATCGACGCGTCCGGATCCTCCTGGCCGGCCGCCGCGACCAGTGCGAGCTTCATCAGCTCGGCGAGCGGCTGCAGCGTCAGGCCCTGCGCGAGCGCGAGCCGCGCGAGCGGCTCGAGCAGCCGCAGCATCGCCTGCTGCCGCGCGTCGGGGGTCGGAGGGGTCGGGTCGCTCATCCGTTCGTGACCGGTTCGGCGCCGAGCATACCGCGGGACTTGACGCGAGGCAAAGAACTGGGATCAGATCCCAGTCGGGAAAAAATCCCGGCCGGAGGGGTCATGGGGTCGAACGATCGAAACGTGCGTGTAGCCGGCATCGCCCGGCCGGTCCGGGCCGCCCGCGGCGCGCTCGCGGCCCTCGTCGCCTGCGCTGTGCTGGCCGCCTGCGGCGGGGGCGGAGGCGGCTCCGCGGCGCCCGGGCCGGGCCCGTCCCCCGCCGCCGAGAAGGAGCTGGTGCGCGCCGACGCGCAGGCCCTGCTCGCGCACTTCCGCGACCGGCTGCGCGCGAGCGGCACTGCGGGCGCCGGCACGGACGGCACAGCGATCCTCGCGATCGGCGCGCCGGTGCCGACGTCCTCGGGCGTCTCGGCCGAGTCGGGCGCTCCGGCCGACTCGCCCACGTCGTCCACGCCGCTGCAGGAGGCCGGCGTCGACGAGGACGACGTGCTGCGCGTCGACGGCGACCTCGTGTGGACGCTGTCGCCGCCGGCCGTCGGCCTCGCGCAGCGGCTCGGCGCGTCGCGGCTCGCCGACGGCGGCGCGACGCTCGTGCCGGCGGGCGGGCTCGAGCTCGATGCCGAGGTGCGCTGGGACGGGCTGTACGTCGACGCGCCGCGCCGACGTGTCGTCGCGGTCGGCCGGCGCGAGATGCCCATCGGGCTGCCCGTGGACCCGATGCCGGCGCCGTTGCCCGCCGGCGGCGCGGCGGTCTCGCTGCCGGCGCCCGCCGTCGAGCCGGCCGCGGTGCTCGCGTGGATCGACGTCGCCGATCCGGCGCGACCGCGCGTCGCGCGCACGGTGACGATGTCGGGCCGGCTCCAGGCGACGCGCGTCGCCGACGGGCGGCTGTGGGCGGTGCTCGGCGGGCAGCCGCGCCTCGACGGCTTCGACTGGTCGTGGCGCGACGCCGCGGCGAACGAACGCTGGCTCGCCGCGCTGACCGTCGAGCGCGTGCTGCCGACCTGGCGGGTCGACGCCGGCCCCGCCGCGCCGCTGCTCGACGGCGACGCCTGCTGGCTGCAGCCCGGCGCGCCGGGCGGCGTCGGCGCGACCACCAGCGTCGTCTCGATCGACCTCGCCGCACCCGAGGCGCGTCCCGACGGCCGTTGCCTCGTCGCGCCGGTGGAGACGGTCTACATGACGACCGACGCGCTCTACCTCACGACGACCCGATACCCGATGCGCTCGCCGACGTCGCCGGGCGCGCCCGCCCTCGCGATCGCCCCCGAGCCGGTCACGGACGTCCACCGCCTCGCGCTCGCCGGCGGCACGGTCGCCTACCGCGGCTCGGGCACGGTGCCGGGGCGACTCGGCATCGGCGTCGACACCGGCCGCTTCATGCTGTCGGCCGACGGCCCGCGGCTGCGCGTCGTCAGCCAGCGCGACGGCGCGGGCGCGGCCGGTCCGGCGGTGCTCAGCGTGCTCGAGGACGCGGGCGAAGGCGCGCTGAGGACGGTCGCGACGCTGCCGAACGCGCGTCGCCCCGAGCCGATCGGCAAGCCGGGCGAGCAGGTGTTCGCGGTGCGGTTCGCCGGCACGCGCGCCTACGTCGTCACCTTCCGGCGCATCGACCCGGTCTACGTGATCGACCTCGCCGACCCGGCCGACCCGAAGCTGCTCGGCGCGCTGGAGGTGCCGGGCTTCTCCGAGCGGCTGGTGCCGCTGACCGGCACGCTGCTGCTCGGCGTCGGCCACGACAGCGTGCCGTGGCAGGGCGCCGACCTGCAGACCGGCGTGCGGGTGAGCCTGATCGACGTCGCCGACCCCGCGCGGCCGATCGAGCGCGCATCCCGCACGATCGGCGCCCGAGGCACCCGCTCGGCGTCGGACTTCACGCCGCACGGCATCACCGTCGCGCGCGCCGCGGACGGCCGGTTCCGGGTGTCGCTGCCGGTCACGGTGCACGACGGCGACGCCTGGCCGTGGGACGCGCTGCCCGAGGCGCTGCGCCCGCGCGGCTTCGGGCGGCTGGCTGCGTTCCGGTTCGAGGTCGACCCCGCCGCGCCCACGCTCGCCGAACGCGCGCCGCTCGAGGCGTCCGGCGTCGCCACGACCGGCACCGGCGCGTGGCGCACCCGCCCGTGGGGCGCGCCCGAGTTCGATCGCGCGCTCGACGCCGGCGGCACGACCTGGCTGTGGTTCGACGGGCGCTTCGTCGGCGCGCCGTGGTGAGGCGGGGGCGCGCCGCCGGTGCGCCGCGCACGCGCGGCGTGCGGCCGCGCCCCGCGCCGGGTCAGAACTCGACTTCGAGTTCCTCGATGTCCTCGGGCTCGGCCATCGCCGCCTCGGTCCACGCCCGCATCTCGGGCATCGCGAGGATCGCGTCGCGGTAGGCGGCCGCAGCCGCCGGCAGCGCGACGTCGTAGGTCGCGAAGCGGGTCGCGACCGGCGCGTACATCGCGTCGGCGAGCGAGCGCTTCGCACCGAACAGCCACGGGCCGCCCCAACGCTCGAGGCACTCGGTCCAGATCTCGACGACGCGGTCGACGTCGGCCTGCGCGCGCGACCAGACCTTGAACCCCGGGAAGCGGGCCTTGAGGTTCATCGGCAGCGCGGTGCGCATCGACACGAAGCCGGAGTGCATCTCGCCGCAGATCGCGCGGCAGTGCGCGCGTGCGGCGCGGTCGGCAGGCAGCAGCCCGGCCTTCGGACGGATCTCGGCGAGGTACTCGCCGATCGCGAGCACGTCCCAGACGTCGACGCCGTCGTGCTCGAGCCGCGGCACGCGGATCGACGACGACAGCAGCAGGATGTCGGCGCGCATCGCCGGGTCGTCGGGCGAGATCGTCCGCACCTCGAACGGCAGCCCGGACAGCGTCGCCATCAGCCAGCCGCGCAGCGACCACGACGAGTAGTTCCTGCTGGTGATCGTGAGCACGGCCTTGGCCATCGCGTCGGCTCTCCGGGACGGGCGCGCCGGGCGGCGCGGACGCACGCACCGTGCAAGGCGCGTGCCAGACGCGCGGCCATCCCGCACCGCCGCGCTGGCACGCGCCTTGCACGAACGGGGCCGACCACCGGAGCCCGGATGCTCTACCACGCCTACCAGGGACTGACCGACCTCGCCGAGCCGGCGCGGATGTGGGCGCGCACGATGCAGGCGGCGCTCGACCTGAGCCTGCCGCGCGGTCCGGTCGCCGACGCCACGCGGCGCACGCGCGCGGCCTGCGAGGTGTTCTCGCGCCTGGCGCTGACCCACCACCGGCCCGACTTCGGCATCGACGCGGTCGACACGCCCGCCGGCCGGGTCCCGGTGCTCGAGGAAGCCACGCTGTCGACGCCGTTCGGCACGCTGCTGCACTTCCGCAAGCCGCCAGTGGACCCGCCGCAGCCGAAGATGCTGGTCGTCGCCCCGATGTCCGGCCACTTCGCGACGCTGCTGCGCGGCACGGTCCGCACGCTGCTGCGCGACCACGACGTCTGGATCACCGACTGGCACAACGCGCGCGACGTGCCGATCGGCGAAGGCTCCTTCGGGCTCGACGACTACGTCGCCCACGTGATCCGCTTCGTCGAGACGCTCGGCCCCGGCACGCACCTGCTCGCGGTCTGCCAGCCGACGGTACCCGCGCTCGCTGCGGTCGCGGTGATGTCCGAGCGGCGCCACGTCGCGGTGCCGCGCACGCTGACGCTGATGGCGGGACCGATCGACGTGCGGGTCAACCCGACCGAGGTGAACCGGCTCGCGGCAGAGCGGCCGATCGCCTGGTTCGAGCGGCACATGATCTCGGTCGTGCCGTGGCGCTTCCCGGGCGCGATGCGCCGCGTGTACCCGGGCTTCCTGCAGCTCAGCGCGTTCATGTCGATGAACCTCGCACGCCACCGCAAGGCCTTCGACGACCTGTACCGCCACGTCGTCGCCGGCGACGAGGCGCAGGCCGACACGATCCGCGAGTTCTACGAGGAGTACTTCGCGATGGCCGACCTGCCGGCGGAGTTCTACCTGCAGACGGTCGAGCGGATCTTCCAGAAGGCGATGCTCGCGACGCGCGAGCTGACCTTCCAGGGGCGGCGCGTCGACTGCGACGCGGTCCGGCGCACCGCGCTGCTGACGATCGAGGGCGAGAAGGACGACATCTGCGGCGTCGGCCAGACCGTGGCCGCGCAGGAGCTGTGCGGCTCGATCCCGCCGTTCCGCCGCGCCCACCACGTGCAGACCGGGGTCGGCCACTACGGCGTCTTCAACGGCCGCCGGTGGGAGTCGTCGATCTATCCGATCGTGCGGGACTTCGTCTTCGCCCACGGCTGACGTCGGCGAGGCGGGCACGCGCATTGCCCCCCGACGCATCGCCGGCACGGCCGGCGGCGCGTCGTGCGCCGCGCGGAACCCGTGCCCCGCAGCCGCCACCGGGAGCACACGTCCACGCGCAGCTCGAGGAGGGGCTGTTCTATCCGGCGGTGCGCGCGGCCACGCGTCGACGCGGCGCTGATGGACGAGGCGCCGCGTCGAGCGCCAGTCGGCGATGGACCTGGTCCGCCAGATCCGCTCCAGGTCGCCCGGTGATGCGCTGTTCGATGCGAAGGTCAAGGTGCTCGGCGAGTACGTGGACCACCACGTGAAGGAGGAGGAAGGCGGCATGTTCCCGAAGGCGAGGAAGGCCCGGGTCGACCTCGCCGACCTCGCGTGCCGGATGGCCGAGCGGCGGATCGCGCTCGAGTCCGAACACTCGATGGAACCGTTCGACCTGATCTCGTCGGGGCTGATGAGGCCGATCCGCGCCGCCGCGTCGGCGGGCACCGGCCGGGGCCGCAAGGCCGCGGGCACCGGTGCGTCGGCGTCCCCCGGGGGCGAAGCGGGGCGCGGCGGGTCGCACCGCGGCCGCAGCGAAGGGCGGTCGCGCGTCCAAGTCGGGCGGACGGGCGGCCGCCTCGGCCGGAACCGGCCGCAAGGCGGCGGCGAGCGGCGCGCGGCGCAGCCGGACGACCCGCTGACGCGGGTCGGGCCTCAGCCCAGCAGGCCCCGGGCCGCGGCGAGGCGGACCGCCTCGTCGCGGTGGCGCGCGCGCAGCTGTCGCAGTGCGCCCGAGACGTGTTCGCCGACGGTGCGCGGGCTCAGCCCGATGCGCTCCCCGATCTCGCGGTCCGTGAGGCCGTAGGCGACCCACCGCAACACTTCGAGCTGCCGGGCGGTCAGGCGCGGTGCGGAGAGAGCGAGGTCGTGTCGGCACTCGTCCAGCGTCTCGTGCAGCAGGCGGTGCGCCTCGGCGGCGCCGGCGTCGCCGGGCAGCAGCAGGTGCCGCGTGCCCGCCACGGTCGAGAGCCGGCACGCGGGTATCGCCGACGCGAGCCGCGCGGCCTCGGCCGCGTTCGCGATGGCGTCGCCCTCGGCGCGCACGATCCGGGCCGGGCACTTCAGGCGCCGCGCGTCCGCTTCGACGTCGAGGTCGGACCACGCCCGCAGCGAGGCGGCGGCGACCGCGCCGTCGCACAGCGTCCGGTGCGAGCGATCGATCGCGTCGAGCGTCGCGGCGTCCGCGCCCTGCGCGAACCGCGACGAGAACAGCGCACGGAAGGTCGCCGGGTCGTCCCAGCCATCGCGCGCGCGCTCCGCGGCGGCGTCGAGGACGGCCTGCGGCGGCGACGCGTCGCCGCGGCGGCCCGGCCCGCGCGCGATGCCGCCCCAGGCGAACAGCGCGAGCACGCGGCCCGGGTGGCGCGCCGCGTAGCGGACCGCGACCGGCACCGCCTGCGAGACCGCGAAGAGCACCACGCACACGTGCCCGCTCGCGTCCACGACCGCCTCGAGATCCTCGACCCACGCGTCGAGCGACACGCGCGCCGGCGCGCGTTCGGAGGCGCCGAAGCCGCGCTGGTCGTAGCGGACCAGCGCATTGTGCCCAGACAGCTCGGCGATCCAGGGGCCGAGGACCGGGCCGTCCGGCTCGTCGTCCAGGCAGCTGAACCACTGCGCCACCTTCACGACCGGCGGGAACCCGCCGCCGTCGATGGTGAAGGCGATCCGCGTGCCGTCGCGGCTCGTGCAATGCCGGGTGCGGGCGATCGCGTTCAAGACGCGGTCACACGCGGGGAGGAAGGGGAGGGCATCGAAGCTCCGGGCCGGGAATCGCGACGCGAAGCGCGATCCCGGGGGGAGAACACGCACCGCGTCCGGCGCAGCCTACGCCCGCTCGGCCGCCGGGCCCGGATGTCCTACTCCCAAGCTGGGTCGAAGCCGGCCCTGCGCGACCGCTCTCAGCGGTCGAGGATCTGGCTCAGGAACTGCCTGCTGCGCTCGTTCTGCGGATTCGAGAAGAACGCCTCGGGCGTGTTCTGCTCGACGATCTCGCCGCGGTCCATGAAGATCACGCGGTCGGCGACGGCGCGCGCGAAGCCCATCTCGTGGGTCACGCACAGCATCGTCATGCCTTCCTTCGCGAGGTCGACCATCGTGTCGAGCACCTCCTTGACCATCTCGGGGTCGAGCGCGGAGGTCGGCTCGTCGAACAGCATGATCGACGGCGTCATGCACAGCGCGCGCGCGATCGCGACCCGCTGCTGCTGGCCGCCCGAGAGCTGGCCCGGGTACTTCGGCGCCTGCTCGGCGATCTTCACCCTCTCGAGGAACTTCATCGCCGTCGCCTCGGCCTGCGCCTTGCTCTGCTTGCGCACCCAGATCGGGGCGAGCGTGCAGTTGTCGAGCACCGTCAGGTGAGGGAACAGGTTGAAGTGCTGGAACACCATGCCGACGTCGGAGCGGATGGTGTCGATGTTCTTCAGGTCGTCGGTGAGCGCGATGCCGTTGACGACGATGCTGCCCTTCTGGTGATGCTCGAGGCGGTTGATGCAGCGGATCAGCGTCGACTTGCCCGAGCCAGACGGACCGCACACGACGATCCGCTCGCCACGGGCGACCGTCAGGTCGATGTCCTTCAGCACGTGGAACTCGCCGTACCACTTGTTCAGCCCGCGGATCTCGATCGCGGGCCGGCCGTCTGCCGGCGGGGACTGGGGAACGGCGCGCATGCTGCGGACTCCGGTGCGTGTCGGGGGGCCTGCGGCGCTCAGCGGCGCTGGCCGCGGGCGAGGTCCCGCTCGAGCCACTGGCTGTACTGGGACATCGCGTAGCAGAAGATCCAGTAGACGAGGATCGAGAACAGGAACGCCTCGATGAAGTACTTCTTCCACGAGATGTCGGTCTCGACCGACTTCTTGACCGCGTACGCGAAGTCGAAGATCGAGATGATCACGACCAGCGAGGTGTCCTTGAACAGCGAGATGAAGCTGTTGACGATCGGCGGGATCGAGATCCGCAGCGCCTGCGGCAGGATCACCAGGCCCATCGAGCGCCAGTAGGGCAGCCCCAGCGCCTCGGCGGCCTCGTACTGGCCCTTGGGCACCGCCTGCAGGCCGCCGCGCACCGCCTCGGCGAGGTACGCCGCGACGAACAGGATGATCGCGACCTGCGCGCGCAGCAGCACGTCGATGCGCATGCCCTCGGGCAGCAGCAGCGCGAACATCACGCTCGCCATGAACAGCACGGTGATCAGCGGCACGCCGCGCACGACCTCGATGTAGATCACCGACAGCGAGCGCACGATCGGCAGCGTCGAGCGGCGTCCGAGCGCGAGCACGATGCCCAGCGGGAAAGCGAACGCGATGCCGAAGATCGCGAGGATCAGCGTGACGGGCAGGCCGCCCCACTGCTCGGTGCGCACCGGCGTGAGGCCGAGCCCGCCGCCCATCAGCCAGAAGGTGACGACGATGCCCGCCGCCCAGACCGCGGCCAGCGCCGGCCGCCAGAACCGCTTGAACGCCGAGACGACCAGCAGCCCCGTCAGGATCACCACGACCAGGCCCGGGCGCCACTGCTGGTCGAACGGGTAGACCCCGAACAGCATGAAGCGCATCTTCTCCCACACCACCGCCCAGCACGCGCCCTGGCCGCGCACCGCGTCGCAGGCCGACGCCGGCTGCGGCCCCCAGACCGCGTCGAACACCAGCCAGCCCAGCGCCTTGGGCACGATCCAGGCGAGCACGGCGAGCACCAGCACCGTGGTGATGCCGTTGCCGACCGAGGAGAACAGGTTCGCGCGCAGCCACGCGAGCGGGCCCGCGCCGCCCGCGGGACGGGGGCGCGGCGCGCTCGGCGCGGGCGTGGGCAGGGCGTCGTCGGCCATCGTCGGGTCCTAGCGCTCGACCAGCCGGACGCGGTCGTTGTACCAGTTCATGAACAGCGAAATGGCGAGGCTGATCGTCAGGTACACGGCCATCAGGATCGCGATCGCCTCGATCGCCTGCCCGGTCTGGTTCATCGTGGTGTTGGCGATCGCCACCAGGTCCGGGTAGCCGATCGCGACCGCCAGCGACGAGTTCTTCGTGAGGTTCAGGTACTGGCTGGTCATCGGCGGGATGATCACGCGCAGCGCCTGCGGCAGCGTGACCAGACGCAGCCGCTGGCCCGGCGACAGGCCGAGCGCCATCGCGGCCTCGCCCTGGCCGCGGTCGACCGCGAGGATGCCGGCGCGCACGACCTCGGCGATGAACGCCGCCGTGTAGGTCGACAGCCCGATCACCAGCGCGGAGAACTCGGGCGACATCACCTTGCCGCCCTGGAAGTCGAAGCCGGCGAGCTCGGGCACCTCGATCGTGGTGGGTGCGCCGGAGACGGCCCACGCGATCGCGGGCAGGCCGAGCACCAGCGCGAGCGTCGGCAGGCCGACCGGCAGCTGGCGGCCGGTCTCGCGCTGCACCGCCCGGGCCCGAGCGCGCCACGCGAACGCGAGCGCGATGCCGGCGAGCATCGCCCAGCCCGCCATCGTCCAGGCCGGGTGCGGCGCGGGCCACGCCACGCGCAGGCCGCGCTGGCTGAGGAATGCGAGGCCGCCGAAGTCGATCGCCTCGCGCACCGGCGGCAGCATCTCGGTGAAGAGGCCGTACCAGACGAACAGCTGCAGCAGCAGCGGCACGTTGCGCATCACCTCGACATAGCCCGAGGCGAGCTTCGCGAGCAGCCAGTTCGGCGACAGGCGGGCGATGCCGATCAGCGTGCCGAGCACCGTCGCGAACACGACGCCGATCGCGGCGACCAGCAGGGTGTTGACGATGCCGACCAGGAACGCCCGGTAGTACGAGTCGGACGGCTGGTACTCGACGTGGGTCTCGGCGATCTCGAAGCCGGCCTCGCGCGCGAGGAAGCCGAAGCCGGTCTGGATCTTCCGGGACTCGAGGTTGTGCAGCGTGTTGGAGACCAGCCACCAGCCGATGCCGACGACGGCGGCCAGCAGCAGCACCTGGTAGAGGATGTTGCGGGCGCGCTCGTGGCGGAACATGGGGGGCCTCGGTGAGGCGGGGAAGGGCCCGGCGCGCGACGCGCCCCGGGCCCGGGGGCGCGATTACCGAATCGGCGGTGCGTACATCAGCCCGTCGTCCCTCCACAGCGCGTTCTGGCCGCGCTCGAGGCCGAGCGGCGTGACGTTGCGGGTGTACATCTCGCCGTAGTTCCCGACCGCCTTGATGACGCGCAACATCCAGTCGTTGTCAAGGCCCATGCCCTTGCCGATGTCGCCGCTGGTGCCCAGCAGGCGCTGGATCGGCGGCTCCTTGCTCTCGGCCTTGAGCTTGTCGACGTTGGCCTGCGTGACGCCTTGCTCCTCGGCCTCGATCAGGCCGAACAGCGTCCAGCGCACGAGGTTGAAGTAGTCCCAGTCGCCGCGGCGGATCATCGGGCCGAGCGGCTCCTTCGAGATCGCGTCGGGCAGGATCACGTAGTCGTCGGGCTTGTCGGCCTTGCGGCGGGTCGCGGCGAGGCCCGAGATGTCGGTCGTGTAGACGTCGCAGCGACCGCCGAAGAAGGCCTGCTCGACCTGGCTCAGGTCCTGGATCACGACCGGCTTGAAGGTCATCTTCTTGCTGCGGAAGTAGTCGGTCAGGTTCAGCTCGGTGGTGGTGCCGGGCTGCACGCAGACGGTCGCGCCGTTCAGCTGCGAGGCGCGCTTGATGTTGGCCGACTTCTTCACCATGAAGCCCTGGCCGTCGTAGAACATCACGCCTGCGAAGACCGCGCCCATCGCCTGCTCGCGCGAGGCGGTCCAGGTGGTGTTGCGCGACAGGATGTCGACCTCGCCCGACTGCAGCGCGGTGAATCGCGCCTGCGCCGACAGCGGCACGTACTGGACCTTGTTCGGGTCGTTGAAGATCACCGCCGCGAGCGCCTTGCAGAAGTCGACGTCGATGCCGCGCCAGACGCCCTGCGAATCGGCGGCCGAGAAGCCGAGCACGCCGGTGCTGACGCCGCAGCGCAGCGTGCCCTTCTGCTTGATCGCGTCGAGCGTCGGGCCGGCCGATGCGGTGAGGGGGGCGATCGCGGGGACCGCGAAGGCGGCGGCCATCGCCAGCCGCTTGATCCAGGGGGTCTTCATCGTTGAAATCGTTCCACTGTGGGGTTCGTGGGCCTGCCGTCCTCGCGGCCTGTGGGAGCCGGCAGCGGCAGAGTGCGGCGAGTCTACGCACAATCGAACGGCCCGCACAAGGCAAGGGGCGTCGGTCCGCCGGGTCCGCGGCGGGCCCCGGACGGACGTCGCGCCCGGATCCGTCGCGCCCGTCCGACACTTCGTGGAAAAAGCTGCCGGGCGCATCGCACGACGGGGTCGCGGCGCGGGGCGCGAGCGTGCACCGGTCCCGTGCGGCCCGCCCGCGGGCGGTCGCGCCGTGCGCACGGGCGGAGGCCGGGCGGCCCGCGCCGCCCGCTCGCGGTGCGCCGCCGCACGGGGGCAGGGCGATCGAGCGAGATCGGCCGGCGCGCCGGCGATGTTCGACGGATCGCCGTGGCGCTCTGCGGCAAAGCTGGCAGGATCGACCGCCCTCCTCCGAGACCGACGCCATGCCCTCGTCCGATACCCGCGGCTATTTCGCCTTCCACGGCCCGATGGCGCCCGGCGTGCGCCTGATGCGCACGTTGAGCATGTCCGTCAAGGCCCTGCTCGTCGTCACCGCGTTCATGGTGCCGATCGGGATGCTGGGCTGGTTCTACTGGGCGAACGCGGAATCGCAGATCGAGTTCGCCGAGCAGGAGCGGCGCGGCGTCGAGTGGCTGCAGGCGTGGACGCCGGCACTGCGCGCGGCGCACGAGCACCGGGCGATGGTCGCCCGTGCGGGCGCCGGCGACGCGACCGCGGCGCCCGCCGCCGCGGCTGCCGCCGACCGCTGGCGCGCGGCGCTCGGCACGCTGGCCGACGTCGACAGGCGCCTCGGCGAGGCGCTGCAGACCGGGACCCGAGTCGCGGACCTGCAGCGCACGATGCAGGCGGCGAGCGCGGCCTCGTCGCGCGTCGGCGAGGTGCACGACCTCGCGATCGCCGCGCTGCTGTCGGCGGGCGCGGCCGTCGGCGACTCGTCGAACCTCGTGCTCGACCCCGACCTCGACGCGTTCTACCTGATGCAGACCTCGGTCATCGAGGGGCCGGGCCTCGTCGATGCGCTGGCCCGCACCCGCGACGCCGGGGTCGCGCTCGCGGGCGCGCAGGGCGCGGCCACCGCCGCGCCGCTGCGCGCGCTGGCGGAGGCGGGCAGCGTCGCGCGCGTCGGCGCCGACCGGCAGCGCACCGGCCTCGCCCGCGCGAGCGCGAGCAACGCCGCGCTCGAGGCGCCGCTCGGCGCGGTCGCGAAGCTCGACGTCGTGGTCGGTTCACTCGACGCCGCGGCGCGCGCGATGACGGGCAGCGAGCGGCCGGCCGACGCGTGGGCGAGCGCGACCGCGGGGCTGGAGGCCTCGTACGCGCTGAACGCCGAGGCGATGGAGCAGCTCGACGGGCTGCTGGTCGCGCGCATCGAGCGCCTGCAGGGCGACCGGTTCGCGAAGCTGGGCTTCGCGGCCGGCTGCATCCTGCTCGCGTTCTACCTGCTGTTCGCGATGTACCTGGTGCTGCAGGGCGGCCTGCGCACGCTGTCCGACCACATCATCCGGCTGGCCGGCGGCGACTTCAGCGCGCGCCCCTATCCGTGGGGCCAGGACGAGGTCGCGACCGCACTGAACCGGCTGCGCGAGTCGCTCGCGGCGATGAGCGACACGATGCGCGCGGTGCACTTGCGGGCCACGCAGGTGTCGGGTGCGGCGGCCGAGATCGCGTCGGGCAACGTCGACCTGTCGGCGCGCACCGAGCAGAGCGCGGCCGCGATCGACGCGCTCGCGAACTCGATGGACGCGGTCGCGCGTCGGGTCGGCGAGAACGTCGGCGAGCTCGGACAGGCCGACGCGTCGATGGCCGAGCTGCTCGACGCGGTGCGCCAGAGCGAGGGCACCGTCGGCGGGCTGGTCGAGCGGATGACCTCGCTGCACGCGCAGAGCCGGCAGATCAGCGAGATCGTCGGCATGATCGACGGCATCGCGTTCCAGACCAACATCCTCGCGCTGAACGCGTCGGTCGAGGCCGCGCGCGCCGGCGAGATGGGCCGCGGCTTCGCGGTCGTCGCGCAGGAGGTGCGTTCGCTCGCGCAGCGCAGCGCCGAGGCCGCGCAGCAGATCAAGGGCATCGTGTCGCGCTCGACCTCCGACATCGAGGCGGGCTCGCGCCTCGCCGCGCAGGCGGGCGAGCGGGTCGCGGGCACGGTCGGCACCGCCGGCGCCGTCGCGCAGACGATGGGTCGCGTGCTCGGGGGCTCGCGCGAGCAGAGCGAGCGGGTCGGCGAGATCCACGCGACGCTGACCAAGCTGTCGACCGACACGCAGGGCAATGCCGCGCTGGTCGAGGAGATCGCCGCGGCGACCTCGAGCCTCGATGCGAGCGGCCGCGACCTGCACGAGCTCGTCGGGCGCTTCAAGCTCGGCACGACGAGCTGACGCGCGGCGCGTTCCGAGGCCGGCGGGCGCGCGCCGGTCCGGCGGGGCCGCGCTGGTAACATCGGCGCGATGAGCGACGATCCCCGCACGGCGGCCCCGGCCGACCTCGCCCCGCCCCGCCACGCCGCGAGCCTCGTGCTGCTGCGCGATGCGCACGCCGGCCTCGAGGTGCTGCTGCTCGAGCGGCCGAGCGAGGACCGCGTGCTCGCCGGTGCCCGCGTCTTTCCCGGCGGAAAGCTCGATCGGGAGGATGCCGACGACGACCTGCTCGCGCGCTTCGACGCGTCGCCCGAGGCGCTGCACGCGCGGCTGGGCGAGCCCGAGCTCGAGCCGCGCGACGCGGCGGCGCTGTTCGTCGCCGCGGTGCGCGAGGCCTTCGAGGAGACCGGCGTGCTGCTCGCCCGCGGCGTCGACGAGTCCCGTGCGATCGAGGCGCGCGCGCTGCGTCGCGAAGGCATGGGCTTCGGCGAGGTGATGGCGACGCTCGGCCTCGCGCTCGACGCCTCGTCGATGCAGCCGTGGTCGCGCTGGGTGACGCCGAAGGTGCCCTCGCAGATGCGCAAGCGCTTCGACACCCGCTTCTTCGTCGCGCGGCTGCCGGCGGGCCAGGTCGCGGTGCACGACCCGAGCGAGGCGGTCGCCGCCGACTGGATGGGCCCGCGCGAGGCGATCGAGCGCTACTGGGCCGGCGAGATCGACATGGCCGCGCCGCAGATCATGACGCTCGCGCACCTGTCGCGCTTCGCGGACGTCGGTGCCGCGATGGCGGACGCGGCCGCGCGCGTGCCGCCGGTGATCCGGCCCGAGCCCTTCGAGATCCCGACCGGCCGGCTGCTGTGCTACCCCGGCGATCCGCGACACCCGGTGGCGGTGCGCGCGATGCCCGGGCCCACGCGCCTGCTGTTCGAGCAGGGCCGCTTCAGGCCGGAGAGCGGCCTGATCGAGGCATGGTTCGACTGACGCCGCGGCGGCGCGCGCGTCGCCCCTTCCCACGATCCCCGAGGACGACCCCATGACCGCTCCGCACCGCATCGCCGTGATCCCGGGCGACGGCATCGGCAAGGAGGTGATGCCCGAGGGCCTGCGCGTGCTCGACGCCGCGGCCCGCAGGTTCGGCATCCCGCTGCAGCTCGACCACTTCGACTTCGCCTGCTGCGACTACTGGTCGAAGCACGGCAAGATGATGCCGGACGACTGGAAGGACCGGATCGGCGGCCACGACGCGATCTACTACGGTGCGGTCGGCTGGCCGGCGACCGTGCCCGACCACATCTCGCTGTGGGGCTCGCTGCTGCTGTTCCGCCGCGAGTTCGACCAGTACGTGAACCTGCGCCCGGTGCGCCTGATGCCGGGCATCCCCTGCCCGCTCGCCGGCCGCAAGCCCGGCGACATCGACTTCTACGTCGTGCGCGAGAACACCGAGGGCGAGTACAGCTCGCTCGGCGGCCGCGCGTTCCCCGGCACCGACCGCGAGGTGGTGATCCAGGAGTCGGTCTTCACGCGGCATGGGACGGACCGGATCCTCAGGTATGCGTTCGAGCTCGCCAGCAAGCGCAAGAAGCAGCTGACCTCGGCGACCAAGTCGAACGGCATCTTCATCTCGATGCCGTACTGGGACGAGCGCGTCGAGGCGGTCTCGAAGTCGTACCCGGACGTCGCGGTGAAGAAGTTCCACATCGACATCCTGACCGCGCACTTCGTGCGCAACCCGCACTGGTTCGACGTGGTCGTCGCGAGCAACCTGTTCGGCGACATCCTGTCCGACCTCGGCCCGGCGTGCACCGGCACGATCGCGATCGCGCCGTCGGCGAACATCAATCCCGAGCGGACCTTCCCGTCGCTCTTCGAGCCGGTGCACGGCTCGGCGCCCGACATCTACGGGCAGGGCATCGCGAACCCGATCGGCATGATCTGGTCGGGCGCGATGATGCTCGATCACCTCGGCCACCCCGAGGCGCACGACGCGATCGTCCGCGCGATCGAGACGGTGACCGCGGACGGGCCGCGCACGCCCGACATGGGCGGCACCGCGAAGACCGTCGACGTCGGCAAGGCGGTCGCCGAGGCGCTCGCGGGCTGAGCGCAGGCGCACTCCCGAACCGTTCCGAAATGCGATACAGTGCGCGCCCCATGGGTGCGGCGACGGGTAACCCACGCCCGGTCGCACCGTAACGGAGACAACGTGAAATCTCTCAACATCCTGGCCGGTGTCGCGTTCGCGATCGCCGCCGCGGGCGCCACCGCCCAGCAGTACCCGACCAAGCCCGTGACCCTCGTCGTGCCGTTCGCGGCGGGCGGCCCGACCGACACCGTCGCGCGCGCCGTCGGTCAGGCGATGGAGAAGACGCTCGGCACCAACGTGATCGTCGAGAACAAGCCGGGCGCGGGCGGCACGATCGGCGTCGCCGACGTCGCACGCGCGCAGCCCGACGGCTACCGGATCCTGGTCCACCACATCGGCATGGCGACCGCGCCGGCGCTGTACCGCAAGCTGTCGTTCGACCCGCTGAAGGACCTCGAGCCGGTCGGCCTGATCAACGACGTGCCGATGACGCTGCTGGTCCGCACGACGCTGCCGGTCAACAACGTCAAGGAGCTGATCGGCCACGTGAAGCAGAACAAGGACAAGATCACGCTCGCGAACGCCGGCATCGGCGCCGCCTCGCACCTGTGCGGGCTGCTGTTCCAGCAGGCGATCGAGACCGACCTCACCACCGTGCCGTACAAGGGCACGGCGCCGGCGATCACCGACCTGATCGGCGGGCAGGTCGACATCCTGTGCGACCAGACCACCAACACCACCGAGCAGATCAAGGGCGGCAAGGTGAAGGCGCTCGCGCTGACCGCGCCGAAGCGGCTCGAGTCGCTGAAGGACCTGCCGACCTCGGCCGAGGCCGGCCTGCCGGGCTTCGAGCTCAGCATCTGGCACGGGATGTACGCGCCGAAGGGCACGCCCAAGCCGGTGCTCGACAAGCTCGTCGCCGCGCTCCAGGCGGGGCTGAAGGACCCGGGCCTGCAGAAGCGCTTCGCGGACCTCGGCTCGACGGTGGTCGCGCCCAACCTGCAGACGCCCGAGGCGCTCGGCAAGCACCTGAAGTCCGAGATCGACAAGTGGGCGCCGATCATCAAGAAGGCCGGGGTGTACGCCGACTGAGCGTCGCCGCACGCGACCGGGCCGCGTCTCGCCACGCGGCTCCCCAGAGCCCGGCCGAGCGCCGGGCTCGTCGTTTCCGGGGCGTGGGCGGTGCGCGCCCGGGCGGTCGGCGCCCCGCCGATCTGCGCTAGAGTCGCGCCCCATGGACGCCCGACGCCTGCTCCTCGACAGCTTCCGCGCGGCGGTCGACGCCGCCGATCCCCTGAAGGTCGTCGCCGGCCACCTGCCCGGGCCGCCCGACCCGTCGCGCGGCCGCACGCTGGTCGTCGGCGCGGGCAAGGCGGCCGCGTCGATGGCCCGCGCGGTCGAGCTCGCGTGGCCCGCGGGCGCGCCGCTCGACGGGCTGGTGATCACGCGTTACGCGCACGGCCTGCCGACCGAGCGGCTGCGCGTCGTCGAGGCGGGGCACCCGGTGCCCGACGAGTCGGGCGAGCGCGCGGCCGCCGAGATCCTCGCGGCCGCGTCCGCGCTCGGGCCGGACGATCTGCTGCTCGCGCTGGTGTCCGGCGGCGGCTCGAGCCTGCTGTCGCTGCCGGTCGAAGCGGTGTCGATGGCCGACCTGAAGGCGGTGACCCGCGCGCTGCTCGCGAGCGGCGCGCCGATCCAGGAGATGAACGTGGTGCGCAAGCACCTGTCCCGCATCCAGGGCGGGCGGCTCGCGCAGGCGACGCGGGCGCGCGTACGGGCACTGATCGTGTCCGACGTCGCGGGCGACGACCCGTCGGCGATCGCCTCCGGGCCGTGCTCGCCCGACCCGAGCACCTACGCCGACGCGATCGACGTGCTCGCGCGCTGGGGCGTGACGCCGCCGGCGAGCGTCGCCGCGCACCTCGCGCGCGGCGCACGCGGCGAGGTCGCCGAGACGCCCAAGCCGGGCGACGCCCTGTTCGCGCGCGTCGACGGCCGGATGATCGCGACCGCCCACGGCAGCCTCGAGGCGGGCGCGAAGGTGTTCGAGGCCGCCGGCGTGCGTGCCGTCATCCTCGGCGACACCGTGACCGGCGAGGCGCGCGACGTCGCGCAGGTGATGGCCGCGCTGGTCCGCGAGATCCGCGGCCACGGCGGGCCGTTCGCGCCGCCGGTCGCGCTCGTCTCGGGCGGCGAGTGCACCGTCACGCTGCGGGGCAAGGGCCGTGGCGGGCGCTGCTCGGAGTTCCTGCTCGCGCTGACGAAGGAGCTCGGCGGGATGGCCGGTGTGTCGGCGATCGCGGCCGACACCGACGGCATCGACGGCGTCGAGTCGAACGCGGGCGCGGTGATGACGCCCGACACCGCGGCGCGCGCGGCCGCGCTCGGCCTCGAGGCGCGGCGCAGCCTCGACGACAACGACGGCTGGGGCTTCTTCTCGGCGCTCGGCGACCTGGTCGTCACCGGCCCGACGCGCACCAACGTCAACGACTACCGCGCGATCCTGGTCGCCTGAGGCCGCGACCGTGGCCGGCGCCGCACCGCACCTGGTCGCCAGCGTCGCGTCGCACGGCTGGGGGCACCTGTCGCAGACGATCCCGATCGTCGCGGCGCTGGCCGCGCGGCGGCCGTCGCTGCGCACGACCGTGCGCACCGGGCTGCCCGCGCCGCTGGTGCGCGAGCGTTTCGCGGCGGCGGGCCTGCCGGAGCCCGCGGTCGAGACCGACGACACCGAGTTCGGCTTCATGATGCGCGACGCGCTGACGATCGACGACGACGCGAGCCTCGCCCGGTACCGCGTGCTGCACGACACGCGCGTCGCCCGGCTCGGCATCGAGCGCGACGCACTGCGCGCGCTGCGGCCCGACGCGGTGCTCGCCAACGTCGGCTGGCTGCCGATCGCGGCGGCCGCGTCGCTCGGCGTGCCGGCGTTCGGCGCGTGCTCGCTCAACTGGGCCGACCTGCTCGAGGCGCGGTACCCGACGCACGCCGACGTCGCGGCGATCGTCTCGTGGATGCGCGACGCGTACCGGCAGGCCGACGCGCTGTTCGCGCTCGAGCCGGGCATGCCGTTCGACGGCTACCCGAACCGCGTGCGCGTCGCGTCGCTCGCGCGCCTCGGCACCTCGAGGCGCGACGCGCTGCGGGCTGCGCTCGGCGCGCCGCCCGACGCGCGGGTGATGCTCGTCGCGTTCGGCGGCATCCCGATGGCGATCGACACGCGGGCCTGGCGGCTGCCGACGGGCTGGCGCGCGGTCGCCTCGTTCGACGGCGCGCACGACGCGGCGAGCGTGCGGCGCTTCGAGACGCTCGGCTGGCCGTACCCCGACCTGCTCGCCTCGGTCGACCTGCTGGTCGCCAAGCCCGGCTACGGCACCTTCGCCGAGGCAGGCTTCGCGGGGCGCGACACGCTGGTCGTACCGCGCGACGACTGGCCCGAGTCGCCGTACCTCGTCGACTGGCTCGGCCGGCACGCACGCATCGCGCGCCTCGGGCTCGACACGCTGCGCGCCGGCCGCTTCGACGACGCGCTCGCGGCGCTCGCCGCGCAGCCGGCGCGACCGCCCGCGCGGGGCGACGGTGCGGCCGAGATCGCCGAGGCGATCGACGCGCGGCTCGGCCGCTGACGCGGGGTCAGTCCGCGCGGAACTGGTGGGCGAACGGGCGGCTGACCTCGAAGCGCTCGGGTCGCGAACGCAGGTGCACGACCAGCTTGCCCGACAGCGTGCGCGTGGTGCGCGCGATCTCGCGCGCTCGGACCACGGTGCCGCGGTGGATCTGCCAGAACTCGTCGGCCGGCAGCCGCTCGAGCACCTCCTTGAGCGGCATGCGGATCAGCGCCTCGCCGTCGCGGGTCAGCACGCGCAGGTACTTGTCGGCGGCCTCGAACGCGACCACCTCGTCGATCGGTATCAGCCGCACCTCGTCACGCAGCGACGCGCGCAGCCAGCGCAGCGGCTCGGGGCCGGCGGGTCGGGCGCCGGCGAGCTCGACGAGGCGGCGCAGCGTGTGGGCGTCGAGCGCGGGCGCGGCGCCGGCGGGCGCCGCGGCGCGCTCGTCGAGCCGCGCGCGCAGTCGCTCGACGGTGCGCGTGAGCCGGTCCGCGTCGAGCGGCTTGAGGAGGTAGTCGACCGCCTCCCGGTCGAAGGCGTCGAGCGCGTGCTCGTCGTAGGCGGTGACGAACACCCACAGCGGCGCGTCGCCGCCATCGGCCGAGGCCTCGGTCGCGACCTGCAGGCCGCTGCGTCCCGGCATCCGGATGTCGAGGAACGCGACGTCCGGGCGCTCGCGCCGGATCGCCTCGAGCGCCGCGTCGCCGTCGGCGCACGTGGCGACCACCTCGAGCGCGGGCCAGGCGTCGGCGAGCGCGGCCGCGAGCGCATCGCGCAGCAGCGGCTCGTCGTCGGCGAGGACCGCGCGCACGGTGCTCATGCGGTCGCCTCGCGCACGGGCATCGACGGCAGCACCAGCCGCGCGACCGTGCCGCGCGGCGCGTTCTCGCGCAGCGCGATCCGCGCGCCGGGTCCGTAGATCGCGCGCAGCCGCTCGGCGAGGTTCGCGAGGCCGGTGCCCGACTCGGCGCGGGCCGGACCGCCGCCGCCCGTCGCATCGAGCCCGCAGCCGGTGTCGGCGACCTCGACCACCAGCGCGCCATCGTCGTCGCGCCGCGCCCGGACCTCGATCGCGCCGCCGCCCGCGGCCGGCTCGATGCCGTGCTTGACCGCGTTCTCGACCAGCGGCTGCACCAGCATCGGCGCCACGGTCGCGGCGCGCAGCGCATCGGGCACGTCGAAACGCCACTGCAGCCGGTCGCCGAGGCGTCGCTTCATGATCGCGAGCAGCGAGGCGGTGACGTCGAGCTCCTCGCCGAGCGTCGTCGTCTCGGCGCGCGCGTGGCGCAGCGTGGCGCGCAGGTGCCGCGCGAGGTCGTCGACCAGCGCGCGCGCCGCGGCCGGGTCGCGCTCGATCAGCGCCGACACGTTGGCGAGGGTGTTGAACAGGAAGTGCGGCTCGACCTGCGCGCGCAGCGCCTGCAGCTGCGCCTGCGCGGCGCTGCGCTCGGCGGCGATCGCGCGCCAGCCCTCGGATTCGGCTCGCGTGCGCGCGTGGCGCAGCCGCTCCCGGCCGTAGAAGACGACCGTGCCGGCGATCGCGATCGACAGCGAGAAGACCGCGGTGCGCATCGACATCAGGCCGTGCTCGGGGGCGAGCGACTCGGGGAACAGCCAGCGCGTCGCCGCGCTCGCGAGCAGCATCCCGAGCCCCACGCCGACGGCGATCGCGATGCCGAACAGCGGGAACGCGATCCTCGGGTCGCCCTCGGCGCGCTCGACCCAGGGCGCGACGCTCCAGCAGCAGGCCGCGATGGTGAGGCCGATCGCCTGCGACTGCACGAAGTTCTCGGCGAAGCGGCCGTGCTTCATGGAGGTCGCCAGCACGACGGCGATCACCGTGTTCAGCGCGAGGGTGCCGAGGATGACGAGGACGACGCGGCGGTTCACGGATCGGGCTCCGGCGCCGATCATCGCACGGGGCGCGCTCAAGCCGCGATGCCGGTCGCCGCCGCGAGCCACGCACCGAGCGTGCGGCCCGGCACCAGCGCGAACAGGCCGGCGATCACGAGGCCGCGGAACGCGCCGGTCATCGCCTTGCGGTGGCGCACGACGTCGCCGCCGCGGATCGCCACGATCGCGCGGACCAGCTGCCACAGCACGAGGGCCGAGAGCAGGTGGATCGGGCCGAAGCGGCCGAGCGGCGTGTCCACCGGCAGCACCTGCGCGTCGATCAGGAACGAGCCGGCCGCGGTCACCGCCATCGCGAGCGCCCAGGCACGGCCGGCGAGCCGGTGGGCGGGCGTGCCCTTGCGGGCGAGCAGCACGAAGGTGCCGAGCGCGAGGGCGAGGATCGCGGCGACCACGTGGACGGCGATCGCGGGCCGGAGGATCTGGGACTGGACGGGGTTCACGGCGGGCTCCCGGATGCGGTTCGGATGGGCGGATCCTCGCGGCGCGCCGGGGCGCCGGCCAGCGGCGTGCGACGGATCGACGCGGCGACGGCGCGAACCGACGCGCCGTGGCGCCGTCCGGGGCGCGGGCGATCGCGCCCGGCGGGCCCGGCGTGGCCGCGCCGTGGCACAATCGCGGCCACGCCCGACCGCCCCCGACCGCCCCGCACGATGGACACGCTGACGCTGACCCGCCCCGACGACTGGCACCTGCACCTGCGCGACGGCGAGGCGCTGCGCGCGGTGGTCGCGGCCACCGCCCGCCAGT
>JBILTM010000053.1:0-26580 GCA_044371545.1 Burkholderiaceae bacterium
GGCCGAGAAGCTCTCGAGCTGCGTCCAGCTGACCCAGCTCGTCGTCAGCGGGCACTTGTGGCCGCTCGCCTTCAGCAGCGCGGCCGCGCGGGCGACCTCGGGCCACGTCTTCGGCGGGTTCTCCGGGTCGAGGCCGGCGGCCTTGAACGCGTCCTTGTTGTAGTGGAAGACGGTGGTCGAGCTGTTGAGCGGGAAGCTCAGCATCTGGCCGTTCGGGGCGGTGTAGTAGCCGGCGACCGCGGGCACGTAGACGGCCGGGTCGAACTTGTAGCCCGCGTCGGCCATCACCTTGCCGACCGGCACGACGACGCCCTTGCTCGCCATCATCGTCGCGGTGCCGACCTCGAACACCTGCAGCACGTGCGGCGCGTTGCCCGCACGGAACGCGGCGACCGCGGCGTTCAGCGTCTCGTCGTAGGTGCCCTTGAACGTCGGCACCACCTTGTAGGCCTTCTGGCTGTCGTTGAAGTCCTTGGCGAGGCCGTTGACCCACTCGCCCAGCGCGCCGGGCATCGCGTGCCACCACTGGATCTCGACCTGCGCGTGCGCGGGGGAAGCCGCGGCGAGCGCCGCGGCGACGAACAGTGCTCTGAACTTCATCATGCCTCCGGGGATCTCGGAAAGTCGCGCAGTCTGGGCAGCGCTGATGACAATCATATGTCCGACCCTTCAGGCCGGGGGTCATCGAGCCGGATGATGCCCCAGGACGGGCCGGCCGGGAAATCGGACGCGCTCGCGCGCCCGCCCGGGGTCAGCGCCGGCCCGGAGTCAGCGCCGCCCCGCCCGCCCCGCCGTCCGGACGAACGCGGCTCGCTCGCGCGCCGTCTGCTCGTAGCTGCGCGCGATGCTGCCGCAGACGAGGTCGCACAGCTCGAAGATCGACGCATCGGCGATCCGGTACCAGACGCTGGTGCCGCGGCTCTCGCGCGCGACCATGCCGCGCTCGGCGAGCAGCGACAGGTGGCGCGACACGTTGGCCGGCGTGAACCCGGTCAGCTGCGCGATCTCGCCGACGTTGCGCTCGCCGTCGCGCAGCAGGTTCAGGATCAGCAGCCGCGTGGGCTCGGCCAGGGCCTGGAAGTACGCGGCCACCTGCTCCATCGCTTCGGGGGGGAGGTCCTGCATCGCCGGCGTGCACGTCGAGGGTCGGGGGGCGACCACGATACCGCTTCCGTCCGTCGACATGTGCACAACCTCCCGATTGGGTTCTTGCGTATTTGTGTGATTGCGCAAATAATAGATCCATCGGCGACGGGTGTCCAGCGTTCACGGCGTCGCGCAGCCTTCAGGGAGTCGGACGATGATCGAGCGGAACACGGGGAGTCGGGCGGTGGCGGCGCTGCTCGCGGCGGCGCTGGCGGGCACGCTCGCCTCGGCGCCGGCGCGGGCGGACGCGCCGCAGGCCGCGCTGGCCAGCGTTCCGGTGCGCGTCTCCGGCGGCGCACGCACGGTCTCGTGGGACGGCACGGTCGAGGCCGTGCGCCAGACGGTGGTCGCGGCCCAGGTGCCCGGCGCGGTCGTCGCGATCGAGGTCAAGGTCGGCGACGCGGTGCGCGCGGGCCAGCTGCTCGCGCGGATCGACGCGCGGGCGGCCGAGCAGACGGCGGCCGCCAGCGACGCCCAGGTCGCCGCCACCCGGGCCAACCTCGAGGTCGCCCGCCGAGAGCTCGACCGCCAGCGCCAGCTGTTCCAGAAGGAGTACATCTCGAAGGCCGCGCTGGAGCGCGCCGAAGCCCAGTACGCGGCGACGAAGGCCCAGGTCGACGCGCTCGCCGCGCAGGCGGGCGCCGCGCGCACGCAGTCGGGGCTTCACCTGGTACGGGCCCCGTACGCGGGCGTCGTCGCGGAGGTGCCGGTCGCGCTCGGCGACATGGCGATGCCAGGCCGGCCGCTGCTCACGCTCTACGACCCGTCGGCGATGCGCGTGACCGTCGCGGTGCCCCAGGGCATCGCGACCCGCGGCCTCGACGCGGCGGCGACGAAGGTCGAGCTGCCCTCGCGCGCCGGCGAACGCCGGTGGGTGGTGCCGACCCGCACGACCGTGCTGCCGACCGTCGACCCGGCCACCCACACCGTGCAGGTGCGCCTGGACCTGCCTGCCGACGCGGCCCGCGACGCGAGCCCGGGCGCGTTCGCACGCGCCTGGCTGGCGGCGCCGTCCGACGCGGCGCAGGCCGCGGCGCCCCGCCTGCACGTGCCGGCCGCCTCGATCGTGCGTCGCGCCGAGCTCACCGGCGTCTACGTGGTCGACGCGGCGGGTCGCCCGCTGCTGCGCCAGGTGCGGCTCGGCCCGGCCTCGGGCGACGAGGTCGAGGTCCTCGCGGGGCTCGCCGCGGGCGACCGGGTCGCCACCGATCCGCAGGCCGCGGCGCGGGTCCGCTGAGGAAGCGACCATGAACACACCACGGACGCAGGCGATGGGCGTGTCGGGCCGGATCGCGGGCGCCTTCCAGTCGGCGCGGATCACGCCGCTGCTCGCGCTCGTCGCGCTGCTGCTCGGCCTCTTCGCGGTGATGGTCACGCCGCGCGAGGAGGAGCCGCAGATCGACGTGACGATGGCGAACGTGATCGTGCCCTTCCCCGGCGCATCGGTCCGCGACGTCGAGCAGTCCGTCGCGACACCCGCCGAGCAGGTGCTCTCGCAGATCGCCGGCGTCGAGCACGTGATGTCGACCTCGCGCCCGGGCGTCGCGGTGCTGACGGTGCAGTTCGAGGTCGGCGTGCCGCGCACCGAGGCGCTGGTACGGCTGCACGACACGCTGCGCGCGAACGCCGACTGGCTGCCGCGCGGCCTGGGCGTCGGCGAGCCGATCGTCAAGCCGCGCGGCATCGACGACGTGCCGATCGTGACGCTGGCGCTTTACGCGACCGACCCTGACGCGGGCGCCGCGGACCTGGAGCGGGTCGCCCACAGTATCGAGGCGCAGATCAAGCGCGTGCGCGGCACCCGCGAGGTGACGACGATCGGCGGTCCCGGTCGTGCGATCAACGTCGAGCTGGACCCCGCGCGGATGGCAGGCACCGGCACCACGGTCGCCGACCTGCGCCAGGCGCTGCAGTCGGCCAACCTCGGCCTGCCGATCGGCGACCTGGTGTCCGGCGACCGCGCGGTCGCGGTCGAGTCCGGCCCATTCCTGCGCGATGCGCGCGACGTCGAGGAGATCGTCGTCGGCGTGCGCGCGGGCCGGCCGGTCTTCCTGCGCGAGGTCGCGACCGTGCGCGACGGCCCGCCGCCGCCCGCCCGCCACGTGCGCCACGGCACCGCCGCGCGCGACGGCCGGCCGGCCGCGGAGCATCCCGCGGTGACGATCGCGGTCACCAAGAAACCCGGCGAGAACGCGATCGACGTCGCCGACGCGGTGCTGGCGCGCGTCGAGTCGCTGCGAAACACCGTGGTGCCGCAGGGCGTCGAGGTCGCCGTGACGCGCAACTACGGCGCCACCGCGAACGACAAGGCGCTGAAGCTGATCCAGAAGCTCGCGTTCGCGACGCTGTCGGTGGTCGTGCTGGTGTTCGTCGCGCTCGGCCGGCGCGAGGCGGCGATCGTCGGCACCGCGGTCGTGCTGACGCTGACCGCGACGCTGTTCGCGTCGTGGGCCTGGGGCTTCACGCTGAACCGCGTGTCGCTGTTCGCGTTGATCTTCTCCATCGGCATCCTGGTCGACGACGCGATCGTGGTGGTCGAGAACATCCACCGCCACCAGGCGCTGCACCCGGAGCGCACGCTCGTCGAGATCATCCCTGGGGCGGTCGACGAGGTCGGCGGGCCGACGATCCTCGCGACCGCGACGGTGATCGCGGCGCTGCTGCCGATGGCCTTCGTCTCGGGACTGATGGGACCGTACATGGGCCCGATCCCGATCAACGCGAGCCTCGGCATGGTGCTGTCGCTGGTGATCGCGTTCGTCGTGACGCCTTGGCTCGCGCGGCTGTGGATGAAGCACGTGCCCGGCGCGCACGCGGGCGGCGACGCCCATGCGCCCGCGGGCGGGCTCGGCGCGCGGCTCGGGCCGGTCTTCGCGCGGGTGTTCCGGCCGCTGCTCGACGAGCGCCGCGGTGCGCGCAACCGGCTGCTGCTCGGCGTCGGCGTGGCCGCGCTGATCGCGGGGTCGGTCGCGCTGCCGGTCCTCGGCCTGGTGCAGCTGAAGATGCTGCCGTTCGACAACAAGTCCGAGTTCCAGGTGATCGTCGACATGCCGGCGGGCACGCCGCTCGAGCGGACCGACGCGGTGCTGCGCGAGCTGGCCGCGCACCTGGCGACCGTGCCCGAGGTCGTCGACTGGCAGTCGTACGCCGGCGCCGCGGCGCCCATCAACTTCAACGGCCTCGTGCGCCAGTACTACCTGCGCGCGGGGGGCGAGTACGGCGACCTGCAGGTCAACCTGGTCGACAAGGCGCACCGCGACGAGCAGAGCCACGCGATCGCGATGCGGGTGCGCCCCGCGCTCCAGGAGATCGGCCGTCGCCACGGCGCGAACGTGAAGGTGGTCGAGGTGCCGCCGGGCCCGCCGGTGCTCGCGCCGATCGTCGCCGAGATCTACGGCCCCGAGGCAGAGGGCCGGCGCGAGGTCGCGAAGGCGGTCCGCGCGGTGATGCAGGCGCACGAGGGCATCGTCGACGTCGACGACAGCGCGATCGCCGACGCGCCGCGCACGCTGCTGGTCGTCGACCGGCGCAAGGCCGCGATGCTCGGCGTGCCGCAGCAGGCGATCGTGTCCACGCTGCGCGCGGGGCTCGCCGGCGAGGCGGCCGCTTTCCTGCACGACGGCAGCAAGTACCCGGCCGCCGCCACGCTGCAGCTGCCGGCCGAGCGCCACGGCGACCTCGACGCGCTGCTGCAGCTCGCGGTGCGCGCCGCGTCGGGCCGACTCGTGCCCGTCGGCGAGCTGGTGACCGTCACCGATTCGTTGCGCGAACAGCCGATCCACCACAAGGACCTGCTGCCGGTCGCCTACGTCGTGGGCGACATGGCGGGCCGCGTCGACAGCCCGCTCTACGGGATGTTCGCGATCCGCGCCGCGGTCGCGTCGATCGCGACGCCCGGCGGCGGCACGCTCGCCGAGTACTTCGTCCGCCAGCCCGACGACCCGTACCGCGGGTATGCGATCAAGTGGGACGGCGAATGGCAGATCACCTACGAGACCTTCCGCGACATGGGCGCCGCGTACGCGGTCGGCCTGGTGCTGATCTACCTGCTGGTGGTCGCGCAGTTCGGCTCGTACCTGGTGCCGCTGATCATCATGGCGCCGATCCCGCTGACGGTCGTCGGCGTGCTGCCCGGCCACGCGCTGCTGGGCGCGCAGTTCACCGCGACCAGCATGATCGGGATGATCGCGCTGGCGGGCATCATCGTGCGCAACTCCATCCTGCTGGTCGACTTCATCCGACTGCAGCTCGACGAGGGCGTGCCGCTCGCCGACGCCATCGTGCGCTCGGCGGTCACGCGCGCGCAGCCGATCGTGCTGACCGGCCTCGCCGCGATGCTGGGCGCCTTCTTCATCCTCGACGACCCGATCTTCAACGGGCTCGCGATCTCGCTGATCTTCGGGATCCTGGTCTCGACGCTGCTGACGCTCGTCGTGATCCCGGTCCTCTACTACGCGGCGTTCCGGCGCTCCTTGCCCGCGGCCGCGCCCGCTCTTGCCTCCACCCCTCCTGGGAGTCCCTCGTGAAAACCTGGCAGCTCGTCCGTCTGTTCGCCGGCCTCTTCATCCTCCTGTCGCTCGCGCTCGGCGTGCCTGGCAGCCCGGTCTACGTCAGCACGTGGTGGCTCGCGTTCACCGCCTTCGTCGGCGCGAACCTGCTGCAGAGCGCGCTGACGAAGTGGTGCCTGCTCGAGACGATCCTGCGCAAGCTCGGCGTGCAGCCGGGCGCCTGACGGGGGTGGCGATGCGCGCCCGGTCAGACTCCCGTCACGCCTGGCCGGCTCGGCTGGCGATCACGGCAGCGCTCGCGCTGCCGGCCGCGGCGCCCGTCGGTGCCCAGGGCCTCGTCGATGCGTGGCGCGCCGCGCGCGGCCACGACGCCGAGCTCGACGCGGCCCGCGCCGCCCGCGGCGCGGGCGCGACCCGCACCGCGCAGTCGGCCGCGCTGTGGGCGCCGCAGGTCGGCCTGTCTGCGAGTGCGGGCATCGGCCGCTCGGAGACCTCGGTCGACGGCGCCCGGTTCGCGACGCCCGCGTTCGGCGCGTCCGACGGCGTCGCCTTCCGCACCTCGGTCGACGGACCGAGCACCCGCGTCGCCGTCGCCGCGCGGCAGCCGCTGTGGAGCGGCGAGCGGCGCGCGCAGTCCCGCCAGCTCGAGCTGTCCGCCGAGGCCGCGGAGCTCGAGTGGCACGCCGCCGAGCAGCAGGCGATGCTGCGGACCGCCGAGCGCTGGCTCGAGCTCTCGGTCGCCGAGGAGGCGGTGCGCGTCGCGGAGCGCCAGCGCGCGTCGGTCGAGCGGGCGCTGGCCGAGGCGACCGAGCGCTGGCGCATCGGCGACGCGCCGGTGGTCGGCACGCACGAGGCGCGGGCCCGGCACGAGGCGGTCCACGCGCAGCGGCTCGCCGCCGACGCCGAACGCGAGCTGCGCGCGGTCGCGCTCGCCGACCTGACCGGCCTGCCGCAGGACGCGCTGCGGCCGGGCCGACCGGCCCGGGCGCCGGCGCCCGACACGAGCAGGCCGCTCGAGCGCTGGCTCGCTGACGCGGCGGCCGCGCATCCGGCGGTCCTCGCGCGGGAGACGGCGGTGCGGGTCGCGCGCGAAGAGGCGGCCCGCCACGCGCGGGGCGCCGACGCGAGCGTCGACCTCGTCGCGCAGGCCTCTCGCGACCGCATCGACGGTCGCGGCGACTTCGGTCCCGCCGCGAGCGCCGCGACCCAGGCCCTGGTCGGCGTGCAGTTCAGCGTGCCGCTGTGGACCGGCGGGATGCGCGATGCGAAGCACGAGGAGGCGCTGCGCCTCGTCGAGCGCGCCGAGGCCGAGCTCGAGCGCACCCGACGCGAGATCGCGCGCGCAGTCCGGGCCGCGTGGCTCGGGCTGACCACGGGCGCCGCCCGCGCCGATGCGCTCGAGCAGGCGCGCGTCGCGAGCGCGGCCCGGCTCGCGTCGACGCGGACGGGCCACGAGGTCGGCGACCGCACGACGCTCGACGTGCTGAACGCCGAGGGCGACTTCGCCCAGGCCGAGCTCGCGCTCGCGCAGGCGCGGGTCGGGCTGCTGCTCGACCGGCTGCGGCTCGATGCGCTGGCCGGGCGGCTCGACGAGGCGGGCCTCGCCGCCGTCGACGCCGCGCTCGACGCCGCACGCTGATCCCGGAGGGGCCCCGCTTCCCGGAATCGGCAGCCGGGTATACGATAAGCGTCGCATATCGTCTGCCCCGCCGATGCCCGACTCGTACGACCACCCCGGCTTCCTCGTCGCCGACGTCGCGCGCCTGATGCGGCGTGCATTCCAGGCCCGCCTGGACGGCGCCGCCCTCACCTATGCGCAGGCCCGGGCGCTGGTCTGGCTCGCGCGCGAGGAAGGGCTGCGGCAGGTCGACCTCGCCGAGCAGCTCGAGATCCAGCCCATCTCGCTCGCCCGGCTGGTCGACCAGCTCGCCAACGCCGGGCTGGTCGAGCGTCGCGCCGACCCCGACGATCGCCGCGCGTACCGGCTGTACCTGACGCCCGCGGCGGCGCCCCGGCTGGCCGAGATCCGTTCGATCGCGGACGCGGTCCGGGCCGAGGCGCTCGCGGGCCTCGACGCGCGCGAAGCCGCGGCCACGCTGGACGGGCTGCGCCGGATCCGGGCCGCGCTGGCCGCGCCGCGCCGCGCCGCGCGTCCGGCGCGCAAGGCCGCCTGACGATGCGCCGCGAGCCCATCGGCGATCCGCCGTCCGGCCTCGCGGCCGACCCGCCGGCCACGCTCGCCGCCGACGCGCCGGCGCCCGGCCGAGGCCGCCGGCTGCGCCGCGCGCTGCTGCGCTTCGTGCTGCTCCTGCTGGTGCCGCTCGCGGTGCTCGGCGGCGGCGCCTGGTGGTGGCTGCAGGGCGGCGGTGTCGCCGAGACCGACAACGCCTACGTCAAGGCCGACAAGATCCCGGTCAGCGCCGAGATCGCCGGCACGATCCGCGCGGTGCTGGTGCGCGAGAACGAGTCGGTCGCCGCCGGCGCGCCGCTGTTCCGCCTCGACGACGCGCCGCTGCGCGTCGCGGTCGCGCGCGCCGAGGCCCGCGTCGCGCAGGCGCGCACCGATGTCGCCGCGCTGAAGGCGGGCTACCGCGCCAAGCAGGCCGAGATCGCGCTCGCCCGCACCCGCGTGGAGTTCGCGCGCCGCGACGAGGCACGCCAGGCCGACCTCGCCGCACGCAACTTCATCTCGGCCTCGCGGCTCGACGAGGCGAAGCAGACGACCGAGCTCGCCGCGCAGCAGACGGTCGCGATCGAGCGCGAGCTCGGCCGGATCGCCGAGACGCTCGGCGGCGGCCCCGACGTGCCCACGGATCGCCATCCGCTGGTGCTCGCCGCACAGGCCGAGCTGATGCAGGCGAAGCTCGACCTCTCGCGCATCGAGGTCCGCGCACCGGTCGCCGGCACGGTGAGCCGCCCGCCCAAGCCCGGGCAGTACGTCGCCGCCGGCGCGACCGCGCTCGCGCTGGTCGCCGACGGCGGGCTGTGGGTCGAGGCGAACTTCACCGAGACCGAGCTCGGCGCGATCCGCAGCGGGCAGCCTGCGCGGATCCGCGTCGACACCTATCCCGGCCTCGCCTGGCGCGGCACGGTCGACAGCCTGAGCCCGGCGACCGGCGCCGAGTTCGCCGTGATCCCGCCGCAGAACGCGAGCGGCAACTGGATCAAGGTGACGCAGCGCGTGCCGGTACGCATCCGCATCGAGCCGCTCGAGGGCGCGCCGCCGCTGCGCGCCGGCCTGAGCGCGCACGTCTCGGTCGAGACCGGCCAGCGCCGGACGCTGTCGGACCTGCTGCCTTGAGCGACATGGACGCGGGACGCCGGCACGGCGTCACCGTCGCGGTCACGCTCGCGACCGTCATCCAGACGCTCGACTCGACGATCGCCAACGTCGCGCTGCCGCGCATGCAGGGCGAGATGGGCGCGACGCAGGAGCAGATCTCCTGGGTGCTGACCTCGTACATCGTGTCGACCGCGATCTGCATGCCGCTCACCGCGTTCGTCGCGGACCGCTTCGGTCGGAAGCGGCTGTTCGTCGCGTCGGTGATCGGCTTCACGCTCGCGTCGATGGCCTGCGGCGCGGCGACCACCCTCGAGCAGATCGTGCTGTTCCGGCTGCTGCAGGGCGCATTCGGCGCGTGCCTGGTGCCGCTGTCGCAGTCGGTGCTGCTCGACACCTGGCCTCGCGAGAAGCACGCCTCGGTGATGGCGGTCTGGGGCGTCGGGGTGATGCTCGGGCCGATCCTGGGACCGACGCTCGGCGGCTGGCTGACCGAGTACCAGAGCTGGCGCTGGGTCTTCTACATCAACCTGCCGCTCGGGATCCTCACCACGCTCGGGCTGCTCGCGTGGCTGCCCGAGACGCCGCTCGAGCGCGCGCGGCGCTTCGACGCGATGGGCTTCGCGTTCCTCGCGATCGCGCTCGCGGCGCTGCAGCTGATGCTGGACCGCGGCGAGCATCTCGACTGGTTCGAGAGCCGGGAGATCGTCGTCGAGGCGGTGCTCGCGGCGCTGTGCGCGTATCTGTTCGTCGTGCACCTGCTCACGCACCCGGCGCCGTTCCTGGACCCGAAGCTGTTCGCGGACCGCAATTTCTCCGCGGGCCTCGCGACCGCGTTCGGCATCGGCGTGGTGCTGCTCGCGACGATGACGCTGCTGCCGCCCTTCCTGCAGGGCCTGATGGGCTGGCCGGTGTTCGACACCGGCCTGGTGCTCGCGCCGCGCGGCGTCGGCACCGCGATCGCGATGATCGTCTGCGGCAAGCTCGGCGACAGCGTCGACCCGCGCGCGACGATCCTGCTCGGCCTCGGGCTCACCGCGTTCGCGCTGCACGAGATGGCCGGCTTCGACACGACGGTGCAGCCCTGGAGCATCGTCTGGACCGGCGTGGTCCAGGGCCTGGGCATCGGCTTCGTGTTCCCGCCGCTGACTGCGGTGACCTTCGCGTCGCTCGCGCCCCGGCACCGCAACGAGGGCTCCGCGCTGTTCAGCCTGGCACGCAACATCGGCAGCAGCGTCGGCATCTCGGTGGTCGTCTCGGCGCTGTCGCGGAACACCCGCATCGAGCACGCGGCGATCGCGGGTTCGATCGATCCCTCGGGCGTGCCGCTGCGGCTCGCGCTCGAGGCCGGCATCTGGCGCCTCGACGCGCCCGAGGGGCTCGCGGCGCTGGAGGCGGAGGTGGCGCGCCAGGCCGCGACGATCGCGTTCCTGCAGGACTTCCGGCTGATGATGTGGGTCTGCATCGCGACGATGCCGCTGGTGCTGCTGCTGCGCCGGCCGGGCACGTCCGCCTCGGGTCCGGTGCACACGGCCGCGGCCGACTGACCGGGCGGCCACCGAGGGGTCGCGCGCCGCGTGCCGCGCGCAATCCTGCATCGCCGGCCCGTCACGGGCGCGATAGACTGCGCGTCCGCCGAGCGGCCGTCCGTCGACCGTGGCGGACCGCCCGCCCCCGCCCCCCGACCCGTTCCCGTGCCCGCCCGCCTGCCCCTGATCGACGCGCTGAAGGCGTTCGCCTCGCAGCTGATCGTGCTGCACCACCTCGCGTTCTACGGACCGATGTCCGACTCGGTACGGCCGTACGCGACGACGGTGGTCGACGGGCTCGCTGAGTACGGCCGGCTCGCGGTCCAGGTGTTCCTCGTGGTCGCGGGCTTCCTCGCCGCACGCGCGCTCGCTCCGGGCGGCATCGCACGCGGCACCGCGCCGGCCCCCGCGGTCGCGCGGCGCTGGGCGCGGCTCGCCGGGCCCTACCTCGCGGCGATCGCGATGGCCGTCGCCGCGGCGGCGATCGGCCGCGCGCTCGTCGAGCATCCGACCGTGCCCGACGCGCCGACCGCGCGCCAGTTGCTCGCGAACCTCGCGATGCTGCAGGACCTCGTCGGCGAGGACGCGCTGTCGGCCGGACTCTGGTACGTCGCCATCGACCTGCAGCTGTTCGCGATCGCGGCGGTGCTCGCCTGGGCCTGCGCCCGGTCCGGCGCGCCCGGCGCGATGCCGGCGGCGCTGGTCGCGCTCGCGGCCGCGTCGCTGCTGGGGTTCAACCGCGATCCGAGCTGGGACGCGACCGGCCTCTACTTCTTCGGCTCGTACGCGCTCGGCGCGCTCGCCGCGTGGTCCGGCCCGGGCCGCTCCGGGCGGCTCGCGACGCTCGCGATCGCGGCCCTCGCGGCGGCCGCGCTGTGGATCGAGTTCCGCACCCGCATCGCGGTCGCGGCCGCCACCGCGCTGCTGCTCGCGTGGGCAGTGCCGCGCGGCCTGGGCGCGCGCTGGCTCGCGACGCCCGGGATCGCGTTCCTCGCGCGCATCTCGTACTCGGTGTTCCTCGCCCACTTCCCGGTCTGCATGCTGGTCGAGGCCGCGGCCGCGCGCTGGTTCGCGGACGACCCGGTGGCCTCGACGCTCGGGCTCGTGCTCGCGTGGGCGGCGAGCATCGCGGCCGGCACGCTGCTCTACCGCTGGGTCGAGGCGCCGGTCGTCGACGCGCTGTCGCGCCGCCGTCCGGCCGCGCCCGCGCCGCGCCCTACGGGCGACGACGAGGGCGCCGCGCCGATCGGCCCGCCGCTGCGCTGAACCCGGCGCGACGACGGCGACGACGGCGACGACGAGCGAGATCGGCGCGGCGAGCGCCGCGAGACGGACACCGATCGCGAGGCCCCCTCCTCGAGGGGCACGGCCGTGGCCGGCCTGCGTGGGCCCGCCGTCGGCAAGCCGGCGCCCGAGCGCGGCGGGCGCCGGTGCGGTCAGGCGGGCGTGAAGACGTGGATGCGGCGCTCGGCGACCAGCGCCTTGGTCTTCGCGCCGTAGGTCTTCATGTGCGGCGCGGCCGCGTGCGCGGCGAGCGCGGCGGCGTCGCGCCACTTCTCGACGACCACGACGGTGTCCGGGCCGGCCGGCGCGGCGAACGGCAGCCCGGGGGCGTCGACGACCGGCTGGTATTCGATGCAGCCGTCCTCGGCGTGCACCAGCGGCACGTTCTCGCGCATCGCGGCGAGCACCGCGTCGCGCTGGCCGGGGTGGCAGGTGATGAAGGCGATCACGTGGATCATGGGGCGGGTCTCCCTGTCGTTCGTGCGTTGGGCGGCGCTTCGCCGCCGGGCCGCCGGATCGTACCCCCGGGGCGCCCCGCGGGCGAGCCGCGCCGGCGCCCGCCGGAACCGGCTCCACGAGCCGCGAACGCACACGCCGGCGGTGCGCGGTACCGCACGCCCGGGTCGGGATTGCGACCGTGGCCGCGCCGCGGCGCTATCATCCGCACCCGGCCGCCGGGGCGCCTCCCGCCGGCTCCCGAGGGACGGCCGGGCCCCGAGACGCACGGAGACGCCATGCCCACCGACCCCGCCACCCTGTCGCCCGCCGAGCAGGCGCTCCGGGACGCCGCCCTCGAGTACCACCGCACGCCGAGCCGCGGCAAGATCTCGATCACCCCGACCAAGCCGCTGTCGAACCAGCGCGACCTGTCGCTCGCCTACTCGCCCGGCGTCGCCTACGCGTGCCTCGAGATCGAGCGCGACCCGACGCTCGCGGCGGAGTACACCTCGCGCGGCAACCTGGTCGGCGTCGTCACCAACGGCACCGCGGTGCTCGGGCTCGGCGACATCGGCCCGCTCGCCGGCAAGCCGGTGATGGAGGGCAAGGGCTGCCTCTTCAAGAAGTTCGCCGGCATCGACGTGTTCGACATCGAGCTGGCCGAGAAGGACCCGGCCAAGCTCGTCGAGATCATCGCGGCGCTCGAGCCCACGCTCGGCGGCATCAACCTCGAGGACATCAAGGCGCCGGAGTGCTTCGAGATCGAGCGCAAGCTGCGCGACCGGCTGAACATCCCGGTCTTCCACGACGACCAGCACGGCACCGCGATCATCTCGGCGGCGGCGATCCTCAACGGGCTGGAGCTGGTCGGCAAGGACATCGGCGCGGTGAAGGTCGCGGTCTCGGGCGCGGGCGCCGCGGCGATCGCCTGCCTCGACGTGCTGGTCGGGCTGGGCATCCGCCGCGAGCACGTGTTCATGGTCGACTCCAAGGGCGTGGTGCACACCGGCCGCGAAGGGCTCGACCCGTCCAAGCAGCGCTACGCGCAGAAGACCGACGCGCGCACGCTCGCCGACGTCTGCGGCGGCGCCGACGTGTTCCTCGGCTGCTCGGCCGCCGGCGTGCTGACGCAGGACATGGTCGCGTCGATGGCCGAGCGCCCGATCATCCTCGCGCTCGCCAACCCCGAGCCCGAGATCCGACCCGAGCTCGCGAAGGCGGTGCGCCCCGACTGCATCATCGCGACCGGCCGCTCGGACTATCCGAACCAGGTCAACAACGTCCTGTGCTTCCCGTACATCTTCCGGGGCGCGCTCGACGCCGGGGCGACGCGGATCACCGACGAGATGAAGCTCGCCTGCGTGCGGCAGATCGCCGACCTCGCGAAGTCCGAGATCTCCGACGAGGTGGCCGCGGCTTACGCGGGCCAGGACCTGAGCTTCGGACCCGACTACCTGATCCCGAAGCCCTTCGACAGCCGGCTGATCCTGCGCATCGCGCCCGCGGTCGCGAAGGCCGCGATGGACTCGGGCGTCGCGACGCGGCCGATCGCCGACCTCGCCGCCTACCGCCGCTCGCTCGAGCGGTTCGTCAGCCACACCGGCCTCTTCATGTCGCCGGTGTTCGCGGCGGCCCGCGCGCGCCCGGCGCGCGTCGTCTACGCCGAGGGCGAGGACGAGCGCGTGCTGCGCGCGGTGCAGGCGGCGATCGACGAAGGGCTGGTCTCGCGCGCGATCGCGATCGGCCGCCCCGCGGTCATCGAGACGCGCTGCAAGCGCGCCGGCCTGCGGATCCGGCCCGGCGCGGACTTCGACGTCACCGACCCGGAGGACGACGCGCGCTTTCGCGACTACTGGAGCGACTACCGGCTGCTGATGGGCCGGCGCGGCGTGACGCCCGAGCTCGCCAAGGCGACCATCCGCCGCTCGGCGACGACGATCGCCGCGATGATGATCCGCCGCGGCGACGCCGACGCGATGGTCTGCGGCCTGGTCGGCCGCTTCGACGACCACCTCGGCCGCGTGCGCGACGTGATCGGCCTCGCGCGCGGCAGTTCGTGCTTCGCGACGATGAACGCGCTGATGCTGCCGGAGCACACCCTGTTCCTCACCGACACGCTGGTCAACGACGAGCCCGACGCCGAGCAGCTCGCCGAGATCGCGCGGATGGCGGTCGCGTCGATGCGCTCGTTCGCGGTGACCCCGAAGGTCGCGTTCGTCTCGCACTCGATGTTCGGCGCGAGCGACCGGCCGAGCGCACGGCGCATGCGCGCGGCGGCGGCGCTGTTCCAGGCGCAGCTGCCCGACGTCGAGTGCGACGGCGAGATGCACGGCGACGCGGCGCTGTCGGAGGAGATCCGGCGAGAGTTCCTGCCGGAGTCCAGCCTGACCGGCCGGGCGAACCTGCTGGTGATGCCGAACCTCGATGCCGCGAACATCCTGCTCAACGTGCTCAAGGTCACCGGCGGCAAGGGCATCACGGTCGGGCCGGTGCTGCTCGGCGCGGCGCGCCCGGTCCATGTGCTGACGCCGGCCGCGACGATGCGGCGGGTGCTGAACGCGACCGCGATCGCGGTCGCGCAGGCGTCGCGCGAGGCCGGCGCGGCCTGAGAGCCGCGCCCACCGCGGCCCGGGGCGCGCCCGGGCCGCGCGGTCACTTCCTGGCCGGGTCGCCGCCTCGGTTGCCCGGCATCGGGGCGCCACCGGCCGGCGGAATCGGCGCCGCGCCGGCGCCACCCGCGCCGCCCGGAGCGGCGCCGCCCGCGGGCGCCGAGCCCGGCGGGGGCAGGCCGAGGTGCTTGGCCATCGCCGCCTCGAGCGTCTTCAGCTTCGGCTCGATCTGGCCGCGCGTCTCGGCGACCAGCTTCTCGGCGAGCGCGTTCTCCATCTGCGGCGCGAGCGTCTGGAAGCGCTTGATGATCGGCGACTCGAGCCACTCGATCAGCTGCTTGAGCTCGGCCTCGCTGAAGTTCTTCTCGAGCTCGACGCCGACCGTCGACGGGGCGAGCTTGATCGCGCGCTCGCGCAGCAGCGGCACCGCCTCGTCGGTGTACTTCTTCAGCTCGGCGTCGATCGCCTTGGCGACCGACTCGCGCTTGTCCTGCGGCACGTTGCCGAAGGCCTGGCGCGCGGCCAGCGTCATCTGGATGGCCGGCCGCTCGGCGAGCTGCTTGGCCATCGCCTCGACGCCAGGCTGCTGCAGCAGCAGCAGCCGGTTGACGAGGTCCTTCTTGGACTGGGCGAAGCCCGGCGCCGCGGCGGTCGCCAGGGCGACGACGGCGGCGAGCGCGATCGTGCGTCGGATCATCGGGGAGGACTCCTTGCGGGCCCTCGGGCCCATACGTCGAGGCCGCAAGGGTACCAGTTGCGGCCGGCGGGTCGCCCGTGAGCCGGCCGCGCGCGATAATGACAGGCCCCACTCCACGCGGCCACGATGACCGAACTGATCCTGATCCGCCACGGTCAGACCGAGCTGAACCGGGGCCCGTTCTTCCAGGGCCAGATCGACGTGCCGCTGAACGCCACCGGCCTCGCGCAGGCCGCGCGGCTCGCCGAGCGGCTGCGCGACGAGCGCCTCGAGGCGATGGTCTGCAGCGACCTGCTGCGCACGCGCCAGACCGCAGCGCCCGCCTCGGCGCGCCTCGCGCTCGACGCGACGCCCGACGCGGGGCTGCGCGAGCAGCGCTTCGGGCTGTTCGAGGGCTTGAGCTTCGACGAGGTGGACGAGCGCTATCCCGAGGCCTTCGCCGCGTGGCAGCGCCACCAGGCCGACTATGCCGTGCCCGGCGGCGAGAGCGTCGTCCAGTTCCACGCCCGCGTGGTCGCCGCCGTCCGGGCGGTCGCTGCGCGCCACGCCGGCCGGCGGGTCGCGGTCGTCACCCACGGCGGCGTGCTCGACATGGTCTGGCGCACCGCGAACCGGCTGCCGCTCGACGGCCCGCGCGAATGCCCGATCCCGAATGCCGCGCTGAACCGGCTGCGGATCGCGGGCGACGCGATCGAGATCCTCGCCTGGGGCGACGACACGCATGTCGCCGACCTCGCGACCCCGGCCGCCCCGGCACCGGCGGCCGGCGTCGCCGACGCGCTTCAGGCGTCGGTCGCGCCCTCGAGCCCCAGCGCCCGGTAGGTCCGGCGCAGGCGCGTCGCGAGCCGCCGCGAGCGCGGCCGCGCGCTCGCCGCCGGCTGCAGCGCGTGCTGCGCGGCCGCCCACCGGCCGGCGGCCATCAGCGCATCGACGTGCATCTGCTCGAACAGGTCGCGCTGCGCGTGGCTGCCGCCGATCTCGACCATCCGCGGCAGCGCCTCGCCGAGACCGGCGAGCGCGCCTGCGGCGTCGCCGCGGGCATGCGCGAGCAGCCCGCGTGCGGCCGGCACCGCCACCCGGACCCAGGCCTCGCGGCCCGCCGCGGGCGCGCGCGGCGCGAACGCCTCGATCGAGGCGAGCATCGTATCGGCCTCGGGCCGTCCGGCGCGCACGAGCCCGTAGAGGTAGTGCAGGTCGAGGAAGGGCTGCACGTGATCGTGGATCCGCGGCGCGAGCCACGGCGCGAGCGCCTCCCAGCGGCCGCCGACGTCGGCGCCGGCGAGCTCGAGCCGCGCCAGCAGCGACACCGCGTTGACCTGGTCCTGGCTGTAGTCGCGGCACACGCCCCAGACCCGCGCGTCGTGCATCGCGAGCGCCTCGTCGAGCCGCTCCTGCTCGATCAGGAACAGCGCGAGGTGCCACCAGTTGTGCGTGACCATGAACGAGTTCAGGCCCGTCCACGCGTCGGCGACGCTGCGCAGGAACGACTCGCCCTCGTCGAAGCGGCCCTCGGTCAGCATCACGTGCGCGAGCGCGTGGTGCGCCCACGGCTCGCGCCGCCGCATCGCGACCGCGCGCCGCGCCGCGGCCTCCGCGCGGCGCAGCAGGTGGCACTGCTCGAAGCCGAACGCGAGCATCCCGTGCATCGGCGCGACGTCGCCGGCCGCGGGCGCGGCGGCGAGCGCGAGCCGCAGCATCCGCGGCGAGTCGCCGAGATTGAAGCAGTGGTACTGGCCGAGCTTGACCGACGCGAGGTCGCGCGGGTGTTCGCGCGCCTGCTCCTCGTGCAGCGCGATCGCGCGCCCGAGGTCGTCGTCGGCCCACGCGCGGACGGCCTCGACGAAGCGCCGCTCGCGGGGCGACGCAGGCACGCGCGAGGCGTCCGCGCGGGCGAGGTGACGGCGCGCCGCCTGCGCCGCGCCCGGCGCCTCGGCGAACAGGTGCAGCGCCGCCGCGCAGGCCTGCACGATCGGCGCGTCGTCGCGCTCCGCCGCCGGCAGCACGTCGACGACGCGCGCCTCGCAGGCGAGGAAGCCCTCGACGAACGCGTCGACGCCGGCAAGGCTCGACGGATCGCCGAGCGCGACGGCGTTGCCGAGGGCGTCCCTCATGGCCCGCGCAAGCATGCGCGGGCCGTTCGCGGCGTGGCCCGAGCCGCGCTCGGGCCCGTCGCGCAACCGGCCGTCTCCGCCGGCCTCTGCGCGAACGCCGCTCACTCCCAGTACAGCAGGCTCAGGTCGTTCGCGAAGATCGGCACGTCCTTCCACAGCCCCTTGAGCTTCGCGTTCGCGACCGACACCCACTGCGGCTGGTAGAGGAAGACGTTCGGCGACTCCTGCGCGATCAGGCGCTGCGCCTCGCCCAGCAGCCTGGCGCGCTCGGCGTCGTCGCCGGTCGCGCTGATCCTCGAGAACAGCGCGCGGAACTTCGGCGACTCGTAGTTCCAGTAGTAGTTGTCCTTCGCGTAGTTGCCGAGGTCGAGCGGCTCGACGTGCGAGATGATCGTCAGGTCGTAGTCCTTGTTGGTGAAGACGCCGCTCATCCACTGCGCCCACTCGACGTTCTGCATCTTCGCGACGATGCCGACCTTCGCGAGCTGGGCCGCGATCACCTCGCCGCCCTGGCGCGAGTACGGCGGCGGCGGGAGCTTGAGCGTCAGCTCGAGCGGGGTCTTGACGCCGGCCTCGGCGAGCAGCGCGCGCGCCTTCGCCGGGTCGAACGGGTTGATGCCGGTGGTGTCGACGTAGCCGAACGCACCGGGCACGTAGTGGCTGCCGATCGGCACGCCGAAGCCGTCGGCGGCGCCGACGATCACCGCCTTGCGGTCGATCGCCATCGCGATCGCGCGACGCACGCGCACGTCGTCGAGCGGCTTCTTCTTGTTGTTGATCGCGAGGATGGTCTTCGCGCGCGAGCCGCCGACCTGCACCCTGAAGCGCGGATCGCCCTTGACCGCGTCGATCGCACGGCCGGTGATGCGCGGCATCGCGTCGACGTCGCCGGCGAGGATCGCGGCGATCTGCGCGGCCGGGTCGCTGATGAAGCGCCAGGTCACGCGGCTCATGCGGATCTTCGAGGCGTCGCGGTACTCGGGCCACTTCGCGAGCGTGAGCGACGAGCCGCGCACCCAGTTCTCGACCCGGTACGGGCCGGTGCCGACCGGATTCGTCGCGTTGGTCGCCGCGCTCTTCGGCTCGACGATCACCGCGGTCGACAGGCCGACGTTGAAGAGGAAGTCGGGGTTGTTGCCCTTCAGCCGGATCGCGACCACGTGCGGGTCGGTCACGCGGATCGCCTCGATCGCGGCGTAGGTCTGCTTGTCCTTGTTGGTGCTGTCGGCGGCGGCCGCGCGCTCGAACGCGTACCTGACCGTCTCCGCGCTGAACGGCTCGCCGTTGTGGAACTTCACGCCCTTCTTCAGCTCGAAGGTGAACGTGCGCGCGTCCGGCGACACCGTCCACTTCTCGGCGAGCAGCGGCGCGACGGAGCCGTCCTCGCGGATGCGCACCAGCGTCTCGAGCACGTTGTAGTGGACGATCTCGCCGATCGACGCGGCGGCCGCGGTCGTCGGATCGAGCCCGGTCGGCTCGAGCGCCATCGCCATCACGACCGCGTCCTTGCCGCGGACCTGCGCCGACGCGGGCGCCGACGCCGCGAGCGCAACCGCGAACAGCGCGACCGCCGTGTGCCTGAACGACATGGTGTTCCTCCTCTCGTGCCCGCGGCCGACCCGCGGCGAACCGAGACTATTGCACAGCCGACGCGAGGGCGACCACCTCGTCCGCGCGGTGGCAGGCCACGGCGCGGCCGTTGCCGTCCTCGCGCAGCACCGGAGCCTCGATGCGGCAGCGCTCCACCGCGTAGGGGCAGCGGGCCGCGTGGGCGCAGCCCGCGCTCCAGCCCGCGTGCACCGATGCGTCGGCGGGCAGCACGTCGGACGCGACGCGGGCGGCGGCGCGCGCCTCCCGGGCCTGCGCGCGCAACCGCCGGCGCCGGTCGGGGTCGTCGGCGCGCGGCACCGCATCGAGCAGCGCGCGCGTGTACGGATGCGCGGCCCCGCTGAAGAGCTGCGCCGGCGTGCCCGCCTCGACGACGCGGCCCGCGAGCAGCACCGCGACCCGGTCGCAGACCCGGTCGACCACCGCGAGGTCGTGGCTGATCAGCAGGTAGGTGAGGCCGAGCCGGTCCTGCAGGTCGCGCAGCAGGTTCAGCACCTGCGCCTGCACCGACACGTCGAGCGCGCTGACCGGCTCGTCGGCGACGATCAGCTTCGGGCGGGTGATCAGCGCGCGCGCGATCGCGATCCGCTGGCGCTGGCCGCCCGAGAACTCGTGCGGGTACTTGTCGAGGTCGGCGGCGCGCAATCCGACCGAGGCCAGCGCGTCGGCCACGCGCTCGCGCCGCTCGGCGGGCGCGACGCGGCCGATCGCGGTCAGCGGCTCGGCGACGATCCGCTCGACCGGCTGGCGCGGGTCGAGCGAGCCGTAGGGATCCTGGAACACCATCTGGAAGTCGCGGCGCGCGCGCCGCAGCGACTCGGCGTCGAGCGCGTTCAGGTCGCGCCCGAGCAGCTCGACCGTGCCGGCGCTCGGCGTCTCGAGCGCCATCACCGCACGCGCGATCGTCGACTTGCCCGAGCCCGACTCGCCGACCACGCCGAGGCTGCGGCCCGCGTCGATCGACAGGTCGACCCCGTCGACGGCGACCAGCTCCGGCGGCGCACCGAGCAGCCGCGTGCGCGGCAGCCGATAGCGCTTGACGAGCCCGCGCACCGACAGCAGCGCGCTCACCCGCCCTCCCCGATCCGGATGCAGCGCGCCGCGTGGCCGCCGCCGAGCGCGAGCTCCGCCGGCATCCCCGCCCGGCACGCGTCGACGACGCGCGGGCAGCGCTCGGCGAACGGGCAGCCCGCGGGCAGCTCGGCGATGTCGGGCACGGTGCCGGCGATCGTCGCGAGCGGCACCGCGCGGTCGCCGCCGAGGCGCGGGCGCGCACCGAAGAGGCCGCGCGTGTACGGGTGCGCCATCGCGCGGAACACCTCGCGCGTCGGGCCGCGCTCGACCACGGTGCCGCCGTACATCACCAGCATCCGTTCGACGTTCTCGGCGATCACGCCGAGGTCGTGCGAGATCAGGATCAGCGCCATGCCGCGCTCGGCGACGAGATCCGCGATCAGGTCGAGGATCTGCCCCTGGATCGTCACGTCGAGCGCGGTCGTCGGCTCGTCGGCGATCAGCAGGTCGGGCCCGCAGGCGAGCGCCATCGCGATCGTCGCACGCTGCCGCGGCCCGCCCGAGAGCTGGTGCGGATACGCGTCGACGCGCCGGCGCGCGTCGGGCAGCCCGACGCGGTCGAGCAGCCGGATCGCCTCGGCGCGCGCGGGGGCCGCGTCGAGCCCGCGGTGCAGCCGCAGCGGCTCGGCGACCTGGCGGCCGACGGTGTGCAGCGGGTTCAGCGAGGTCATCGGCTCCTGGAACACCATCCCGATCCGGTCGCCGCGGATCGCGCACAGCTCGCGCTCGGGGAGGCCCACCAGCTCGCGCCCGGCGAAGCGCACGCTGCCGCGCACCGTCGCGCCCTCGGGCAGCAGCCCCATCAGCGCGAGCGCGGTCAGCGACTTGCCGCAGCCCGACTCGCCGATCAGCCCGAGCGTCTCGCCGCGCGCGAGCGAGAAGCCGACGCCGCGCACCGCGTCGGCCTCGCCGCGCGCGGTGCGCAGCCTGACGCGCAGCTCGTCGACGACCAGCAGCGGCTCGGGCACGTCGCTCACCGGCGCCTCGCGAGCCGCGGGTCGAGCAGGTCGCGCAGCCCGTCGCCCAGCAGGTTCAGCCCGAGCACCGCGACCGCGATCGCGATGCCCGGGAAGATCGCGAGCCGCGGGGCCTGGAACAGCAGCGACTGCGCCTCGTTCAGCATGCGCCCCCACGAGGGCTGCGGCGGCTGCGTGCCGAGCCCCAGGTACGACAGCGCGGCCTCGGCCAGGATCGCGAGCGCGAAGTGGATCGTCGCCTGCACGATCAGCACCGAGGCGATGTTGGGCAGCACGTGCTCGACGGTGATCCGCAGCGGGCCCTTGCCGGCCGCGCGCGCAGCGAGCACGTACTCGCGCGACCACACCGCGTTGGCCGACGCGCGCACGATCCGCGCGAACACCGGCACGTAGAAGATGCCGATCGCGACGATCGACACCACGATGCCCGGCCCGAACACCGCGGCCATCATGATCGCCGAGAGCAGCGCCGGGAACGCGAAGGTGAAGTCGGCCAGGCGCATGATCGCCTCCTCGACCCAGCCTCGCCGCGCGGCCGCGAGCAGCCCGAGCGCGGTGCCGACGGTCAGGCCGATGCCGACCGCGATCGTGCCGACCAGCAGCGAGTTGCGCGCGCCGACCAGCAGCAGCGAGACCACGTCCCGGCCGAACGAGTCGGTGCCGAGCCAGTGCTCGGCCGACGGCGGCGCGAGCTTCTTCATCACGTCGATCTCGTACGGCGGCCACGGCGTCCAGACGAAGGACAGCGCGGCCGCGAACACCACGAGCGCCGACAGCACGGCGCCGATCGCGAAGCTGCGGTGGCGCATCGCGCGGCGCAGGAACGCGCCGGTGCCGGTCCCGGGCAGCGCGGCGCTCATGCGTCGGCGGGCTTGAGCCGCGGGTCGATCGCCGCGTAGAGCACGTCGACCACGAAGTTGACGACGACCACCATCGCCGCGAGCAGCATCACGCAGTTGCGCACGACGATCAGGTCGCGGTTGGAGATCGACTGGAAGATCAGCCGCCCCAGCCCCGGCAGGTAGAACACCGTCTCGACGACGATCGTGCCGGCGAGCAGCGTCGCGAACTGCAGCCCCATCACCGTCAGCACCGGGATCATCGCGTTGCGCAGCACGTGGCCCCAGAGCGCCGCGCGCCGGGAGAGGCCCTTGGCGCGCGCGGTGCGCACGAAGTCCTCGCGCAGCACGTCGAGCACAGCGGAGCGCGTGATCCGCGCGAGGATCGCGGCCTGCACGACCGCGAGCGAGACCGCCGGCAGCACCAGCGACTTGAGCGCGGGACCGACGCCCGCGGCCCAGCCCGGGAAGCCGCCCGCCGAGAACCAGCGCAGCTGCACCGCGAACAGCAGGATCAGCAGGATCGCGAACCAGAAGTTCGGGATCGCGATGCCGACCTGCGTGAGTCCCATCAGGCCGACGTCGCCCACGCGACCGTGGCGCGAGGCGGCGTACAGGCCCGCCGCGAGCGCGAGCACGGCGGTCAGCGTCATCGCGAGCACCGCGAGCGGCACCGTCAGCGCGAGCCGCTCGGCGATCAGCCCGGCGACCGGTGCGCCGTACGCGTGGCTGATGCCGAGCTCGCCGGTCGCCATGCCGGCGAGCCAGGCGAGGTAGCGCTCGAGCGCGGGGCGATCGAGGCCGAGCTTCGCGCGCAGCGCCGCGACCGCCTCGGGCGAGGCGTCCGGGCCCATCATCATCTGCGCCGCGTCGCCGGGCAGGATCTCGAGCACGACGAAGACGACGATCGAGGTCGCCAGCAGCGTCGCCGCGAGCGTCGCCAGACGCTTCAGCAGGAACAGGGTCATCGGCGCGGGCCGCGGGCCGGGTCGTGGGGGGGCATGTCGGACGGATGATAGCGTCCGGCTCGCACGCGCCGCCGCGCGGGGCGCCTCGCCCTACGGCGCCGCGGGCGGGTCGATGCCGGTCTGCGGCCAGCGCGTGCGCACGATCCGCCAGGCGACCAGCCCGATCGACATCAGCGCGATCGACGCGGTGGACAGGCCGAGCGCCGAGTGCATCACCAGCGGCGCGATCGCGCCGGCGACGACCCCGTTGGCCACGCTGCCGATCGTCGCCTGCAGCGACGAGGCCATGCCGCGCCGCTCGGGGAACAGGTCGAGCACCATCAGCGTGACCACCGGCACCATCAGCGACCAGCCGAACGAGTAGCCCGCGATCGGGAACATCGCCCACGACGCATGCGGCTCGAAGGCCGCGTTCGCCGCGAGGTTGACCAGCGCCGACGCGACCATGATCCGGAAGCCCCAGCGCACCTGCACGCGCCGCTCGATCCTGCCGGCGAGCCGCCCGCTCGCGAGCGCACCGGCCATGATGCCGGCGATGCTGATCACGAAGAACCAGAAGAACTGCGTCGGCGCGAGTCCGAGCACGTCGCCGAGGAAGGCCGGCGCCGACAGCACGTAGAGGAACATCCCGTTGAACGGGATGCCGCTCGCCAGCGCGAGCAGCAGGAAGCGCGGGCTCGAGCCGAGCTGCACGTAGCCGCGCATCAGGTCGCGCGCGTTGAACGGCTGCGCCTGCGACGGGTGCAGCGACTCGGGCAGCCAGCGCCACACCGCGGTCCAGAGCACGACGCCGATCACGGCGAGGAACCAGAACACCGCGTGCCAGCCGGCGTGCACGAACAGCCAGCCGCCGATGATCGGCGCGATCGCGGGCGCGACGCCGAAGTAGATCGTCACCTGCGACATCACCCGCTGCGCGTCGACCGGCGCGAACATGTCGCGCACGATCGCCCGCGAGACCACGACGCCCGCGCCGGCGGACACTCCCTGCAGCGCGCGGAACGCGATCAGCGCCCCGACGTGCGTCGACAGCGCGCATCCGATCGAGGCGAGCGCGAACACGCCCACGCCCCACAGCACGACCGGCCGGCGCCCGACGCTGTCCGACAGCGCGCCGTGGAAGAGGTTCATGAACGCGAAGCCGAACAGGTACGCCGACAGCGTCTGCTGCATCTGGACCGGCGTCGCGCGGACGTCGGCCGCGATGCCCGCGAACGCCGGCAGGTAGGTGTCGATCGAGAAGGGGCCGACGGTGCCGAGCGCGGCGATCATCAGCGCGAGCGCCCAGCGGGGCCCGCGCCAGAGCTTCGCCGCGTCCGGGTTCACCGGCCGTCCAGCGACGCGCGCGTGTCGCGGTAGGCGTCGGCCCGCGCACCGCCGATCGAGACCGCGCGGTCGGCCGCGAGGCGCGCCGCGTCGAGCCGTCCGCTCGCCTCGAGGGCGCGCGCGAGGTTGTTCCACGCATCCGCGAAGCCGGGGTCCACCGCGAGCGCCGCGCGGTACGCGCCGATCGCACCGCGCGGATCGCCGTCGGCGAGCAGCCGGTTGCCGCGCCCGAACCAGCCGAGGCGACTGTTCGGCCAGCGCGCGACCAGGGCCTCCCACGCGCGCGCGGCCCCCGCCGCGTCGGCCCGCTCCAGGCCGGCGACCGCGCGGACCGCGGCGGCCTCCTCGGCCGCGGCCGCCATCCGGTCGGGCGGCGTCACCGCGAAGGCCCATCGCCCCCCGCGCGCCCAGGTGCGCTCGAAGGTGTCGAGCGGCATCGCGAGCGACGGCGTGTCGCCCGAGTGCAGCACGACCTCGCGCGCGCGCACGTCCACCCCGGTCAGCACCGCGTAGTGCCAGCGCGGCGCGAAGGAGAGCCCCAGGTTCTGCAGCACGACGACCGGCCGGCCGTCGGCGAGCTCGGCGCGCAGCGCGTCGAGCGAGGGCGGCAGCTCGGTCGCGAGCATGCCCTGCGCGCGCGTCGCCGCGAGCATCTCCGCCTGCAGCGCGCCCTGCAGGCCCGGCACGAACGCGCGCTCGGCGAGCCGCGCGACCGGCACCTCGCGGCCGGCCGCCGCGAGCACCATCGCGAGCGACGCCGGGCCGCACTGCCAGTCGGGCTGCGCGACGAACGGCACGCCGGCGAGCCGGATCGGATCGGGGAGCGCGACGGCGGTCGCGGCAGGCGACTCGCCGGACGGCGCGGCAGGCGGCCCCGCGGGTCCCGCGCACGCGCCGAGCAGCGCGACGGCCGCGAAGGCGACCGCCGCGACGCGCGACGCGCGGGCTGCGGTCAACGCACCGCGCGGGTGAAGGGGAAGACCTTGGTCAGGCCGAGGATGTCGGTCACCAGCAGGATGACGAAGACCGCGAACAGCACGCCGAAGATGCTCGAGCCGCCGGCCGGCAGCTGGCCGACCTGGCCCGCGATGCGCTCGATCTCGGCGTCGGTCAGCGCGTCGACGCGCTCGCGCGCGGCCCGCGGGTCGACGCCGAGCGACTCGAGCTGGCGGCGCACGTCGTCGCGCTCGAGCATCGTGCGCAGCGCGTCGCGGCCAAACGGCGCGCCGGGCGCGGCCGACTCGGCGCGCACGACCTCCTCTGTGCCGACGACGCGAGCGGCCGCGGGCGAGGGCAGCGACAGCGCAGTCGTCGCGATCACCAGCGATGCGGACACGGTTCGCGCGAAGGATCGGTTCATCGGTGCTCCTGTTCTTCTCGGCCGGCGCGTACCGCGGAGCGTCGAGGCTAGCACCGGGTTGCGAAGGACGGCAACCGAGCCCGCATCGGCCGACGCTCCCACGGGATCGACGGCACGATGCGCCGGCCGAGCAGCTATGCTGGCGGCTCGCCGCACCCAACCGGACACGGAGGCTCCGACGTGACGATCCGCCCTCGACGACACTGGCTGGCCGCGGGCGCCGGCCTGGTCGGCACCGCGATGCTGCCCGCGCGCGCCGGCGCCCAGCAGGCCCCGGTCATCGCCCCCCGCGGCCCGGACGTGGTCTTCGTGCCGACGCCGCGCGAGGTCGTGGACGAGATGCTCGCGGTCGCCAAGGTCGGCCCGAAGGACGTGCTCTACGACCTCGGCTCGGGCGACGGCCGCATCCCGATCACCGCCGCGCAGCGCTGGGGCACGCGCGGCGTGGGCGTGGACATCGACCCCCAGCGGATCGAGGAGGCCAACGCGAACGCCGTCGCCGCGAAGGTGACCGACCGCGTGCGCTTCGTGCAGGGCGACCTGTTCGAGATGGACCTGAGCCCGGCGACGGTGATCACGCTGTACCTGCTGCCCGACCTGAACGTGAAGCTTCGCCCCACGCTGCTCAAGCTCAAGGCCGGCACCCGGATCGTGTCGCACGACTTCGCGATGGGCGACTGGAAGCCCGAGCGCCGCATCGAGAAGGGCAACCGCACGGTGTACTTCTGGACGGTGCCCCCACAGGGCAAGCCCTACCCCAGGACGTGATCGGGCACCCCGGCGGGGCTTGAGCCGGGGCGCGCCGTCCCCATGTCAGGACGGTCGC
>JBILTM010000224.1:0-7758 GCA_044371545.1 Burkholderiaceae bacterium
TGCAATCGGCCCACGCCGCGCGAGACAACGCCCACCTGCACGAGCCACGACTCGCTCAATGCGACCTCGTGACCGCGCCCGACGGAGGAGCTGCCGAATACCAGAAGCGAGGGGCGCACCTCGACGCTCGCATCGAGACCCGATGCGACCGGGCGGCAACGCTCGAGCACGCCCCACCACCAAGCACCCCGGTGTCGACACCGCCGAGCCCGCATGACACAACGAAGCCATCACACCCCGGCGGTCGGTCGGCATTCAGATCCCTCGGCTGATGCCGACCGCCCGAAGGCCCGGTCCCGCCCCAGGCGGGACTACCACTCGAACGGGGACGACGCTCGCTCAGTTCGGACGAACCGCGGCTCGCGGCAGCGTCGCCAGCCGGCGCCCCGCCAGCCTCCGGTGCCCTGCCAGCTCCGCAGCACACCCGGCGGAAGGGGCCTTCGTCGTAGTGCCGGCCCCCCGGCGGATTCCGTGGCACGACGCTCCCGCGCCAACCCGGCAACCCGGCCGATCGGAACAGGGAGGAGCGATCGCGTGCGACGCGACAGAAACCGCGCCGCCCCGGGTCCGCTCATCCAACACGACCGCGCTACCGCGACGGCACGGCCTGCCCAGCCCTCGCCGATGTTCCACGTGAAACATCCCGGGCATCCTGCAGGATCATCTCGGCGCCCCGCTCGGCGATCATCAAGGTCGGCGAGTTCGTGTTCCCCGAGGTGATCGTCGGCATGATCGAGGCGTCCACCACCCGCAGCCCCTCGACGCCCCGCACCCTCAGGCGCCCATCGACCACGGCGGTGGGGTCTCCATCCGGTCCCATCTTCGCCGTCCCGACCGGATGGAAAATGGTCGTGCCGATCTCGCCGGCCGCCTTCACCAGCTCCTCTTCGGTCTGGAACGCCACCCCCGGCTTGAACTCCTCGGGCGCATACCGAGCGAGCGCAGGCATGCTGGCGATCTTCCGCGTGACCCGGATCGCGTTCGCCGCGACCGCACGGTCGTGGGGATCGCTGAGGTAATTCGGTCGGATCTCAGGCGCCACCCGCCAGTCGGCACTCCCGATCCGGACGGACCCGCGCGAAGACGGACGCAACTGGCACACGGACGCGGTGAACGCCGGGAAGGCGTGCAGCGGCTCGCCGAACCGGTCCAGCGACAGCGGCTGGACGTGGTACTCCAGGTCCGGCCACTCCACACTCGGGTCGCTTCGGGTGAACGCGCCGAGTTGGCTCGGCGACATGGTCAGCGGTCCGCGGCGCCACAGGCCGTACTGCATCCCCATCCAGGCCTTGCCGATGAGGCTGTTGGCCTGCTGGTTCAGCGTCGTCACACCGGACACCTTGTAGGCGAGCCGCAGCTGCAGGTGGTCCTGCAGGTTCCCGCCGACACCCTCCGACGCGTGCACCACCGGCACGCCGAGCGACCGGAGGTGGTCCGCCGGCCCCACGCCGGACAGCTGCAGCAGCTGCACCGACCCGATCGCACCCGCGGACAGGATCACCTCGGCCCGCGCCCGGACGAACCGCTCCGGCCCGGCTGCCCCCGCCGGCCCACGGCAGACATCGACGCCGACCGCCCGCCGCCCCTCGAACCGGACCCGCGCGACATGCGCCTCGGTCCAGATCGTCAGGTTGGGCCGCGACTGGACCGGCCGCAGGAACGCCTTCGATGCGTTCCACCGCACGCCGCGCCGCTGGTTGACCTCGAAGTACCCGCAGCCGAAGTTGTCGCCCCGGTTGAAGTCGTCGATCGGCGGGATCCCCGCTTCGGCCGCCGCCTTGCGGAACGCATCGAGGATCTCCCAGGACAGCCGAGGCTTCTCGACGCGCCACTCGCCGCCGTGCCCGTGCAGCGGATCCGTCCCGCCGCCGTCGAGCCCATGGTGGTCCTCGTGCTTCCTGAAGTACGGCAGCACGTCGTCCCAGCCCCAGCCGGGGTTGCCCGCGTCGACCCAGTGCTGGTAGTCGCCGCGCTGGCCGCGCATGTAGATCATCCCGTTGATCGACGAGCACCCGCCCAGCGTGCGGCCGCGCGGGTAGATCAGCGCGCGTCCGTTCAGCCCGGCCTCGGGCTGGGTCCGGAAGCGCCAGTCGGTGCGCGGGTTGTCGATGCAGTACAGGTAGCCGACCGGGATGTGGATCCACATCCAGTCGTCCTTGCCGCCGGCTTCCAGCAGCAGCACGCGCCGGGCCGGATCGGCGGACAGGCGATTCGCCAGCAGGCAGCCGGCAGTGCCCGCCCCCACGATCACGTAGTCGAACTCGGCCGTCGCCTCGGTCTGCTGCGTCGTCATTCCCGTCCCCTCGCCTTGCCTCCGGTGCGCCCCGGTCAGTGCATCTCGATGACCTGGCGGATCGACTCGCCGCGCGCGAGCCGGTCGAGCGCCGCGTTGATGTCGCCGAGCTTCACCCGCTCGCTGAGCAGGCGGTCGACCGGCAACCGCCCCGCCCGGAACATCGCGACGAAGCGCGGCACGTCGCGGCTCGGCACGCACGAGCCGATGTAGCTGCCCTTCAGCGTCCGCTCCTCGGCAATCAGCGACACCGCCTGCAGCGGCCAGTTCGCTGCCGGATTCGGCAGGCCGGCGGTCACCGTCGTGCCGCCCCGGCGAGTGATCCGGTAAGCGAGTTCCAGCGCCGGCACCACGCCCGCCATCTCGAACGCATAATCGACCCCGCCGCCGGTGGCCGCCTTGACCTTGGCGATCACCTCCGGGTCCCGCGCGTCGAACACGTGCGTCGCGCCGAGCTGCTTCGCGAGCTCGAGCTTGGCGGGCAGCATGTCGACCGCGACCACATCGCGCGCCCCGGCCGCCACCGCCGCCAGCAGCGACGAGAATCCGACCCCGCCCAGCCCGACGACCGCGGTCCGCGCGCCCGCCTCCATCTTCGCGGTGTTGAACACCGCACCGGCGCCGGTCAGCACCGCGCATCCGAACAGCGCCGCCTGCTCCCACGGGAGCGACGGATCGATCGGCACCACCGAACGCCTCGACACCGTCGCATACTCGGCGAAGGCCGAGCAGCCGAGGTGATGGTTCAGCGCGCCGCCGCCCGGCAGCGACAGCCGCTTGTAGCCGCCGAGCAGCGACCCCGATCCGTTCGACTCGCCGCCCGGCCCGCACAGCGCCGGCCGTCCGACCGAGCAGTCGGGACAGACGCCGCAGGACGGCCGGAAGATCAGCACGACGTGATCACCCACTTTCACGTCGAGCACGCCAGCGCCGACCTCGAGCACCTCGGCGGCGGCCTCATGTCCGATCACGATCGGCACCGGCCAGGGCCGGTCGCCGTTGATCGCCGACAGGTCCGAGTGGCACAGCCCCGCCGCGTGGATCTTCACCCGCAGCTCGCCCGGACCCGGGTCGGCCAGCTCGACCTCCTCGATCGACAGCGGCTTGCTGTCCGCATAGGGGGCCGGCAGCCCGATCTGCCTCAACACCGCGGCGCGCGTCTTCATCTCCCGTCTCCTCCGTCCTCGATCCGTCCGTTCCGACCCGTGCCTCGGATCACATCCCGGCCAGGCACAGGTACTTGATCTCCAGGTACTCGTCGATCCCGTACTTCGAGCCTTCGCGGCCGAGGCCGGACTGCTTGACCCCGCCGAAGGGCGCCACCTCGTTCGACAGCAGCCCCGAGTTCACGCAGACCATGCCCGCCTCGAGCGCCTCGGCGACGCGGAACACGCGGCCGATGTCGCGCGAGAAGAAGTACGCCGCGAGGCCGAACTCGGTGTCGTTCGCCATCGCGATCGCCTCGGCCTCGGTCTCGAAGCGAAACAGCGGCGCGACCGGCCCGAAGGTCTCCTCGCGCGCGACCTTCATCGCCGAGGTCACGCCGGTCAGCACCGTCGGCTCGAAGAAGAGCCCGCCGCGCGCGTGCGGCGTGCCGCCGAGCAGCACCTTCGCGCCCTTCGACACCGCGTCCGCCACGTGCTCCTTGACCTTCTCGACCGCGGCCGGCTCGATCAGCGGCCCGATGGTCACGCCCGGCTCGACGCCCGGGCCGACCTTGAACTGCGCGACCTTCGCCGCGAGCTTCTCGGCGAACGCGTCGTAGACGCCGGCCTGCACGTAGAGCCGGTTCGCGCACACGCAGGTCTGGCCCGCGTTGCGGTACTTCGAGGCGAGCGCGCCCTCGACCGCGGCGTCGACGTCGGCGTCGTCGAACACGATGAAGGGCGCGTTGCCGCCGAGCTCGAGCGACAGCTTCTTCACCGTGTCCGCCGACTGGCGCAGCAGGATCCGGCCGACCTCGGTGGAACCGGTGAACGACACCTTGCGCACCGTCGGGTTCGTGCACAGCTCCAGGCCGATCTCGGCCGCGTGCGAAGCGTCGGCCGGGATCACGTTGAACACGCCGGGCGGCACGCCCGCGCGGTGCGCGAGCTCGGCGAGCGCGAGCGCCGACAGCGGCGTCGCCTCGGCAGGCTTCGCGACGACGGTGCAGCCCGCGGCGAGCGCCGGACCGACCTTGCGGGTGATCATCGCGATCGGGAAGTTCCACGGCGTGATCGCCGCACACACGCCGATCGGCTGCTTGACCACGAGCAGGCGGCGATCGGCCGCGACCGTCGGGATCACGTCGCCGTAAGCGCGCTTGCCCTCTTCCGCGAACCACTCGATGAAGCTCGCGCCGTAGGCGACCTCGCCCTTCGCCTCGGCGAGCGGCTTGCCCTGCTCGGTCGTCATCAGCAGCGCGAGGTCCTCGGTATGCGCGATCAGCAGGTCGAACCAGCGGCGCAGCACCGCGGCACGCTCCTTGGCGGTCTTCGCGCGCCACGCGGGCAGCGCACGCGCGGCCGCGTCGATCGCGCGGCGCGTCTCGGCGGCGCCCATGTCCGCGACCTCGACGATCTTCGCACCGGTCGCCGGGTCGGTGACCGCGAACACGCGGCCCGAGTCGGAGTCGGCCCACTGCCCGTCGATCCACCCCTGCCGCTTCAGCAGCGACATGTCCTTCAGCTGCATCGTCATCGCCTCATTCCTCCTCGCATCCGTGCCGGCGGCCGCTCAGCCGCCCGACAGCAGTTTCAGCCCCAGCACGCCGGCCACGATCAGCACGATGCACGCGAGGCGCGCCGCGCCCGCGGGCTCGCCGAGCAGCACCATCCCGAGCAGCGCCGTGCCGGCCGCCCCGATCCCCACCCACACCGCGTACGCGGTCCCCGCCGGCAGCACGCGCATTGCGAGCGCCAGCAGCCAGAAGCTCGCGGCCGCGCCGACGATCACCACCGCCGACGGCAGCGGCCGCGTGAAGCCGTCGCTGTACTTGAGCCCGAGCGCCCAGACGATCTCGAGCACGCCCGCGACGACGAGCAGCACCCAGGCCATGCCGGGCGTCGGGGTCATGCCCATCGGCGCACCCTCGTCACGACCGCCGCGTCGCGCCCGTCGCGAGCCGCGCCCGCGCGCCCCCGCGTCACGCCGCGCTCCGCGCGGCCGCCAGCGCCGCGTCCGTCTCCGCGACCAGCCGCGCGACCAGCTCGCGCGCCGGCATCGTGCGCGCCATCGCCGCGCCCTGCCCCGCCCACAGCGACATGCCCTCGACGTCGCCCGCCTTCGTCGCGGCGGCGCGCAGCTCGCCGGTCAGCGCGTTCTGCACCGGATAGACCGGCACGGTGGCCTCGTCGGCGCGCAGCGCCTCCATGAAGCCGTTGACCAGCCCGCGCGCGTGACGGCCGGAGAACACGCGCGTGAGCCGCGTGCCGCGCGCGTCGGCCTCGGCGAGCGCGGCCTTCCATTCCGCGTGCGCGCCCGACTCCTCGCACGCGAGGAACGCGGTGCCGAGCTGCACGCCGGCCGCACCCAGCGCGAGCGCCGCCGCGATGCCGCGCCCGTCCATGATGCCGCCCGCCGCGATCACCGGCACGCCAACCGCGTCGACCAGCCGCGGCACCAGCGCCATCGTGCCGATCGCGCCCTCGTCGAAGCCGCCGAGGAAGGTGCCCCGATGCCCGCCCGCCTCGGCGCCCTGTGCGACGATAGCGTCGACGCCGGCGTCGACCCACGCGTGCGCCTCGGCGACGTTCGTCGCGGACCCGACGATGCGGCAGCCGGCGCGCCGCAGCGCATCGAGCCGCGCGGCCGACGGAATGCCGAAGTGGAAGCTCGCGACCGCGGGCGCGGCCTCGACGACCGCGTCGATCTGCGCGGCCGAGGACTCGCACACCCGCGCCGGCGACGACTGCGGCGGCAGCCCGTATCGGGCCCGCCAGGCGGCGAGCCGCGCGATCGCCTCGGCCTCGCCGGCGCGAGAGAAGGTCTCCGGCTCGTCGAGCACGAAGAGGTTCACCGCGAACGGCCGCGCGGTCAGCGCGCGGACCGCGGCGATCTCCTCGCGGATCCGCTGCGGCGACAGCACCGCCGCCGCGACCGAACCGAGCGCGCCGGCCTCGCAGGCCGCGGCCACCAGCGCCGGCGTCGTGATGCCGCCGGCCATCGGCGCCTGCACGATCGGCCAGTCGATGCCGAGCGGCCGCGCGATGCCGCGGCCCGCGAGCGCGCCCACCGCCCGTATCACTTCATCGTGGGCATGACGAACTCGGCGCCCGCGCGGATGCCGGTCGGCCAGCGCTGCGTGATCGCCTTGTAGCGCGTGTAGAAGCGCACGCCCTCGGGGCCGTGCATGTGGTGGTCGCCGAACAGCGAGTTCTTCCAGCCGCCGAACGAGTGGAACGCGAGCGGCACCGGGATCGGCACGTTGATGCCGACCATGCCGATCTGCACGCGCATCGCGAACTCGCGCGCGGCGTCGCCGTCGCGCGTGAAGATGCAGCAGCCGTTGCCGAACTCGTGGCCGTTGACCAGCGCGAGCGCGTCCTCGAAGGTCTTCGCGCGCGTGACGCCGAGCACCGGTCCGAAGATCTCCTCGCGGTAGATCTTCATCGACGGCTTCACGTCGTCGAACAGGCAGCCACCGAGGAAGAAGCCCTGCTCGCGGCCCGGCACCTTCAGGCCGCGGCCATCGACGACCAGCTTCGCGCCTTCGCCCACGCCGGTGTCGACGTAGCCCTTGACCTTCTCGAAGTGCTGCTTCGTGACCAGCGGCCCCATCTCGGCGGTCCGGTCCATGCCGTCGGCGACCTTGATCGCGCGCACGCGCTCGGCGAGGCGCGCGACCAGCCGGTCCGCCGTCTCGTCGCCGACCGCCACCGCGACCGACACCGCCATGCAGCGCTCGCCCGCCGAGCCGTAGGCCGCGCCGATCACCGCGTCGACGACCTGGTCCATGTCCGCGTCGGGCATCACCACGAGGTGGTTCTTCGCGCCGCCCAATGCCTGCACGCGCTTGCCGTGCTTCGAGGCCGTCTCGTGGATGTACTTCGCGATCGGCGTCGAGCCGACGAAGGACACCGCCTGCACCGTCGGATGCGCGAGCAGCGCGTCGACCGCCTCCTTGTCGCCGTTGACGACGGTGAAGACGCCATCGGGCAGCCCCGCCTCCTTCAGCAGCTTCGCGATGAACAGCGGCGCCGACGGGTCGCGCTCGGAGGGCTTCAGCACGAACGCGTTCCCGCAGGCGATCGCGACCGGGAACATCCACATCGGAACCATCGCCGGGAAGTTGAACGGCGTGATGCCCGCGACGACGCCGAGCGGCTGGCGGATCGACCATGCGTCGATGCCGGTACCGACCTGGTCGGTGTACTCGCCCTTCAGCAGCGACGGGATGCCGCATGCGAACTCCACGACCTCCATGCCGCGCGTGACCTCGCCCTGCGCGTCGGAGAACACCTTGCCGTGCTCGGCGGTGATGA
>JBILTM010000074.1:0-20823 GCA_044371545.1 Burkholderiaceae bacterium
GCGCTGACGTCCGGTGCGCGCCGCGTGCGCGAGCCGGACCGGTCGGGCCGACCGCCGCGGCGGTCGGCCCTTTTTTCCCCGCATTACATTGCACATCATCTAATTGCCTGCAATTACATTGTGTGCTATTCAATATCCATCCCATGCCCGCCGCCGCCCGCCTCCCCGCTCCGCAGCTCGACGAACAGCTGTGCTTCGCGCTGTACTCCGCGTCGCTTGCGACGACGAAGGCCTACCGGCCGCTGCTCGACGCGCTCGGCCTCACCTACCCGCAGTACCTCGTGATGATGGTGCTGTGGGAGCGCGACGGCCTCGGCGTGTCCGAGGTCGGCGCACGCCTGCATCTCGACTCCGGCACGCTGACCCCGCTGCTCAAGCGTCTCGAGCAGTCCGGGCTGCTGCGCCGCGAGCGCGCCGCCGACGACGAGCGTCGCGTCGAGCTGCGGCTCACGCCCGCGGGCCGCGCGCTGCGCGAGCGCGCCGGCACGCTGCCGGTGCGCGTCGCGCGCCTGACCGGCTGCTCGAGCGACGAGCTCGCGCGGCTGCGCCGTCAGCTCGTCCGGCTGCGCGACGCGATCGACGCCGCCTCGGCCGGGGACGCCCCGCCCGACCGACCCTGATCCCCACCCTCGACCTCAACAGGAGCCCCGACATGTCCATCGAGAACGTCCTCTATCGCGCCGAAGCCACCTCGACCGGCGGCCGCGACGGCCGCGCCGCCGCGTCCGACGGCAAGTTCGACCTCGCGCTGCCGGCCGACGCCGAGGCGCTGGTGCACGCCGCGCACACGGTCTGCCCGTACTCGAACGCGACCCGCGGCAACGTCGACGTCACGCTGACCGTCGTCTGACGGCACGACCCGGGTTCGGCCCGGGGCCGTCGCGGCTCAGGCCGCGGCGGCGACCGCCGGTGTCGCGCCGCGCCGCCGCAGCGGACCGGCACGCCGCAGCAGGAAGATCGCGATCGCGACGTTCAGCAGGTTCCACCCGATGCCGTTGACGAACGCCGCGTGGTACGACCCGGTCGCATCGAAGATGGCGCCCGACATCCAGCCCCCGAGGGCCATCCCGAACAGCGTCGAGGTGATGACCACCCCGACGCGCGTGCCGGCCTGCGCGGCCGGGAAGTGCTCTCGCACGATCAGCGCGTAGGACGGCACGATGCCGCCCTGGAACAGCCCGAACAGCGCCGAGATCACGTACAGCGACGCGAGCCCCTCGAACGGCAGGAACAGCAGCAGCGCGATGCCCTGCAGCACCGAGCCGAGCAGCATCGTGCGCAGCCCCCCGATCCGGTCGGAGATCCAGCCCGACACCAGCCGGCTGACGACGCCGAATCCGAGCATCAGCGACATCATCTCCGCACCGCGCGCCGCGCCGAAGCCGAGGTCGGTGCAGTAGGCGACGATGTGGACCTGCGGCATCGCCATCGCGACGCAGCAGGCGACGCCGGCGACGCACAGCAGCGCCGTCAGCCCGTTCGGCGTCATGCCGAGCGGGCGCGCGAAGTCGACGCCGCGCGCGGCCACCGGCCGGTCGGACGCCGGCGCCGCGGTGCCCGCGGCCGGCAGCGCGGGCGGACGGCGGCGCAGCAGCAGCGCGAGCGGCAGCATCGTCGCGACGCAGAACACGCCGATGCCGACGTAGGTCGCTCGCCAGCCGACCGCCTCGACGAAGTGCTGGGTGATCGGCGGCCACAGCGCGCCGCCCAGGTAGTTGCCGCTCGCGCAGATCGCGACCGCCATCCCGCGTCGCCGCTCGAACCACAGCGTCGTGTCGGCGACCAGCGGCGAGAACGTCGCGGAGGTGCCGAGCAGCCCGATCAGCACGCCGTGCGCGAGCGCGAACAGCGTCAGCCCCGGCGACCAGCCGGCCGCGACGAAACCCAGGCCGAGGCCGATCGCGCCGACCGAGCTCGGCACCGCGATGCCGTACCGGTCGGCCGCGCGGCCCATCAGGATGCCGCCGATGCCGAAGCCGATCATCATCGCGGTGTACGGCATCGAGGCGGCCGAGCGGTCGATGCCGAAGTCCTCCTGCACCGCGGGGATCACGACGCTCACGACGTACATGCCGCTCGCGCCGATCGTCATCAGCACGAGCGACACGCACAGCCGCAGCCACGCGTGGCGCGAATCCGGACCGTGCTCGGTCATCGGATCAGTGCACGGTGCCGGCGCCGTGGCACTGCTTGTACTTCTTCCCGGAGCCGCAGGGGCAGGGGTCGTTGCGCCCGACCTTCGCGCCGTCGCGGCGCACGGTCGGCGGCGCGAGCGCGCGCTCGCGCGCGTCGCGGAAGAAATCGTAGACGTCCTGCACGCCGTCGAGCATGTCGTGGATCACCGCCTCGCGCTCGTCGTCGGCGATCGGCTCCCAGTCCTCGTCGTCGAAGTCGTCGCCGTCGTCGAACGCGCGCGGCGCGCCGGCGCGCGACGCGGGCGGCGGCGCGGGGTGGGGGTCGTCCTCGTCCTCGTCGTCCTCGTCGTCCTGCCGCGCGTCGGCGACCAGCCGCATCACCGGGTCGAGCGCGGCGGCGAACTCGTCGTCGTCGTCGAGCGGGCCCCAGGCCTCGGGCCGCATCGACATGCCGCGGGCGAAGCCGATCGCCCAGGCGTTGCCCCAGGCGACGCCGTCCTCGTCGTAGGCGAGCACCGGCGAGAAGCCCTCGCCCTCGTAGAGCATCGAGGCGACCGCAGCGCGATGGCGCTCGACGAGCTTGAGCAGCGACGCGTCCTCGCCCTCGCCGCGCAGCGCCTCGCGCGCGCGCCGCGAGTCGCCGAGCACCATCGGCAGCCACTCCTCGCGCGGCACCGGCTCGGGGCTGCACGCGAGCGCGGCGAAGAAGCCGTCGAGCTCCTCGACCGCCATCGAGTCGTCGGGGTCGATCGCGGCGAGCCGCGCCTCGAGCGTCTCGATCTCGGCGTCGGTGAGCGGCCGTTCCTGGCTGGGGGCGTTCATCCCCGGTATCGTACAGGCCCCCGAGGGAGGAGGATTCCATGGCTCACGAGAAGCGACCCGCCGTCGTCGGCGGAGACCCGTCGCGCGCAGCCGGACGGCTCGCCGGCAAGCGCGCGATCGTCACCGGCGCGGGCAGCGGCATCGGCCGCGCGTCGTCGCGGCTGTTCGCGGCCGAGGGCGCGGCGGTGCTCGTCGTCGACCGCGCGCGCGAGGCGGTCGAGGAGACCGCGGCGATGATCCGCGCCGCGGGCGGCACGGCCGTGGCGGTCGCGGCCGACGCCGGCAGCGAGGCCGACGTGCGCGCCTTCGTCGCACGCGCGATCACCGAGCTCGGCGGCCTGGACGTCGCCTACGCGAACGCCGGCGTCAGCGGCGGCGACGTGCCGCTCGCCGAGCAGACGGTCGAGCTGTGGCAGGACGTGCTGCGCGTGAACCTGATCGGCCCGTTCCTCGTCGCCAAGCACGCGGGCGCGCACATGGTCGCGCAGGGGCGCGGCTCGATCGTCTGCACGGCGTCGGTCGCGGGCCTGCGCGCGAACGCCGGCGGCAACCCCTACAGCGCGAGCAAGGCCGGCGTGATCAGCCTCGTGCAGACGACCGCCAACTCCTTCTGGGGCACCGGCGTTCGGATCAACGCGATCTGCCCCGGGCTCATCGAGACCGGCATGACGCGGCCGATCTTCGACGCGGCGCGCGCCGGCGGCAACGAGGACAAGCTCGGCCAGATCAACCCGCTGCAGCGCTACGGCCTGCCGCAGGAGATCGCGGCGGCGGCGCTGTTCCTCGCGAGCGACGAGTCTTCGTACGTCAACGGGCAGGCGCTCGCGGTCGACGGCGGGCTCTCCAGCACGCTGCCGTTCAAGCGGCGCGTGCGCTGACGCGCGGCCGAGCGGGTTCCGGCGCCGCCGAGGGGTCGCGGTCGCCGGGTCGCCGATCGTCGAGGAAGGTCACGCACGCCCGGCAGCGCGACTTCGTTCACGCCCGCGTCACGGTCGCCGTGCGAACCTCGCCGTCGATGCAGCCGTCGATCGCCCAACGCTCACCGTCCGGCCCGCGCACCGTGGCCCGCGACGACGCGCCGGCGCTCGCGCTGAGGCTGAGCACCGGCATCGACCCCGAGCGGCTCGCCGAGGAGCTCGGGCGCGCCTGGCGCAGCCTGGGGGGCGCGCGACGCGACACCGTCGGCGTCGCGCTGTCGATCGTCGAGACCTGCGGCCGGAGCGCCGACGAACGCGAGCGCGACGCGCTGCGGGTGCTGAGCGACGAATGCCGCGCGGCGAACCCGCGCGGCACGCTGCGCGCGACGCTGGTGAGCCTCGGTTCGCGCGAGCACCTGCTGCTGCTCGCCGCCGCGCCCGGCGCGACGGCGCTGCAGGCGCTGTCGGCGATCGTCGAGGACCTCGAGCGCCTGTACCCGATCGCGACGGTCGCGCTCGCCTGAGCGCCGCGGCCCGCGCTCAGCCGGCCGACTCGCGCTCGCCCTTCCACCAGCGCGGCACGACCGCGACGCTCGCCTCGCCGTCCGAGAGCCACGCCTGGCCGTCCTGCACCGTCGCCGACAGCCGCATCGAGCGCGCGGCGAGCCGCGCGAGCGACGCCGACGCCTCGGCGTCGACCGCGACGACCGCGAGGTTCGCGCACCGCGCGAGCGGGCCCTCGTTCTGGCGCCACCACATGTCGGCCCGACTGCCGCCGTAGGCGAGCACGACGACGCGCTCGGCGCGTCCGCAGGCCTTGCGGACCCACTTCTCGTCGGGCAGGCCGACCTCGATCCACAGCTCGATCGCGCCGGTGTCGTCGACGCGCGCGAGGTCCGGCTCGTCCTCGGCCGACAGCCCGCGGCCGAAGCGCATCCGCTCGTCGGCGAACAGCGCGAACGCGAGCACGCGCAGCATCAGCCGCTCCTCGGTCTCGGACGGATGCAGCGCGAGCGTCAGCGCGTGGTCGGCATAGACGCCGCGGTCGATGTCGGCGACCGACAGCTCGAGCTTGTAGATCGTGGAGCGCAGGGCCATGGGGCGCGATCGTAGCGCACGGGGCGTCTAAGCCTGCCGAACCGGCCTCGCGCGGTAGCGACGCGCGGCGGCCGCGAGCCGCGCCGCGATCCGCTCCCGCAGCGCCGGCGGCCCGAGGACCTCGACCGTCTCGCCGTGCCGCAGGATGTCCAGCTCCAGCTCGGCGCTCGCCGAGAACGGCAGGCGCAGCTCCCAGGAGCCGTCCTCGAGCGCCTCGCCGCGCTGCTGCGGATGCCAGACCTCGGCGCGGACCCAGCGCGCGGCCTCGGGCGAGAAGCGCAGCACCGCCCACTCGCGCGGCCGGCCGCGGAAGATGCCATAGGCCGAACCGAGCGCGCGGTCGACCTCGGCGAGCGACACGTCGAGCGCCTTGCGGTCGAGCAGCCGCGCCTCCTCGATCGCGTCGAGCGCGAAGGTGCGCAGCGCCTCGACGCGGTGGCAGAACGCGTCGAGGTACCAGGCGTTGCGCCAGTGCACGAGGCGCTGCGGCGACACCTCGCGCCGAGCGTGCTCGTCGCGGCCGCGCGAGTGATAGGCGAGCTCGAGCCGCTGGCGGCCGACCAGCGCGCTGCCGACGCGCTCGAAGCAGCGCGGCGCGACCGGCCGGTTCTGCGCGGCCACGATCCGCACCCGCTCGCGGATCGCCTTCGCGCCGCCCGCGCCCTGCCCGAGCAGCGACTCGAGCCGCTCGACCAGCGGCGCGACGCGATCGCCGATCAGCCCGCCCGGGTCGAGGTCCTCGAGCATCCGGTGCATCGTCAGCAGCGCGAGGATCTCGCGGTCGCTGAACCACAGGCCGGGCAACTCGTACTGCGGTCCGAAGCCGGACTCGGCGAGCACGTAGCCGCCGCGGTCGCGGTCGAAGACGATCGGCGCGTTGAACCGGTCGCGCAGCGCCGCGAGGTCGCGGACCAGCGTCGCACGGGACACCTCGAGCGCCTGCTGCAGCGACTTGAAGTCGATCACCCCGCGGGCGCGGATGAGCTGGTCGATCCGGTAGTAGCGCTCGGTCTGTCGCATGGGGCCGGGTCTCCGTCGGCGCGCCGACGCGCTCGGCGCCCCCGCGACCATGCCTGCGTCGGGGGCCGGCTGTCCAGCGGGCGGCCCGGCCCGGCGGCCCGCCGCTCGCGCGTGCGCGCCCCGCCGGGCAGAATCGCGGCGATGACGTCCGTCCTCGTCGCCCGGCTGCGGCTCGACACAGACCCGTCGGCGCTCGCCGTCGCGGCGGCGATCGTCGACGACGCCGAGCGCGCGCGGGCCGCGCGCTTCGTGCGCGACGCCGACCGCGCGCGACACCTGCTCGGGCGCGCGCTCGCGCGGGTGCTGCTCGCCCGCCGCACAGGCGTCGCGCCCGCCTCGCTGCGCCTGGTCGCCGACGCCGACGGCAAGCCCGCGCTCGACGGCCCCGGCCCCGCGTTCAACCTCAGCCACTCGGGCGACTGGATCGCCTGCGTGCTCGCCGACGACACGCCGGTCGGCGTCGACGTGCAGGAGACGACGGCGTCGATGGCGCGCCCCGACGACTTCGGCCGCGTGTTCGGTCCGCGCGAGCGCGCGCGGATCGACGGCATGCCGGACGAGGCCGCGCGGATCGCGGCGTTCGCCCACGCGTGGGCGCGCAAGGAGGCGCTGCTGAAGGCGGTGGGGGTCGGGCTGCAGCTGAAGCTCGACGACGTCGACATCGTCGACGGCGCCGACGGCCCGCGCTGGGACGCACCGGCCGACGCGCGCTCCGCGGCGGCGCTGGCCGGCGCGTGGACGCTGCGCGACGTCTCGGCCGACGCACGCCACGCGTGTGCGGTCGCGTGGCGGGGCGGGCCGCGCAGCGTCGAGGTGATCGAGCTGGACGCGGCGTCCCTTCGCGCCTGAGCGCGAACCGACCTTCGCGCCTGAGCGCGAACCGACCTGCGCGCCTGAGCCCGCGGATCCGCGCCGCCCGGACGCGGGGCCGGCCGGCGATCGCGCGCGGCGCACGAACCGCCGCGCACGCCGCGCGTCAGAACATCGCCCGGATCCTCGCCCCGACGTCGACCGCCGGCGCGCGCGGGGCCGCGGACCCGCCCGCCGCCGGCGCGGGCGGCGGCCCGATGCGCCGCAGCCTCGACAGCACCGGGCGCGTCATGAAGCGGCTGCGCGCCGCGTGCACGTACGCCGCCCCCAGCTTCGGCTGCTGGACCACCGCATGACGCAGCGGCTCGATCAGGTGCAGCGTGTCGCGCGCGCGGGTCATCGCGACGTAGAGCAGCCGTCGCTCCTCGTCGACGCCCTCCTGCGAGCCGGTGTGGTACTCGTTCGGGAAGTTGCCGTCGGTCACGTCGATCACGTAGACCGCATCCCACTCCTGCCCCTTGGCCGAGTGGACCGTCGACAGCACGAGCCAGTCCTCGTCCTTCAGCGGGTCGCCGGCGAGGTCGCCCGAGGCCTGCGGCGGATCGAGCGCGAGCTCGGTCAGGAAGCGCTCGCGCGCGCCGGCGCGCGCCGCCACCGCCGCGAGCATGTCGAGGTCGGCGGCGCGCACCGACGCGTCGTCGTGGCGACGCTCGAGCAGCGGCCGGTACCAGTCGCGCACGGCCTCGAGCTGCCCCGCCCACGGCGTGCCCGGATCGGCCAGCGAGGTCATCAGCGCGGCGAAGCCCGGCCAGTGCTCGCGCGCGGCCGCGGGCGGCGCGAACGCGCCGAGCGACGCGAGCGCGCCGCCCTCGTGTGCGACGTGCTCGAGCGCGCGCTTCGCGCTCGCCGGCCCCATGCCCGGCATCAGCTGCAGCGCGCGGAACGCGGCGACGCCGTGGCGCGGGTTGTCGGCCCAGCGCAGCACCGACAGCACGTCCTTCACGTGCGTCGACTCGAGGAACTTGAGGCCGCCGTGCTTCACGTACGGGATGTTGCGGCGGGTCAGCTCGACCTCGAGCAGGTCGCTGTGGTGGCTGCTGCGAAAGAGCACCGCCTGCTTCCTCATCGGCACGCCGGCCTCGCGCCGCGCGAGCACCTGCGCGACCACCCAGTCGACCTGCTCGCGGTCGTCGGCCACCGTGACCAGCGCCGGGGTCTCGCCGCCCTCGCGGACCGCGCGCAGCGACTTCGGGTACTGCCGCCGGCCCTCGGCGATCAGTGCGCCGGCCGCGTCGAGCACCGGCTGCACCGAGCGGTAGTTGGTCTCGAGCGCGACGCGGCGCGCGGGCGGGTCGAACTGCGCGGGGAAGTCGAGGATGTTGCCGACGTCGGCGGCGCGGAACGAGTAGATCGACTGCGCGTCGTCACCGACCACCGCGAGGCCGCGGCCGTCGGGCCGCAGCGCGCGCAGGATCCGCGCCTGCAGCGCGTTGGTGTCCTGGTACTCGTCGACCAGCACGTGGTCGAAGCGCGCCGACACCTCGGCGGCGAGCGCCGCGTCCGACATCGCCGCGTCCCACCACAGCAGCAGGTCGTCGTAGTCGAGCACGCCGTCGGCCTGCTTGCGCGCGACGTAGTCGCGATAGAGCGCGGCGAGCTCGTCCTGCCACTCGAGGCACCACGGCTGCAGCGCGCGGATCGCCTCGTCGAGCGGCCGACCGCCGTTGACACGGAGGGAATAGATGGCGAGGCAGGTGTCCTTCTTCGGGAAGCGCCGGTCCTTCGCCGACAGCCCTCGCTCGTGGCGCACCACGTCCATCAGGTCGGCCGCGTCGCCGCGGTCGAGGATGCCGAAGTTCTCGGCGAGCCCGACCTGCGTCGCGTGCTCGCGCAGCAGCCGTGCGCCGATCGCGTGGAAGGTGCCCGCCCACGGCAGGCGCAGCCGCGGCCCGTCGGCCTCGGACGCCGCGGTGGCCGTCGCGCCGCGGGCGGCCGCCGCGCGCTGCGCGAGCGCGCGCGCCGCGAGCCGCTCGGCGCGCCGCGTCATCTCCTGCGCGGCGCGCCGGCGGAAGGGGAGCAGCAGGATCCGCGCAGGATCGACGCCCTCGACGACGAGGTGCGCGACGCGGTGCGCGAGCGTCGCGGTCTTGCCGGTGCCGGCGCCTGCGATCACCAGCAGCGGGCCGCAGGTGAAGCGCCCCTCGGCGTCGCGCCCGCCGAAGGTCGCGGCCTCGCGCTGCTCCGGGTTCAGCGCGTCGAGCCAGGTCTGGTCGGAGAGGTCCATGGCGCATCTTGCCGCACCAGCCTTGATGCGATAGCATCAGGTGCATGCGCACCACGCTCGACATCGACGACGACGTGCTGGCGGCCGCACGCGAACGTGCACGGCGCGACCGCAGGTCCCTCGGCTCGACGCTCTCGGAGCTCGCGCGTGCCGGGCTGCGCGCACCGTCGTCCGATACGGCCGGCGGGCTGCCCGCGCGCGAGCCGAAGGCTCGATACGGCATCCGGCCGTTGCCCAGTCGCGGCGGCATCGTCACCGACGAACTCGTCGACCGCCTGCGCGGCGACGACGCCTACTGAGCCCTGCCCCGATGCGGGCGCTGCTCGACGTCAACGTCCTGATCGCGCTGTTCGACCCGGACCATGTGCATCACGCGCGTGCGTGGCGATGGTTCGAGAACGAGGGACGCCGCGGCTGGGCGACTTGCCCGCTCACGCAGAACGGATGCGTGAGGGTGATGGTGCAGCCCGGATACGCGAACCCCGTGCCGGTCGCGACGATGGTCGAGCGACTTCGCGCCGCGACCGCCGCGCCGGAGCACGCGTTCTGGCCGGACGACGCGAGCCTCCTCGACGTTCGGCGGTTCGATGCGGAGCGGATCCACGGCCCGCGCCAGGTCACCGACCTGTACCTGCTCGGTCTCGCGGTCGCGCACGGCGGACGGTTCGCGACCTTCGACGAAGGCGTCCCGGTGTCGGCCGTGCGGGGCGCGCAGGCGAAGCATCTCGTGCGCATCTGACGACCGGCGCCGTCCGCGACGGATGCGCAGGCCGCGGCGGCCGATCGTCCGAGCGCCGGACCGGACTCCGGCCTACTGGAACGCCACCTCCGCGAAGCTCCTCAGCTTCCTGCTGTGCAGCCGCGTCGCCCCCTGCCTGCGCAGCAGCTCGATCGCGCGCATCCCGATCCGCAGGTGCTGGTCGACGCTCGCGCGGTAGAAGCGGTTGGCCATGCCCGGCAGCTTGATCTCGCCGTGCAGCGGCTTGTCGGACACGCACAGCAGCGTGCCGTAGGGCACGCGGAAGCGAAAGCCGTTCGCGGCGATGGTCGCGCTCTCCATGTCGAGCGCGATCGCGCGGCTCTGCGAGAAGCGCCGCGTCGGGCCGTGGTGCGGCAGCAGCTCCCAGTTGCGGTTGTCGGTCGAGGCGACCGTGCCGGTGCGCATGATCCGCTTGAGCTCCCAGCCCGAGAGCTGCGTCACGTCGGCGACCGCGTCCTGCAGCGCGACCTGGATCTCGGCGAGCGCCGGCACCGGCACCCACAGCGGCAGCTCCTCGTCGAGCACGTGGTCCTCGCGGACGTAGCCGTGCGCGAGCACGTAGTCGCCGAGCCGCTGAGACGCGTGCAGCCCCGCGCAGTGGCCGAGCATGATCCACGCGTGCGGCCGCAGCACCGCGACGTGGTCGGTGATGGTCTTCGCGTTGGCGGGCCCGACCCCGATGTTGATCATCGTGATGCCGCTGCCGTCCTCGCGCACCAAATGGTAGGCGGGCATCTGCGGCAGCCGTGCGGGGCGCTGCTCGCCTGCCGCGGCGTCGGACGGCTCCTCGTCGGCGACCGCGGCGCCGGGCAGGCCGGCGCCGGTGTCGACGATCGGCGCGCCCGCCGCCGGCAGCGGCCCCGTGCGCGCGTGCACCCGGTCGCCCGGCTCGACGAACGCGACGTAGCCGTCGCCGCCCGCCTGGCCCGAGGCCGGCACCGACATCAGCTGCCGGCCGAGCCGCACGAACTCGTCGACGTAGAACTGGTAGTTGGTGAACAGCACGAAGTTCTGGAAGTGCGCGGGCGAGGTGCCGGTGTAGTGCCGCAGTCGGTGCAGCGAGTAGTCGACGCGCGGCGCGGTGAACAGCGCGAGCGGGTTCGGCTCGCCGGGCCGCGGCTCGTGCGTGCCGTTGGCGATGCCGTCGTCCATCGACGCGAGGTCCGGCAGGTCGAACAGGTCGCGCATCCGCGTGAGCCGCGCGGGGTCGAGCTCGGCCTCGACGTGCGCGTGCTCGGGGAACGCGAAGTGCACCGGAATCGGCGCGTGGCTGGTGCCGACGACGAGCGCCACGCCGTGGTTCTCGACCAGCAGCCGGAACTGCTCGGCGTAGTAGTTGCCGAACACGTCGGGGCGGGTCAGCGTCGTCTCGAAGGTGCCGGGCCCGGCGACGAAGCCGTAGGCGAGCCGCGAGTCGGCCCGCGCGACGGTGTCGGTCTCGACGCGGACGAACGGATAGTGGGCGCGCACCCGCCCGACCGCGTCGTCGCCGGCCACGTAGCGCCGCAGCGCGTCGCGCAGGTGCGCGACACCGGCGTCGTAGATCTCGCGGACACGGGCGAGCGCGGCCTCGGGCGAGTCGAAGCGCTGCGGTGCGAAGAACGGGGCGTTCATGGGCGGATCGGCTCGGAGGTGGAATCGGTCGATTCTACGGCGCGCCTAGAATCGGTCCGATGACGACGGAGAAGGTGATGACGGGCAGTGCGACGCAGACGGCTCCGGGGGGATGGCCGCGGGTGGTGGTGTTCGGCGCCGGTGCGGTCGGCTGCCACTTCGGCGCGAAGCTCGCGCTCGCCGGCGCGCCGGTCGTGCTGGTCGGCCGGCCGGCGCACGTCGAGGCGATCCGCGCGCGCGGCCTGTGGTGGGACAGCGGCGGGGCGCGCACCACGGTCCGCGTCGAGGCCGACACCTCGGCCGACGCGGTCGGCGACGCAGGGCTCGTGCTGCTGTGCGTGAAGACCTCCGACACGCCGTCGGCCGCGCGCGAGCTGCTGCCAAGGCTGCGTCCGGGCGCGACCGTGGTGTCGATGCAGAACGGCGTCGACAACGTCGAGCGTGCGCGGGCCGCGGCGCCCGGCCTCGACCCGGTCGCCGCGGTGGTCTACGTCGGCGCGTCGATGGGCGGGCCGGGCCACGTGGTGCACGCCGGGCGCGGCGACCTGGTGCTCGGCGAGGTGCCCGGCGGGCCGGGCGGCGCCGATCCCTCGCGCGTCGCGCGCATCGCGGCGACCTTCGAGCGCGCGGGCGTGCCCTGCCCGACCGTGCCCGACGTGCGCGCGGCGCTGTGGACCAAGCTGACGATGAACGCCGCGTTCAACGCGATCTCCGCGCTGACCCGAGCCCGCTACGGCGAGCTGGTCGCCGACGCCGGCATCGCCGCGACGATGCGCGCGACGATCGGCGAATGCGTCGCGGTCGCCCGCGCCGAGGGCGTGCCGATCGACGACGCCGACGCGCTGCACGCAGCCGCGCTGCGGCTCGGCGCGGCGATGGCCTCGGCGACCTCCTCGACCGAGCAGGACCTCGCGCTCGGCCGCCCGACCGAGATCGACGCGCTGAACGGCCACGTCGCCGCGCGCGGCGAGGCGCTGGGCGTGCCGGTGCCGGTGAACCGCGCGCTGCACGCGCTGGTGCGACGGCTCGAGCTCGGCCGGAGCGCGTGGTGAAGCCCGACCGGGCTGCTCGCCTGCAGGCGCCCCGGGGCCTCGGCGCGTACCGTCGCGTGACGCGCGCATGACGCCCGGCGAACCGCCCCCCGGCTGCGACGCGCTCGAAGCCGCGCTCGCGCGGCTCGACGCGCGCGCCGCGGTCGTGCTGCGCGTCGAGCTCGAGCACGGACGCTCCGCCGACGGCCTGCACCGCGTCGAGGTTCGCCGCGACGGCGGCGTCGAGCGGCTCGTGCTCGACTGCCGCGCGCTGCGGCCGCACCCGGCCGAGCGCGGCAGCGCGCGGCTCACGGTGCGCATCGGCTTCGACGATCCCGACGACCCGCCGCGCCGCGGCGACTGACTCCCGATGCACGAGGAGACCCGCATGACCGACACGATCGCCTTCCTGGGCCTGGGCGCGATGGGCGCGCCGATGGCCGAGAACCTCGCCGCCGCGGGCTTCGCGCTGCGCGTCTGGAACCGCAGCCGCGCGCGTGCCGAGCCGTTCGCCGCGAAGGGCGCGACCGTCTGCGCGAGCCCGGCCGAGGCGGTGCGCGGCGCACGCTTCGTCGTGTCGATGGTCGCCGACGACGACGCGACGCGCGCGGTGATGCTCGGGCCCGACGGCGTCGTCGCCGCGGCCGCGCCCGGCACGACGATCGTCGACAGCAGCACCAACAGCCCGGCGATGTCGCGCGAGGTCGCGCGGGCCGCGGCCGCGCGCGGCGTGGCGCACCTCGACGCCCCGGTCTCGGGCAGCATCGCGCAGGCCCGCGGCCGCGAGCTGGTGTTCATGGTCGGCGGTCCGAAGGCCGCGTTCGACGCGGCGGGGCCGCTGTTCGCGGCGATGGGCCGGATGGCCCGCCGCATGGGCGACTCCGGGACGGGCGCGACGATCAAGCTGGTGAACAACATGCTGTCGGGCACGATGAACGCGGCGATCGCCGAGGCGATGTCGGTCGCGCTCGCCGCGGGGCTCGACGCCGAGGGCGTGCGCGAGATCCTCGGCGAGGGCGCGGCCGGCTCGCGGCTGGTGAAGACCAAGATCCCGAAGATGGCCGCGGGCGACTTCTCGCCGCAGTTCCAGCTCGGGCTGATGGAGAAGGACCTGCGCTACTTCCTCGCGCTCGCGCAGGAGCTCGACCGGCCGGTGCCGGTGGCGGCACTGGTGCGCAGCCAGATGCAGGCCGCGCGGCGCGCGGGGCTCGGCGGGCAGGACGTGTCGGCGATCTACGCGTACACCGCCGGGACGCGCTGAGCCTCAGCGCGGCGCGCGCGCCAGTTCGACCGCCAGGTCGAGGGGCCCGCGCACCCCCGCCTTGGCGAGCGCGGCGAGCAGGTCGCCGCGCACCGCCTCGACGGTCGTGCCGTCGTGCTCGCCGATCTCGGCCGGCGATTCGCCTTCGAGCACCGTCTCGACCGCACGCGTCTCGTGCGCGCCGAGACCGACCGCGTGCGCCCAGGCCCACAGCGTGCGCAACCGACCGCTGCGGTCGGACCCGACCCGCACGAGCACCGGGACGATCACCGAGCCCGGCTGCAGCGCCAGCGTGCGGGCGGCCGGATCGGACGGCCGCAGCAGCCGGCGACGACCGGCCGCGGCCTCGGCGAGCACCGCGGCCCACCGTTCGCGCAGCGCCGGATCGACCGGGCACGGCCGCCCCCCGCAGGGCGCGAGCGTGTCGCCGGACTCGAGGAGGCGCAGCGCGGCGCGGTTCGCGCTCAGCAGCATGCCGGCCGCGTCGAGGCCGAGCAGCGGCTCGTCGACGAGGTCGGCGAGCAGCCCGGGCGGCAGCGGGTCGACGGGTCGGACCGGTGCGCCGCAACCGTCGGCGCCGGTGTATCGAGGAGAAGGCAGGGCGTGCTGCGTCGGAGCCATCGGTCGTCTCGCTGCGGAACGCGGCGGGCCCCCTCAGTCTCTGCCCGCCGCGGTGCGCCGGCCATCCGCCGATCGGCCTGTCCGATCGGCCGGTGCGTCGGCGCCCGGGTGTCAGCCCGGCCGGTCCAGCCCGAGCTCGATCGTCGTGCCGTCGTGCACCGCGCGCTCGCGCGCAAGCCGTGCCGCGCGGCGTACCCGCGCACCGTCCGCGTCGGGATCGAACCCGGGCGCCTCGGCGGCGGCGGCCTCGGCGTCGTCGAAGCCGGCACCGTCGCGGAAGGCGACGCGCACGCGCCAGCCGCCTCGCTCGAGCGCGACCCGGATCCGGGCCCAGCCCTCGCGGACCGGGGGCACGCGCGTGCCGCGGACGGTGCAGCGCACCGGCACGCCGGGCGCCTCGGGGTCGTCGAGCACGAAGGCCTCGTCGGTCGCGAAGGCCTCGGGCCGCCCGTTGGCGAACGGATACGGCGCGTGCATCGCCGGGCAGTGGACCGAGTGGACGGCCACCGGCCGGCCGGCCGCCGCCGACACCTCGGCGCGCACCACCATCGCCAGGTGCTCGTCGCCGGAGACGACGACGAGGTTGCGCACGCCCTCGCGCGCGACGCGGCCGAGCAGCGCGCCGAGCGAGGCCGGGAAGCCGTCCCAGGCGTCCGAGCGCAGCGCGCTCGCCGGCGCGTCGCGCAGGCTCGTCAGCCGGCGCGGCAGCAGCAGCGCGGGGCACAGCATCAGCTTGGGCCGCCACGGGTCGGCCGCGTGCTCGTCGCGCAGCCAGTCGACGAGCGCGAGCCAGCCCTCGCGCGACAGGATCCGCGCGCTGCCGACGGTCGCGAGCGTGCGCGCCTCGCGGCCGAGCCGGGTGTCGGCGACGAACATCGACCAGCCGGGCGCGATCGGGATCCGCGGCCCGGCGCCGCCGGGCACGCCGACGGCCGCATCGTGCAGGTGGCGGCGGAACGCGTCGACGCCGCGCGCCCGTGCGATCGCGTTGTCGGGGTCGAGCGGACGCGGCGCCCAGTTCTCGTCGAGCTCGTGGTCGTCGGGCATCGCGACGAAGTCCGCGCGCGCGCCGGTGCGCATCGCGCGGTACTCGGGCGACTGCGCGAGCCGCTCGTACGGCGCGTCGAAGCGCTCGGACAGGCCGTGCGGATCGAGCAGGCCCGCGGTCGCGTCGACGTAGACCAGGTCGCCGAGCGACACCACGCGGCGCGCGACGCCGTCGGGCGGCGCCTCGCGCAGCGCCCGGGCGAGGCGGTGCATCGAGCCGTAGGCGATCGGCCCCTCGAGCAGCCCGGGCGGGTACTGGCACGAGAACGCGTGCAGTTCGAGCGCCGGAGTCGCGCGGTCGCGGCTCATCGCAGCGCCACCAGCGCGGGCTGCCAGCCCTCGACCGTCCCACGCAGCGCCTCGGCGACCGCGACGCGCAGCCCGGCCTCGTCGGGCGGCGGCACGACGAGCGGCACCCAGGGCCGCCGCCGCCCGCCGTCGCGGCCGGACGGTGTGGGCGGGGCCGCGATCGGGACGCGCGCGGGCGCCGTCTCCGTCGGGACCCGCTCCGGCGCCGTCTCAGTCCGGACGCGCTCCGGCGCCGTCTCCGTGGGGACGCGCTCCGGCGCCGTCTCCGTGGGGACGCGCTCCGGCGCGTCGGGCATCGGGCCGAAGCGCTGCGGGCCGTGCGAGCCGCAGACGAGGAAGGCCGCGTACTCGGGCACGCCGGCCCGCGGCGGCCGCGGCAGCCGCCACGCGTGCGGCACCGCGGGCAGCGGCGTCGCGACGATCAGCTCGCCCGCCCAGGGCGCGTCGGGGTCGTCGCGCAGCGCCGCGGCCGCGGCCGCGCGCCACGGGCCGGCGAGGACCAGCGCGTACGCATCGCCGCCGTCGTCGTAGCGCTCGACGACGACCTCGACGGACGCGGCGTCCTCGGCGCGCGTCCAGACCGCATACGGCACGATCGCGATCCACTCACGGCTCAAGCGCGTCTCCCGCCGGGCGCGGCGAAGGGGCCGGCCGTGCGTCGCCCGTGCCGGGCCCGGGCGCCCCGGCCTCGAGGAACGGCGCGACGTGCCGCTCGAGGAAGCGGCCGGCGTCGCGGCCGATCAGCAGGTCCTGGTGCCCGTAGCCCTCGATCACCTCGGCGCGGAACCAGGGCATCCCCGCGAACGCGGCGTTCGCGCGCTGCACGGAGGACGGATCGAGCACGCCGTTGCGCGCGCCGACGAAGTGGCGCGTCTCGAAGCGCCAGCGCTCGGCGAGCCAGGCCGGATCGGTGCGGAACTCGCGGTCCGGGTCGGCGACGCCGTCGGCGGACGCGGCACGGTGCGCCATCGCGAATCGGATCGTCTGCGCGATCGTCTCGAGGTGGATCTCGCCGAAGAAGTCGTCGATCGCGTCGCGGACCGGCCGCTCGATCGGCGCCATCGGGAAGGTCTCGGCGAACAGCAGGTCGAGCCGGTGGCGCGTGCGCACCCACGCGGTCGAGGCGGTCGACCCGAAGAGCGGGTTCTCGGCGCGAAAGTCGGCGTCGTCGCGGTACGGCATCGCGGCGAGCAGCCGGTCGACCAGGTCGTCGGCCGCGGAGGGCGGCACCGACGCGCGCATCGACCAGGTCGCCTCGCCGAACAGCGCGCGCGTGCGCGCCGCGACCAGCGCGCGCAGCCGGTTGGCCGGGCTGAACGTCAGCACCGGGCCGCCCTGCGTCAGCACCACGCGCCCGAGCCGACCGGGCAGCGCATCGAGCGCCTCGCGCCACGGGCCGCGGTGCGACGGCGGCCTGAGCACCGCCATCGACAGCATCACCGCGCCCATGCAGTGCGCGACGACGTCGACGCGGTCGTGGCCGGTCACGCGGCGCACGTGCTCGATGATCGCGGGGATGTCGTTCCAGGCGACGTCCTCGAAGCGCCACGGTCGCGCCGCGGTCTCGGGCAGGCCGCAGCTCGTGCGCAGGTCGGCGACCCAGACGTCGCGGCCGCGCGCGGCGAAGAACGCCGCGAGCCCCGGGTCGAGCGCGGGGTGCGCGAAGGTCGTGCCGCCTGCGCTGTAGCCGTGCAGCGTGACGATCGGCCGGCCGACGGTCGACCGCGACAGCCGGTAGCGCGACAGCCGCACCGCGACGCGCAGCGGCGGCTCGCCGCCCGCGCGCGGCTCGTCGGGCCGGCGCTCGCCGGGCTCGACCGCGATCGACTCGAGCTCGGGCTCGAGCGTGCGCACGCGACCGTCGGGCGTACGCACCGGCAGCGCCCCGGGCAGGCGGCGCGGCGCACGCGCGAGCGGTGGCTCGGGCTTGCGGAAGCTCCACAGGTGCACGCCGACCAGCATCCGCGCGAGCGTCGCGCCGAGCGCGCCGAGGTCGGCCCAGGCGTCGGGCAGCGAGTCGGCACGCACGATCCGCAGCAGCGGCACCCGGATGCGTGCGAGCCAGGCCGCGTCGAGCGTCAGCACCGGCGGCGTCGCGTCGGCGACCGGCAGCGGGAACGCGTCGAGCCGGGCCTCGGTCAGCTGCCGGAACGGATTGCCGCGCGGCACGTAGGCGAGCCGCTTGTGCAGGCGCAGCTCGAACGGCGGACCGCCGCGCGCCACCCCGCCCGCCTCGCTGCCCGGTTCGGGCGCGGCACCGGGGACCGCGAGCGGGCCGCCGAGCGCCTCGCGCCAGCCCGGCCGCGCGATCGTCGGCGTGCCGAGGCGCAGTCGATAGCGGAAGCGGCGCGCCTCGCCGGCGCGGCTCGCGAGCCGCACCAGGTCGGCGACGTAGGCGGCGACGGTGCGCAGGCCGTCGGCGAGCGCGGCGGCGAGCGCGCGCACGAACCGCAGCCCGCGCATCGCGGTGCCGCCGGGCCCTTCCGGCACCGGCGATGCCCGCGCCGCGCGCAGCGCGCGCAGCCACGGGCCGGGCCCCTCGCGGCGTGCGGCGAGCGTCAGCAGGACATCGCGCAGGCCGCGGTTGCCGGCCCACGCCCGGAGTGCCCGCGCGATGCGCCGTGCGCGCGTCGACGGCTCGCGCTCGAGCACGACCAGCTCGCCGTGCACCGGCACCGCGAGCAGCGTCGCGGCGCGCCGCACGCCGGCCTCCTCGAGGCTCGCGTACCGCGGGTCGCGCTCGGCGGCGGCGAGCACGGCCCGGTCGAGGATCCGCAGCTCGCTCGTCGGGCGCGCCTCGGCGATCGCGGGCAGCGACGCGTCGTCGAGCGGGGAGACGCGCGCGACGCGCAGGCGCGCGCCGTGGCGCGACGCGAGCGCGTGCGCGCGCACGGGCTCGAAGCGCAGCGTGAGCTCGATCGTGCACGCGTGAGGCCGGCCGTCGATCACCAGCGTCGCGGGGCCGTGCAGCCGCTCGACGATCTCGACCTCGGTCGGCGCGCGCGGCCGGCGCTCGCGCGTCGACACCGGCGCGAGCGGCGGCCGACGGCCCGGCGCTCGCGCGACGTCGGACGGCGCGCCGGCGGGCGCCCAGTCCTCGGTCCACAGCGCGTCGCACGCGCGCAGCGCGAGCACCGCGATCGTGAGCGCCGGGTTGATGCCGAGCGCGCACGGCACGATCGCGCCGTCGAGCACCGCGAGGCCTGCATGGGTGCGCATCGGATCGACGCGGCCGTTCGCGTCGGGGGCCGGGTCGAACACCCGGCCGATCGCGTCGACGACGCCGTTCTCGGCCGACTCGCCCATCGCGCAGCCGCCGAGCGGATGCACCGAGACGATCGGACCGCGGACCGGGCCGATCATCGACTCGACCTTCGCCGGCAGCAGCCGCCACATCGGGTTCGGCAGCACGCGCGGGCCGTCGGGCGCGCCGGGCGACTCGCCGATCCGCTTGCGCAGCCGCGCGAGTTGCGCGGCGAAGATCGGCCGCTCGCCCGCGCCCGGCCAATCGAGGGTCGCGGTGCCCGGCGCGGCGCCGGGGTCGCAGGCGATGCGGCCGCAGGCGCCGTCGTCGCCCATCATCGCGACCAGCGCGGTGCGGCGCACGCGCGCGGGGTCGACCGCGAACGGCTCGCGCACCGGGCGGCGTGCGGCATGGTCCGTCGGGTCGGCGTCGCCGAGCCGCGCGAACAGCGACGCGGTGGCCACGGTCTCGCCGAACAGCCGGCCGAGCGGGCCGGGCACCGCGAGGTCCTCGATCACCATCGGCGGCGACTCGTGGCGCAGGTCGACGATGCCCGAGATCGTCGGCCCGACCCCACGCGCCGCGGGCGCGCGGCGCTCGTCGGCGGCGGCGTTCGCGGGCGCGTCGAGGCCGGTGACCGCGTGGATCGCGTCGCCGTTGGTGCCGGCGCGCTCGCCGAGCCGCGCCGACACCGCGAGGCCGCGGACGCGCGAGCGTGCCAGCAGCTCGGTCGAGCCGAGCGCGCCGGCCGCGAGGATCACGCGACGCGCGCGCAGCGCGATCGGCCCGACGTTGACCGCGAGCATCGGGTCGGTCGGGGCGAGCCGCAGCACCCAGTGCGCACCGTGTCGCAGGCGCGCGTCGTCCGGCGGCGGCTCGATCGCCTCGACGGTCGTGCCCGCGTAGAGGCGCACGCCCGCGTCGTGCGCGGCGACCAGCAGGCCGCGGTCGAGCGAGTCCTTCGCGTCGTGGTTGCAGCCGGTCGCGCAGTCGCCGCAGCCGACGCAGTCGGACAGCCGGGCCGCGCCGTCGGACGCGCCCCACGGCCCGGCGAGCGTGACCGGCGCGAGCCGGGGCGCCGGCTCGCCGGGCACCGCGCGCGCGAGCGCGGCGAGCTTCGGCGGTCGCGGTGCGTCCGGGCCGAGTGCGCCGGCACGCAACCCGAGCCGCTCGCGCGCGCGGCGGTGCAGCGCGGCCCGCGTCGCCGCGTCGCCGAGGTCGCGGCGCAGCGCCCGCGGCCAGCGCGGATCGTCGAACACCGCGGGCGCGGCCGGCTCCATGACGCCGGCGTTGATCAGCGAGCCGCCGCCCAGCCCGTTGGCGAGCAGCACGCAGACGTCGGGGCCGAGGCGCAGGTCGAAGAGGCCGTTCGCACGCCCCGCGACCGCCCGGCCGCCCGCCCGCGCGAAGCGGACCTCGCCCGGGAGCTCCGCGAAGCGCGACGGGAACGAGCCGGCGAGCCGCTCGTCGCCGCGCTCCAGCACCGCGATCCGCAGCGGCCGCCCGTGCTCGCGCCGGCGCGCGAACGCCTCGGCGGCGATCGCGCCGCCGTAGCCGCTGCCGACGATCACCAGGTCGAACGCCGGCGCGTCGCCCGGCACCGCGTCGAGCGACGCGAGCGCCTCGTAGCCGCGCGAGATCCAGCTGGCGCTGCGGCCGCCCGCGCGCGGCACCTCGCCGCGCGCGGCGCGCGCCGTGCGGGCCTCGCCGGCCGACCCTCCGCCCGCGACGCTCATCCCCGCCCGGTCGCGTCGCCGCCGGCCAGCGCGTCGCGGATGCCCTTGGCGAGCGCCTCGGCCGGCACCGGCTTGTGCAGCAGCACCAGGCCCGCGCGCTCGGCCTCGCGCAGC
>JBILTM010000274.1:0-5586 GCA_044371545.1 Burkholderiaceae bacterium
GGTCGGGCGCGGTGTCGCCGCTGATCAGCAGCGCGGGCAGCCCCGGGCGCAGCGCGCGCAGCGCCGTGACCGCGCGCACGCCGCTGTCCTCGCCGCGCAGCCGCAGGTCGGCGAGCACGATGTCGGGCGCATCGTGCGTGGCGACCTCGACCGCCTCGTCGGTGCCGCGCGCGACGCTCGCGCGACAGCCCAAGCCCTCGAGCAGCAGGCTCGTGCCGAGCCGCACGCTCGCCTCGTCGTCGACGACCAGCACGTGCAGCCCGTCGAGCGTGCGGCGGTGCGCGGCGAGAGCCGGCTCGGGGACGGGCGCGGGGTCGGGCGCAGCCGTCAGCCGCAGCGTGAAGGTCGAGCCGCGACCGAGCTCGGACTCGACCCGCAGCTCGCCGCCCAGCAGCCCGACCAGGCGGCGCACGATCGCAAGCCCGAGCCCGAGTCCGCGCTGGCGGTCGCGCTCCGGATTGTCGACCTGGTAGAACTCCTCGAAGATCCGCTCGTGCTCGGAAGGCGGGATCCCGCGGCCGGTGTCGACGACCGCGAGCGCGACCCACGGGCCCTCGCGCCGCGCCTCGAACGCGATCGAGCCGCGGTCGGTGTACTTGATCGCGTTGTCGAGCAGGTTGCGCAGCACGCGCTCGATCAGCGTGCGGTCGGTGTCGACGAGCAGCCCCGGCTGCGCCGACAGCGTGAGCGACACGCCCTTGCGCTGCGCGAGCGGCGCCATCGTCTCGACGAGCCGCGCGGCCACCGCCGACGGGTCGAGCGTCTCGCGGCTGACGCGCACGATGCCTGCGTCGAGCTTGGAGACGTCGAGCAGCGTGTCGAGCTCGTAGGCGAGCGCCTGCGTCGCGTCGTCGATCCGCGCGGCGATCTCCTGGCTCTTCGGGTCGAGCCTGCGCATGCTGAGCGCCGCGGTGAACAGCAGCAGCGCGTGCAGCGGCTGGCGCAGGTCGTGGCTCGCCGAAGCGAGGAAGCGCGTCTTCGCGCGGTTGGCGGCCTGCGCCTGCTCGAGCGCGACCTTCAGCCGCTCGTTCAGGTCCTGCAGGTCGCGGCGCAGCGACACCTCGCGGCTGCGGATCGCGAACGTCTCGGCGACGGCCGTGCCAGTGTCGGTGGCGAGCCGCTGCAGCAGCAGGTACAGGAACACCAGCAGGCCGGAGACGCCCCAGCGGCTCCAGTCGGCGAGCTCGGGACTCGACACCAGCGACCACTGGATCGCGAGCAGCCCGAGGATCGGCGCGGAGAACGCGCGGAACAGCGCACCGCTGACGACGACGCCCGAGGTCAGCCCGACCAGGATCATCGTCACCAGCGCGCGCTCGGCCAGGTCGAGCCACGGGAACGCGAGCACGCTGCTCGCGTGCATGCAGCCGTTGAAGAGGCTGATGCGGCTCGCGTACGCGAGCCGCTCGGCGTCGGGCCGCGCGGTGTCGGCCGCCAGTCGCGGCATCGACCACGCGCGGAACAGCTGCATGCCGATCGTGCCCGCGAGCCACGCGAGCAGGATCGGCATCGGGATCTTGTCGCGGACCGCGCTCAGGATCACCAGCGAGGTCATCGAGACCGGCACCACGACCAGCCGCGACTGGCGCGCGACCGTGTCGAGCAGCGCCTGCGCGGCGCTCGGCGGCCCGATCGGTGCGGCCGTGGCCGGACGGTCCGGCGCGTCAGCAGCCATGTCGGGCGGCGGGCGCCAGCCTGATCTCCGCCGTCGCGTAGACGGCCTCGGTGCGATTGGAGACGCCGAGCACCCGGAACGCGGCCGACAGGTGCTGCTTGACCGTGCCCTCCGACAGGTCGAGCTCGCGCGCGATCTGCTTGTTCGACTTGCCGCGCACCGCGAGCATCAGCGCGTCGAGCTGGCGCGCCGTCAGCGCGTCGAGCGCGGTGCCCGCCGACGCGGCGGCCGGCGCGCCGGCGCGACGTTCGAGCACCGCGGGCGGCAGGTAGACCCCGCCCGCGAGCACCAGCCGCAGCGCGCCGATCATCACCTCGGGTGTCGACGCCTTCGGGATGAAGCCGGACGCGCCGTCCTCGATGACCTCGCGGATCAGCGACGGATCCTCCTCGCCCGACAGGGCGACGACGGTCGACTCGGGCAGCAGGGCGCGGATGCGCGCGAACGCGGTCATGCCGCTGACGCCCCGCAGGTTCAGGTCGAGCAGCACCAGGTCCGGGCGCCGCGCGGCGGAGGACACCTCCTCGACCGACGCGGCCTCGACGAAGTCGATCGTCTCGTCGAGGTCCGACAGCAGCAGCCGCATGCCGCTGCGAAAGAGCGCGTGGTCGTCGATGAGCAGCACGAGCATGGCGTCGCGTCGCAGGGAACCTGAATGCGGGACGGCCACAGTAGCGCGAAGCGCGCCTGCGCGGACGCCCAGCGCGCGCCGTCGTGCCCGCGCTTCGCCCGAACGGCTGAGGGCGCGCGGCCGGACGCTGCGCCGCGTCATTCGCCGGCCCGGTGCGCGGCCACCTCGCGCCGGTGCGGCCGGCGCCGGTGCGCGTGGAGCCGGACGCCCTGCCATGTGCCGGGCCGCGGCGCGCCGTCCGCAGCCGGGCGTGGCCACGACGATCGTGCCCTGCGCCGGGCGCATCGGCGGCGCGTCAGCGCGGCGCGTGTCGACGGCCGACGATGAACGTGTAGCCGTTCGGGCCGTAGTGCTCGCTGTGGACGACGTCGCGAGCGACCTCGAGCATGTCGCCCGGCCGGTAGGTGCGCGGGCCCTGCCCGCAGTCGATCGTCGCCTCGCCCTCGAGCACCAGCGCGAGCACGTCGAACGGGTGCGTGTGGTCGGGGATCACGGCGTTCGGCGCGAGCGTCTTCGTCAGGATCTCGTCGTAGCCCTCGGCGCGCAGGCGCGCCTCGAAGGCCTCGCGCTCGGCCTGGGTGGGCACCGCGTTCGCGGTCGTGGTCGGGGTCATCGCGGTCTCCTCGGGGGGTCTGGTCAGTAGGTGTACACGCCGCGGCCGGTCTTGCGGCCGAGCCAGCCGGCCGCGACCATCTCCTTGAGCAGCGGGCACGGCCGGTACTTCGAGTCGGCGAACTCCTCGACGTAGACCTCCATCACCGCGAGGCACACGTCCAGGCCGATCAGGTCGGCGAGCGCGAGCGGGCCGATGGGCTGGTTGGTGCCGAGCCGCATGCCGGCGTCGATGTCCTCGGGCGACGCGAGGCCCTCGGCCAGCACGAAGAACGCCTCGTTGATCATCGGCACCAGGATCCGGTTGACGACGAAGCCCGGCGCGTTCTTGACGGTGATCGGCGACTTGCCGAGGCGCCCCGCGAGGTCGCGCACCAGGTCGTGCGTCGCGTCGGAGGTCTGCAGCCCGCGGATGATCTCGACCAGCGCCATCATCGGCACCGGGTTGAAGAAGTGCATCCCGATGAAGCGGTCGGGCCGCGAGGTCGCGGCGGCGAGCTTCGTGATCGAGATCGACGAGGTGTTGGTCGCGACGATCGATTCCGGCCCGAGCAGCGCGTCGAGCTGCTTCAGGATCCTGACCTTCAGCTCGAAGTTCTCGGTCGCCGCCTCGATGACCAGCGGCAGGCCCTTCAGGTCGTCGTAGCTCGTCGAGCCGCGGATCCGCGCGAGCGCGGCGTCGCGGTCGGCGGCCGACAGCTTGTCCTTCTTGACGAGGCGCTCGAGGCTCGTGCCGACGGTCGCGACGCCGCGGTCGAGCGCGGCCTGCGCGACGTCGACCATCACGACGTCGATGCCGCGGACGGCGCAGGCCTGCGCGATGCCGTTGCCCATGGTGCCGGCGCCGATCACGCCGATTCGCTGGATGCTCATGTGGTCGATGCAGTGGAAGACGGGACGGCCCGCATTGTACGGGGCGGCCCGTCAGCGGCCGATCAGCGGGCCGAGCTCGGCCCAGCGGTACATCACCTCGTCGAGCCGCTGCGCGCCGACGCTCGTCGTGCGCTCGGCGGCCTGCCGGCCGCCGAGGTGCTCGTAGAAGGCGCGCGCCGGCGCGTTGCGCGCGAGTGCCCAGACGGCGAGCGAACCGAGCCCGCGACGGTCGAGGCCGCGCGCCATCGAGCGCAGCAGCCGCGTGCCGAGGCCGCTGCGCTGCGCCTCGGGCAGCAGGTAGATCATCCAGACCTCGCCCTCGCGCCACGGCACGCCGGCGCCGCGGGCCGCCCCGCCGGTCGCGAAGCCGACCACGCGACCCTCGTCGTCGGCGGCCACGCGGGTGAACCCGGCCGCGGGCGCCGGGTCGAAGCTGCGCAGGTAGCGCTCGCGCCCGGCCTCGACCGACAGCGCGTCGAGGTAGGCGTCGTCGATGATGCCGCGGTAGGCGGCGCGCCAGCTCGCGACGCGCACGCGCGAGATCGACTCGGCGTCGACCGCCGTGGCCTCGCGGATCAGCGGGGACAGCGTCTGGATCATCGGCTCATCGTACGCCGTTCGGGTCGCCCGCGGCGACGTCGCCCGCGCGCGCGCCGCCGGTCCAGAACTTCGGGAAGCGCACGCGCACCCAGTCGCCGGACGCGGCCCACGCGATGCAGCTGTCGATCAGCGGCGGCGGCCGGTCGGGGTTCGTGGTGTAGGACTTCACGCGCATCTCGCGCATCGACTGGAACGCGACCGTGGCCATCTGCTGCAGCAGCTCGCGGATGTGCGTGCAGCCCTCGACGCCGCCGATGCGCTCGGCCGCCGCCTTCAGGAAGCCCTTGCGGATCGACAGCCCGACCAGCCGCGAGAAGTTCGCCGCGCCGCTCGGGCAGCTCGAGTGCGGGCCGGCGAGCGTGCGCGCCTCGAACGCGCGGATCGTGCCGTCCACGTCGACGGTCATCGTGACCGCCATGTCGTGCATCGGAGAGCCCGCCGGCAGCGGGCCCGAACCCCAGCCGGGCAGGTCGTAGTGCTTGACGTCGGTGAGCCGCGCCTCGACGTCGAGCAGCCCGTCGGGTCGCGCGAAGCCGTCGAGGCGGATGGTGCGGGTGTGCAGCGGCGTGCGGGCCGCGGTCGTCGTCGGGTCCACGGGGCTCCTCCTGATGACCGCATTGAAGCACGCCGGCGCCGAGGCTACAGTGGGTCGACCGCCGCGACCGCTCGCACGATGCCCGCCGAACCGCCCGAGACCGCCCCGATGCCCCGCCCCGACCCGGTGCAACCCGCCGACGACGATGCCCGCGAGACCGCGCGGCGGCTGCTCGGCGGCGCCCGCCACGGCGCGCTCGCGGTGCTCGAGCCCGGCACCGGCCACCCGCTCGCGAGCCGCGCCGCGGTCGCGCTCGACGCCGACGGCGCGCCGCTGATGCTGCTGTCGGCGCTGTCGGCGCACTTCGGCGCGCTCGAGGCCGATGCGCGCTGCGCGCTGCTGGTGGGCGAGCCGGGCGCGGGCGACCCGCTCGCGCACCCGCGGCTCACGGTGATCGGCACCGCGCGCCGGCTCGGGCGCGACGGCCCGGACGCGGCGCGGGTGCGCGCGCGCTGGCTCGCCGCGCACCCGAAGGCGGCGCTCTACGTGGACTTCGCGGACTTCGCGTTCTGGCGGCTCGAGCCCGAGCGCGCCAGCCTGAACGGCGGGTTCGGGCGGGCGTACCGCCTCGCGCCGGCGGACCTGCTCGCGGCGCCGGAC